>NZ_JAQYWT010000290.1:0-2200 GCF_036322545.1 Streptomyces sp. SP18BB07
CGACCTCTGGAAGAACGGCACCACCACCGTCTCCAAGACCGTCAACCTCACCATCCCCGCCGGCAAACACACCCTCCGCGTCGACTACGTCAACTGGACCGGCTCCGCCAAGGTCAAGTTCACCTACACGCCCCGCACCTCGGCCACCGTCGACAAGATCGCCCCGCTGACGCCCACCGCCCCGACCGTGGCGTACGACAAGACCACCGGCAAGGCCAAGCTCACCTGGGCGAAGAACAAGGAGATGGACCTCGCCGGGTACAAGGTCTACCGGCGCCTCAAGGGCGCCTCGTTCGGCAGCACGCCGCTCGCGACGACCACCTCCACCTCGTACACCGACACCGGGCTGCCGATGTCGGGCGCGGCGTACTACTACGAGGTCCGCGCCTACGACAAGGCGGGCAATGTCTCGACGGGCACGGCCCAGCAACTGGTCACCACGGTGGACCGGATCGCGCCGACCGTCCGGGACCTGAAGGTCAGCGGTGATTCCGCCCTCGACGGGGTGTCCCTGTGGTGGATGTCCGAGGGAGCCGAGACGACCCGCCTGCTGAGGTCCGCCTCGCCCGACGGGCCGTTCACCGAGGTCAAGGGCCCCTGGGGCAACTCGGCGACCGATCCCACCGCCCCGTACGGCGAGACCTCGTACTACAAGGTCGCGGTGTCGGACGCGGCGGGCAACACCGCGTACTCGTCCGTGGTGTCGATCGCCAGGCCGCTGGCGGTGCCGTACCTGTGGAAGACGGAGAACCGTCCGGAGGACGGCGGCGGCGTCGATCTGCGCTGGGACGTGTCCCCGTACGCGCCCACCACGTTCCGGGTCCACCGCGAGGAACGCCGCTTCGACGACGCCACCGGCACGTTCGACGTCGTCGACTCCCGAGTGGTGCCCTGCGAGCCGACGCTCGTCGACACCGCCTACGGCACCAAGTACAGCTACGCCTGCACCGACACCACGGTCGTGCCGAGCCCCAACGACGGGTTCTACGTGTACTGGGTGACGACCGTCGACGCGCTCGGCCGGGAGTCGGGCCCCTCGCAGACCATCTCCCACGGCTACGGCGACCGCACCGCCCCGCCGCTCGTCACCGGGTTCACCGCCACCGCGACCAAGTACGGCACGGTCCTGGACTGGGACGACAGCCCGGTCACCGACCTCGCCGAGTACAACGTGTTCCGGCGCAGCACGGTGGACGACGGGACCGAGTACACGCATGTGGGCACGGTCAAGGCGGGCACCAGTCGGCTCGTCGACTCGGCGAACCTCCAGGACGGCGAGCACCACACGTACTTCGTGGACGCGGTGGACACCTCGGGCAACTCCAACTACACGTCGGCCGACACGATGGTGTCCACGACCGTCACCGAGCTCGACCTGCGACCCACCGTGGAGACCCCCGCGGACTGGCTGGTCGACGTGAACGCCGAGGTCGCCGACGGCGGCGGCGCGGTCGACCTCACCTGGAAGCTGGACAGCTCGTACCACGGGACGGACATCACCGATTACCGGGTGTACCGGTGGAACCCGGCCACCACCGCGTACGAGCCGCTGACCGCCGACCCGGTGACCGGTACGTCGTACACCGACACCACGGCCGCCGCCGGCACCACCCACTTCTACTGGGTGACCGCTCTCCACGCCGACGGCACCGAATCCGCTCCCGGCGACGCCTGGGCGGCCCTGGCCCCCTGAGCACACGACCGCCCCTCACACGACCCAAGGCCCCGAAACCGTAAGGGCCGTAGGACTCAAGGACACCAGTGATCCCAGCCAGACGTACGACCGCCGGCGCGGCCACCGCCGTCGTGCTCGCCACCACGGCCGGTCTGCTCACGGCGGCGGCCGCGCCCGCGTCCGCCGCCGTGACCTGCGCCTCCCCCGTCTTCAAGCAGCAGCTCTTCGCCAACACGACGTTCTCCGGCACCCCGAAGAAGACCGTCTGCGACAGCGCGATCGACCAGAACTGGGGCACCGGCGCCCCCGCCACCGGACTCCCGACCAACAACTTCGGCGTCCGCTGGACCCTCACCCGCGACTTCGGCTCCGGCGGCCCCTTCACCCTCTCCGCCTCCGGCCTCGACGGCATCCGCGTCTACCTCGACCCCGGCACGACCGGCGCCCGCAAGATCGACCTCTGGAAGAACGGCACCACCACCGTCTCCAAGACCGTCAACCTCACCATCCCCGCCGGCAAACACA
>NZ_JAQYWT010000291.1:0-300 GCF_036322545.1 Streptomyces sp. SP18BB07
AGATCGACGCCGCCGCCGTCCTCCGGACGGTTCTCCGTCTTCCACAGGTACGGCACCGCCAGCGGCCTGGCGATCGACACCACGGACGAGTACGCGGTGTTGCCCGCCGCGTCCGTCACCGCGACCTTGTCGTACGAGGTCTCGCCGTACGGGGCGGTGTGATCGGTCGCCGAGTTGCCCCAGGGGCCCTTGACCTCGGTGAACGGCCCGTCGGGCGAGGCGGACCTCAGCAGGCGGGTCGTCTCGGCTCCCTCGGACATCCACCACAGGGACACCCCGTCGAGGGCGGAATCACCGCTG
>NZ_JAQYWT010000292.1:0-227 GCF_036322545.1 Streptomyces sp. SP18BB07
AGCATGGGGAAGTCGCGGTCGGGCAGGCAGTCGCCGTACCAGGAGGACTTCAGGGCGCCGCCGCGGCCGAAGACGTCGAGGAGGGGCAGTTCGAGCTTCATCTCCGGAGTGGGGACACCGACGAGAACGACCGTCCCGGCCAGATCACGGGCGTAGAAGGCCTGCTTGTACGTCTCCGGGCGGCCGACCGCCTCGATGACGACGTCGGCGCCGAAGCCACCGGTCAG
>NZ_JAQYWT010000293.1:0-320 GCF_036322545.1 Streptomyces sp. SP18BB07
GATCGCTGTGGCGGGGGTGGATGTCGGGGGGAACCATCGGGTGGTGGTGAGTCGGCGGGGAGGGGGGTTGGGGGCGGTGCGGTGCGGGGGGGGGGGGGGGGGGGGGGGGGGTGGGCGGGGGGGGGCGCCCCCCCCGCAAAGACCACGCCAGCCGGGGCCCGAACCGCCCCCGGCCCCGCGCCCGCCCGCCCCCCCCCCCCCTCCCCGCCGCCTCACCACCCGCCGTGGGGTCCCCCGGACATCCACCGCCGCCCCAGCGCTCTCCACCCCCACCCGCGCGTCCTTGAACGTCACGCCGACGGCGAGCGGCGCGTCGGACA
>NZ_JAQYWT010000294.1:0-35933 GCF_036322545.1 Streptomyces sp. SP18BB07
AAGCACTACGACGACCTGATCCGCACCTGCGCCGACCGCCTCGAGGCGGCCTCGCCCGACGTCGACGCCGAGGGCCGGGACTACGGCACGCTTCCGGTCGAGGAGGGCGCCCACGTCCGCGGTCTGAACACCGAGACGTCCTGGGGCGCCAACGACGTCGCCCTGATGTCGGTCGGACGGGACGGCAGGACCGTCACCGTCGTCCAGTGGCAGCAGATGGACGACTTCACCGACGCACCCGTGGCCGCCTTCAAGAAGACCACGACCACGGCCGTCAACAAGCTGTACTGACCGGCCCGCCACGAGAGCTAATGGATCAGGGCGTTCAGCATGATGATCACTAGGCCGATCAGCATGTCCAGGCCCCCTGCCCGGCACGAGGACGGCCATCCCTGCCCGGCCCTGCGGGCGGCCCAGGTGCCCAGGCCGAACAAGGCGACGGTGTTGAACAGCAGGGCCGTGTCCACCGCAGTGGCCTCCGCCCACCACCCGGCCACTGCGGCAAGCAGTACCCCCACCGTGGGCAGCACGGCGGCGACCAAGGGCCACTCGGCGAACACCGACCGCAGTCTGCTGGTGGTGGCTGCCCCGTCGCCGGACGCACGCTGGGCGATGACGTGCGCGTACCCATGGGCGGCACCGGACGCCAGCGCGGTGATCAGCACCCACAGCGCGTCCGCACCGGGATCGGCCTCCTCCCCCGTCGCGTCCAGCGCGGCCGCCATGGCACTGGCCAGCACCAGTCCGTAGATGCCGCTGAACAGCCACTGCTCCGACGGCTGTCGCCACAGGGTCTCCCTTGCCGCGACGCCCTCGGGGCGGTCACGGTCGGCGCGATCGGGCATCGCATCCCCTCGGTGCGCGAACAGGGCTGCCACATGCTCGCCCCGCCTGGCCGCAGGGAACACGCCACCACGCGGGGTGAGCATGATGGTTGTGCCCGAAAGGAGGCCAGGTCACGGGTGCCGGATGCCGTACCGGTTTCGACCGGTGATGTCCCTCTCAGCCGTCGCGCTCCGCGCCGACGAGGACGAAGGCCACGGTGGCCGGATGGTCACTGCGGTTGCGCCAGGCGTGACGGGTGCCGTTCTGGATGACGAGGTCCCCTGCCGAGAGTGGGGTGCAGTGGCCGTCGTCGAGTTCGAGGACGATGTCGCCCCGCAGCACGATGCCGTAGTCCACGGTCGGCGTCGTGTGCATGCCGTCGGGCTCGAAGAGCTCCGCGAGGCCGGGTGAGTCGGCCAGGGCTTCCTGGCCGTAGGCGACAGGGTCGAACGACGGGTCGGCCATCGCGCTGTCCGGAGGGAAGGTCAGGACGATGAACCGCGTGCCGCCGGGCGCCGGGAGGAGGCTGGTGACCTTCGGTGTGGGGTCCTCCCCCGCCCGGCTGACGGGCTCGCCGGGCTCGGTGGCCCACGGCAGCCGGGACACCCAGCCCGGCAGGCTGGTGAACTCCCGGCTGCGCGGGACGGGGCCGTCGCTGACGACGACCGACCTGCCGTTCTCGTCGTGGCCGGTGACGACTCTCCGCATATGTCTCTCCCTCGGTCGGGTCCGCCAGGTGCGGGAGCCCCTACGAATTGGTTCGGTCAGTCGAGCTGGTCACTGCCGGGTCGGGCCGGGCTCTCGAACGCGGCCGCCCAAGCGTCCAGGACGTCCGCCACCGTCGGGGCCGACGCCCGCAGCAGGACCGCCGCGACCGTGCGGACGAACTCCCGGTGCCGGTCGTCCGTGAGGTACTCCGCCGGCGACTTGCCGTCCACGCGTGCGAGCAGCAGCGCCGGCAGCAGTGACGCGACCCGCGCCTCCAGAGCCGGCCGGGGTTCCCAGTCGACGCATCGGAGGTACTCCTCGACCAGCGCCCGGGCGGAGTCGAGGAGATCGGCTCGGCGCGTGGGTACCACCAGGCTCTTGAGGAGCAGATGGTTGGCGCAGAAGGCCAGGTCGAAGGCGGGATCTCCGTACCAGGCGCACTCGGCGTCCAGGAGGACGGGCCCGGCCGGGCCGACGAGGATGTTCTTGGGGCTGACGTCGCCGTGCACCAGGGCCAGGTGGGTCGTGGCCGTGCGGTGGGCGAGGCCCCAGAGGAGGTCGCTCAGAGCGGGGTGCGCCGCCGCCGTGGCCAGCAGGTACGGCTCGATGCGCAGCGCGTCGAAGTTGTCGTCGGTGGCGAACTCCTCGGCGAGGGCGGCATCGCCGGCGCTCGCCGCGTGCAGGGTCCCGAGCAGTTCTCCGACAGCCGCGGCGGTCGCCACCTCCACCTGGCCGCCGAACAGCTGTGCCTTCCACACCGGGTACCGCTCGGAGGGCAGGAACGCCATCGCGAAGAGTCCGGCCTCGGCGTCGTGTGCCAGGAGCTCCGGCACGTTGTCCGGCCGGTGCCGGGAGGCGAACCGCATCCACGCCCATTCGTAGGCGTTGCGGGAGACCGGTGCCTGCCAGTCGGCGGCGACCCTGAGCTGGGCGAGGGCTCGCTTGACGCACAGGGAGCGTCCCGGCAGGTCCACCCGCCACAGGTCGGACGAGACGCCGCCGGCCAGTGGCGTCCAGCGTGCGGCCTCGCCGGACACGGTGAGCCTGTGGGTGAGGAGGAAGTCGGTGAGTGAGGTGTCCGGCGCCGGTTCCGGGCCCCCTTGCGTGGCGGACGCGGTCATCGCGGGCCGCCCGAACCGGCGGGCAGGTCCTGGGGGCTGTTGCAGGGGTGGGCCGGTGTCTCGCCCTCCAGGATCCGTACGACCTCCTCGGCGGCTCTGCGGCGCAGCTCGGTGACCGAGGCGTCGGAGGAGAAGGCCACGTGCGGGGTGAGCAGAGCGCCCGGCTGGGCCAGCAGTCCGTCGGGGACGTGCGGCTCGCTCTCCAGGACGTCGAAGGCGGCCCCGTCCAGGTGCCCACTGGCGAGCGCCTTGATCACCGCGTCGGTGTCCACCAGGCCGCCCCGGCTGACGTTGACGAGGAGGCCGCCGCGCTGCATCAGCGCCAACTGCTCGGCTCCGATGAGGTGGTGCGTGTCCGGTGTGAGCGGCACATGGAGGATCACCACGTCGCTGCGGCGCAGCAGTTCCTCCAGGCCCACCATCTCGACTCCGGGGGCGTCCTTCGGCGGGTACGGATCGTGGGCCAGGATCCGGCAGCCGAACGCGGCGAGGCGGCCGGCGGTGGCGCGTCCGATGCGCCCGTAACCGACGACGCCGCAGGTCAGCGTCGACAGTCGGCGCAGCCGGGCACTGGCGGGGTTCCAGTGGCCCGCGCGGACGTCCCGGTCGAACACGGCCAGTCCCCGGGTCCAGGCCAGCACCATGCCGACGGCGTGGTCCGCGACCTCCTCGACGCAGTAGTCGGGCACGTTGGTGACCCAGACGCCCCGGTCGGTGGCCGCCCGCACGGCGATGTTGTCGAGGCCGACGCCCAGCCTGGCCACGATCCGCAGGTCCGGCGAGGCGCCGATCGCGGTGGCGGAGACGGGTGCCCAGCACGTCAGGATGCCGGCGGGCCGGTGCTCGGCCACCAGGTTCTCGATGGCTTCGGCGGAGGCGGGCTCGGCGGGGCCGGTCACCAAGGTGTGGCCCGCCTTCTCGATGACGGATCGCTCGACGGCGTCGTCGGGCCAGGCGTAGTCGGTGAGCAGCACGGTGCCCGGTCGGCTCGGTCGGTTCATGGCAGGTCGTCCTCGCAGAGTCGTACGGCCGCGGCGGACGGTCGGGCTGCGCGCCCGGTCGCGTCCGGTGAGCGGGTTGATCGCCACCCGGGAGGGCGGCCGACGGCATGTCCGATGGGCCGTCGGCCGCCTGGGGGTGGCTCGGTGGGGGCGCTGGTCTCGTCGGTGCCCGCCGACTTGTGGTCGGGCAGGCGCCGCGGTACGTCCCTGGAGCGGATCACGGGATCCCAGGACATGTCGGATCACTTTGTCACAGCCACGCGATGCTAACGATAGCATTCAGAGTCTTCGCCACGTCAAGAGTGCGACGCACACCCGATCGCCGCGATCGAGCAGCAGACCCATTTCCGGGCGGAGGAACCGCGCCACCACGGAGAAAACAAGGGGTGGCGAAGAAAAGCGGTGTGCGCGTCTTGACGCGCCCGGTACTTCCCTTCATGGTTTCTGCCAGCGCCGACCGTGCGACCGAGAAGTGTCCGCACGAAGTCCGGTTGTCGAAGACGCCATAGCCACGGACGTCCCCGACGGGCGATACACGGCTGAATTCCGTATGCGGTGTCCGACCGCGCAGGAGCCCGCCCTCGCCCCCTATTCCGCCGGTCGACGGCACAGAGCCGCCGTCGACACCGGTCCGTGTTCTGCTCGCCGCTTCTCTCATCGCCCGTACGGCCCCGTACCGGCGATGCGTCCGCCGCGGCTCGCCGTGGCCCATTCCCCTTCAGGAGCCGCTATGACTCAGGCAGCGCAAGTCGACACCACCGCGGTGTCCGCCGAAACCCAGGAAAGCGACCGGCGTGCCCTTTCCCGCCCCATGATCGGCGTGGGATTCCTGCTGATCGTCCTCTCCTACATGGTCAACGCGATGGACCGCCAGGTCTTCCCTCCCCTGCTGCCCAACATCCGCGAGGAGTACGGGTTCTCCCTGGAGCAGGGCGGGCTGTTGGCGACGAACTTCACGCTCGGCATGGCCCTCGCCGGCCTTCCCGCCGGTTATCTCCTGGACCGTTTCCGCCGCAAGACCGTGCTGCTGGTCAGCATCGTGATCTACTCCCTGGGCACGATGGCGACGCCGCTGGCGACCGGTTTCGCCGACATGACGGTGTACCGGGTCGTCTCGGGTTTCGGTGAGGGCATGCAGTCCGCCGCCATCTTCGCGGCGATCGGTGCCTTCTTCGCCCAGCGGCGCGGCCTGGCCTTCGGTGTGATCGGCGTGGGCTACTCGATCGGTGTGTTCATCGCGCCGCTGATCGGTGTCGAGCTGATGAGCATGCACGGCACCTGGCACTCGCCGTTCTACCTGTTCGGCGCCGCCGGACTGCTGATCGCCGCCGTCTCCCTGTTCCTGGTGAAGAGCGGCCTGACCGAGACCTCCGTCGAGAAGGTCGCCTCGACCGGGACCTACGCGTACATGCCGGCGTCCCCCTACAACCGCAACACCGTCGCCCTGGCCGTTCACGCGGTCATCAGCGGTGTGGCCATCTACGGATTCCTCGGTCTGTACCCGACGTTCCTCATCACCTCGCTGCACTACGCCCCGACGCAGGCCGCACTGGCCATGAGCTTCCTCGGCTTCGGCGGCATGACGGCGGTGTTCGGCGGCTGGCTCGGCGACCGCTTCAACCAGCGCAACCTGCTGATGGTCGGCCTGCTGGGCGTCTCCGCCATCAGCGTGTGCATCTACACCACACAGGCCGCGGTGGGGCCGCAGTGCCTGTTCGCCTTCCTCATGGGCGCCTTCGGGCTGGGCTTCATCTATCCCAACACCAACAGCGCGATGCAGCGGGCCGTCCGCCCCGGCCAGATCGGACGCGCCTCCGGCCTCTTCGTCACCGGCTACTACGGGCCGGCGGCCTTCTCGGGGCTGCTCTTCGCCGCCCTGGTGGACTCCTTCGGCTGGGCCCAGGCCGGACTGCTGCAGGTCACGGTGCTGCCGCTGCTGGGCGTCATCGCCCTGGCCTTCGTCCGCACCGCGGAGTTCAACAACGCGGCCCGGTAGCGACCGGCCCACCGCGCTTCCGCCACGGTGGTGCCCCGGGCTTCCGCCCGGGGCACCACCGTGGCGTGTCCGTGTCACCGGCGGGGGCCGTCGGCGCGGCGCGGACATGCCACGGGGCCTGCTCACCGCTGGGCGGTGGGCAGGCCCCGGTGCGTGGTCGCCCGGCGGGCGTCCGCGTCAGAGGCTCTCGGCCACGACAGGGTTGCGCAGGACTCCGATGCCCTCGATCTCCACCTCGACCTCGTCCCCGGGACGGATCGGCCCGACGCCGGAGGGCGTACCGGTCATGATCGCGTCACCGGGCAGCAGGGTCAGATAGCGGCTGAGGTAACTGACGATGTCGGGGACGGCGAGCAGCAGGTCGGCCGTGCTCGCCGACTGCGTGACGGCCCCGTTCACCCGGGTCGTGAGTGTCAGCGCCGAAGGGTCGAGTTCGGTCGCGATGACCGGTCCGAGGGGAGCGAAAGTGTCCTGCCCCTTTCCGATGAGGAGCGCACCGAACGCGCTTTCCCTGCGCTGGACGACGCGGTCGCTGATGTCATTGCCGCACGTATAGCCGAGGATGTACTCGTGCGCCTCCGAGGGCTTCACATGGCGGGCCCTTTTCCCGATGACAACGACCAACTCGCCTTCGAAGTGGATGAGTTCGCCATCCGCCGGATAGACGATGGCATCACCCGGGCCGATGACCGCCGTACTGGGCTTCATGAAGCACACGGGAACTTCCGGGACCTCACGATCGGTCTCGTCGATGTGTGAGGCGTAGTTGTAGGCGAAACCGAAGATCCGGGGCTCTTCCAGCGGCGCGAGAACGACGGCGTCACCGAGGTCGTCGACGCGCCCGGTGGGGGACAGTCCGGTGAAAGGGTCCCCCTCGAATCTCGCGATTCCGGCATCCCCGGGAAGGAGTTCTCCATAATGACGCACGCCCTCGGCGGCATACCTGATGATCCGCACGGACACCTCCGTAGCCAGGCAGCCACAGACGGCTGCACGATCCCTTCAGCAATGCTAACGTTAGCACGCACTGTCGATCAGCCCCGCACCTCCCTTCTCCGGCCACGGAGCGCAACATGTGCGCTATCGTTGGCACACGGAAAGTGACGGACGGGAATCAGTCAGCTCTAGGGGGCCTCAGATGGTCACGACCAAAGACATCGCGGAACGCCTCGGTGTCTCCGTCTCCACGGTCGGCCGCGCCCTCGCCGACGATTCCCGTATCAGCGAGGAGACCAAGTTCAAGGTCCGCCAGGCCGCCTCCGAGATGGGGTACGTCGGCAACCGCGCGGCACGGATGATGCGCGGGGCGTCGAGCAACGTGGTCGCGCTGGTGATCCCGGACATCCGCAACAGTTTCTACTCGACCATCGCGCACGAGCTGTCCAAGAACATGGAGGCCGAGGGCTTCCAGCTGATGCTCGCGGAGACCGACGACGACCGGATGGTGGAACTGCGCCATCTGCGGGAGCTCTCCGCGACCCGCGTGGCAGGCGTCATCATCGTGCCCACCGCGCGCCCGCACGGCGACTCCGTCAAGCTCCTGCGCACGGTGCCGCATCTGCAACTGCTGCGTCGCCACCCGTCGCTCGGCTCCCAGTGGTTCGGCGTGGACGACCACGAGGCGCTGCGCCGGGCAACGGGCCACCTGGTCGCCGAGGGGCACACGCGGATCGCGTACATGGGCGGTCCCGAGGAACTGCCCACCGGCGCGGAGCGTCTGAGCGGCTTCCGCGGCGCACTGCGCGAGGGCGGCCTGCCGGACGACGCGGGACGTGTGGAGCTGGGCCCGCCGTCGTCCGTGGAGCACGGCCGGCGGACGGTGCGCCGGCTGCTGAAGGGCCCGGACGCCCCTACCGCACTGGTGCTGGGATCGATCCAGCTCACCCGGGGGGTGCTGGAGGAACTGTCCGCGCAGGGCACGAAGGTGCCCAGGGAGCTGTCCGTGATCGGTTTCGGTGACGAGCCGGGGTTCTCCTGGTGGGGGCCCGGGCTCACCACGATCGGTCTGCCGATCCAGGAGATGGCCACCGGCTGCGCGCTGTGGCTGATGCGTCGCCTCAAGACCACGCCGGACAACGACGGCCCGTACACCTCGGTCTCCCCCGGATCGCTGATCCTGCGCGGCAGCACGGCACCTCCTCGCCCGAAGGCTTCGCCGAAGTCCCGCTGAACCGCGTCGGCCCCACCGGCACACGAAGGCGCCCGGAGCCAACCGCTCCGGGCGCCTTCGCCCGCACCCGTCGAACGCGCCGGTCGGGTCAGTACGTCCCGCCGCGCAGCCGGCGCATGACGCCGGCGGTACGCGCGAGTTCGTCGAGCACCTGCTCGGCCGCGCTCTCGTGGATCTTCCCGGGCCGGAACACTCCGTCCTCGACCAGCTCGTTGACGAACGGGATGCTCACGGTCGGGCCGATCGGCAGCATCCTCAGGTTCGCCACGACCTGCTTGCCCATCTGCACCGCCCGGGTGCCGGCCGAGACGCCTCCGTAGCTGACGAACGCGGCCGGCTTGTGCTGCCACTCCACCACCAGGTAGTCCCACGCGTTCTTCAGCGGGGCGGGAAAGCCACCGTTGTACTCGGGGGTGACGAAGACGAACGCGTCCGACGCCTCGACGATCCGGCTCCACTCCCGGGTGTGGTCCCGCGTGTATTGCCGCAGGGCGGGCGGATGCGGCTCGTCGAAGAAGGGGAGGGCGAGTTCCCGCAGGTCGACGGTGTGCGACTCGAACCGGTCGTACTCCGCGGCCCGGGTGGTGAACCAGTCCGCGACGGACCTTCCCACCCGCCCGGGGCGAGTACTGGCCACCACAGTGGTGAGGGTCATCGGCGTCACAGAGGTTTCGGCTGCCATAGCGGGCTCGCTCTCCTTTCGCCACGCCCCGGTCCGGCGGGCCCGCCCCACCTGTGCTGTCCGTCCATCCAGGCGGCGCGGGCCCGCCGGAGTCCTTGTCGGAGCGGGATCGTGCGAACGATAGCATTGACCGTCGTCCGCACCAAGAGATCTACGTCGCACGGCGACCTGAGAGAAATGACGAGCAGCCTGCCTCTTGACATTGCCGTCGGCAGTTCGCACGATTGCGCTATCGTTAGCACATATCGACGGGGAGATGTACGAGCCTTCGCGCGCTCTCGGCGCCGCCGTACCTCTCCCGTCGTGCGGACGCCCCTCCCCCGACGACAGGCACGGACTCCCCGACGGTCGTCCGGTCGTCCGAACTCCGAAAGGTTGCACCGCATGTCAGATGCGCGGATCGCCAAGCTCCAGGGCCGCAGAGTGTGGGATTCACGCGGTCGGCCGACCGTCGAGGTAGAGGTCCACCTGGCGGACGGCGCGATCGGGCGGGCCATCGCACCGGCGGGTGCCTCGACGGGCCAGGGCGAGGCACTCGACCTGCGCGACGGCGGCAGTCGCTTCGGTGGGCTCGACGTCCAGGGCGCGGTGGGCTCGGTGAACCACGAGATCGCGCCCGCACTGACCGGCCATGACGCGATCGACCAGGAGACGGTCGACCGGCTCCTGGTGGATCTCGACGGAACCAGCGACCGCAGCCGTCTCGGCGGCAACGCCATCGTGGCCACGTCCATGGCCGTCCTGCACGCCGCCGCCGCGTCGGCGGGCGTACCGCTGTGGAGGCACCTGGCGGGCGATCGCCCGGTCCGCATCCCCCTGCCCGAGATCCAGATCTTCGGCGGCGGCGCCCACGCGGACCGCCGGGTCGACGTCCAGGACTTCATGGTGATGTGCCCGGCCGCGGGCAGTTTCTCGGATGCCCTGGACTGGACCGCGGAGATCTACCGGGCCGCCGGAAGCCTGATGCGCGCGGCCGGGAAGGCCCAGGGCGTGGCGGACGAGGGCGGCTTCTGGCCCGCCTTCGACTCCAACGAGGAGGCGCTGGAGACGCTGACCCGCGCCATCGAGACCGCGGGCTTCACTCCCGCGACCGAGGTGGGCATCTCACTGGACGTCGCGGCGTCGCAGTTCGGCAGCGGCGGGCGGTACACGCTCGCTCTGGACGACCGCACCCTCGACACCGAAGCCCTGATCGACATGCTGGGCGACTGGATCGAGCAGTATCCGATCCTGTCCGTCGAGGACCCGGTGGGCGAGGACGACCACGACGGCATGCTCGAATTCACTCGGCGCCATGGACGACGCTGCCAGGTGATCGGCGACGACTACCTGGTCACGAACGCCAAGCGGGTGGAGGCCGCGGCCGGCGACGGCTCGGTGAACGCCGTCCTCGTCAAACCGAACCAGGCCGGGACGATCACCGAGGCGTTCGAGGCCCTGCGTGCCGGAAAGGAAGCCGGCTTCGGCACGATCGTCTCGGCGCGTTCCGGCGAGACCGAGGACATCACCATCGCCCATCTCAGCGTCGGCTGGGACGCCGGCCAGCTGAAGGTGGGCTCGTTCACCCGCTCCGAGCGCATGGCCAAGTGGAACGAGGTCCTGCGCATCGAGGAGTCCCTCGGCGCATCCGCTGAATTCAGCGGGTGGTCCGCATTCACCTTCACCGGATCCGATGCCCTGACGGCCGAACCGTAGATCCGGGCCGTCACCGCAGAGCCGAAAACCAGCCGCGCGACACTGAAATCAAGCCAGCGCCCCTACAGAGCCGATCCGAGCACGGAGACCAGCATGCTGCCACCCGTCAATCTGCGCCCGAGTTTCAACATCACCCGCTCCAGCCATGTCCGGCTCACCGTCGCCGATCTGGCCGAGAGCCGGAACTTCTACGTGAACGTGCTGGGACTCGTCGTCAGCGACGAGGACGAGCGCACCTGCTACCTCCGCGGTCTGTCGGAGGCCTGCCACCACAGCCTGGTACTGGAACAGGCCGATGAGGGCGAGGGGGCGGGCGCGGGCTCGTGCCGGAGAATCGGTTTCCGGGTGTTCTTCGACGAGGACCTCGACCTCGCGTACGACTGGTTCCGTGAGCGGGGGCTGCCCGCCGAGTGGGTCGACGCCCCGTACCAGGGCCGGACCCTGCACGTCAGCGACCCCATCGGTACGCCGCTCGAACTCTGTGCGCACATGGAGACCCGGCCGAGGCTGCACATCGACTTCCAGCTCCACAAGGGCGCGCACGCGCAGCGGCTGGACCACTACCAGACCTTCGCGCCGGACACGTACGAGCTATGCGCGTTCTACGGCGAACTCGGCTTCCGCAACTCCGAGTACCTGGCGCACGGCGACAAGCTGCTGGGCGCGTTCATGTACCGCAAGGGCACCTGTCTGGACCTGGCGATCGTCGAGAACACCGGTCCCGCCCTGCACCATTTCGCGTACACCGTCTCCGAGAGCCACGACATCTTCACCGCCTGCGACTTCGCGGGGATCCAGGGCTACGGCGAGGGCGTGGAGCGCGGCCCCGGTCGGCACGGTCCGGGCGGGATGCTCTTCGCCTACCTCCGTGACCCCGACGGGCACCGGGTGGAGGTCTTCAACAGCCATTACCAGACGATCGACACCGAGATCGAGCCGGTCCGCTGGGACGCGGGGTCGCTGAGCACCAACGCGCGTTGGGGCCTGCCGGCGCTGGAGAAGTGGTACTTCGAGGCGTCGCCCTTCGCGGGGGTCAAGCAGATTCCGCCGGCCGAGCCGCCGAAGCCCATGTCGCTGGAGCGGTTCCTGCTCGAGCAGTCCCGGTCCACCCGCTGATCCGTTCAACCCCCGAGGAGAGACCATGGCACGCGTCCCCTATCTGCGCCGCGAGGACGCCGACGAGTCGCAGAAGCCCCTGTACGACCGGCTGGAGACCGAACGCAAGGTCCCGACAGCGAACATCTTCCTGGCTCTGACCAACGCGCCGACCCAGTTGGACGCCTTCTTGACCTACGCCAACGCGCTGCGGGCCGCCGACCTCAGCCCCCGCCTGCGTGAACTGGCCATCCTGACCGTGGGCCACGCGACGCGGTCGGCGTACGAGGTCGCACACCACCAGTCGCACGGGCTGAAGGCCGGGCTCAGCGCGGAACAGCTCGCGGCGGTGGCCGACTTCGAGTCGTCCGACCTGTTCGACGCCACGGAGAAGGCGGTCATGCGCCTGGCCGAGGAGTCCACGCTGCGGGTCGACGTCTCGGAGGAGACGTGGCGTGCGGCCGCCGAGCACCTGTCGGACCGGCAGATGGTCGAACTGTCGTTGTCCATCGCCTGGTACAACTCCGGCGTCCGCATCATGGGACTGCTGGGCATCGACCTCGAGGAAAATTACCCGAACCCGTTCCCCAATTCGTAGGGCATTCCTGTTTTCTCCGCGCCCGGCCGCTCGGGACGGAGCAGTTCCAAGGAGTATTTCAATGGCGAAAATGCTCGCTGCACGATTGCACGCGCTCGGTGAGCCGATGTCCGTGGACACGATCGACGTGCCCACCCCGCGGCCGACCGACGTACTGGTGCGGGTCAAGGCGTGCGGGATCGTGCCGAACATGGCCAATGTGATCAACAACTGGCCCACCTGGTACCCGCACCAGCCGCTCCCCAAGCTCCCCGCGATCTTCGGTCTCGACCCCGCGGGTGTCGTCGAGGCGGTCGGGGAGGCCGTCCTCAACACCAGACCCGGCGACCGCGTCTATGTGAGCCCGCTGCGGTCCTGCGGAAGTTGTCAGGTGTGCCGCGGCGGCGAGCTCAGCCGATGCCGCTACTTCACCCTGAACGGCTACTTCAGCACCTCGCGCGACGGCCAGCGGATCTTCGACCTCTACCCCTACGGCGGCTTCGCGGAGTACATGACCGCGCCGCAACACGCGATCGTCAACATCCCCGACACCATGTCGTTCGAGCAGGCCGGCAAGCTCGGCTACATCGGCACCTCCTACGGAGCGCTCCGCCACGCGGCGGCCGGCCCCGGCCAGGTCGCGCTGATCGACGGCATCACCGGCACCCTCGGTGTCGCCGCCACCCTCCTCGCGCTGGCCTCCGGTGTCTCCAGGGTGCTCGGGACCGGCCGCAACGAGGAACTCCTCAAGCGGGTCAAGGAGTTGGCCCCGGACCGGATCGAGGTCATGCGGCTCGGTGAGGGCTCCACCGGCGCCTGGGCGAAGTCCCGCACCGGTGGCGAGGGCGCGGACTTCGTCATCAGCGCACTCGGTGCCAAGGCCCCGGTGGAGACGATGCTCGACTCCATGCAGGGCGTCCGGCGCGGCGGCAGGGTGGTCAACGTCGGAGGCGTCGCCGACCGGCTGCCCGTGGACGTGAAGTGGCTCATGGACGAGCAGGTCCAGCTGATCGGCTCCAACTGGTTCACCACCGCGCAGGGCCAGGAAGTGGCCGACATGGTGGCGACCGGAACCCTGGACCTGTCCTACCTCATCACCAAGCCGTTCCCGTTGTCCGAGGTCAACGAAGCGATCTCCGGACGCGCCACGGACCTCGACGGCGGATTCAGCAACTACGTCGTGATTCCCTGAATCGCGGATCCCCCTACCCACCCCGTGGCGGTCCTGTTCTGCCCTGACGCCGCCGCGGGGTGTCCCAGCGGAACGGAGGAGCCGATGGAACTGCGCTGGTTGGAATCGTTCGTCGTCGTCGCGGAGGAACTGCACTTCGCCCGGGCCTCGGACCGTCTGCATCTCGCTCCGTCGGCGCTCAGCGCCCAGATCCGAGCACTGGAGTCACATCTCGGCGTACGGCTCGTCGACCGGGGGCGCCGCACGCGCCCCGCGCTCACCGGTGCCGGGGCACTGTTCCTCGAAGAGGCCCGGCTGACCCTCGCCCAGGCCGCGCGGGCCGAGGCGGTGGGGCGACGCGCCGGTCGCGGGGAGCTGGGGCACGCCCAGATCGCGTACGTCGCCTCAGCCGCGTTCTCCGGGGTGCTGACCGACGTCCTCACCCGCTGCACCGCCCCCGGCACCGAACTGACCGTGCAGGTGAGCGAATTGGAGACACCTGCCCAGCTGGAAGCGCTGGCCTGTGGGGACATCGACGTCGGCTTCCTGCGCTGGAGGCCGGAGTACCCGCCCGAGGTCACGGCCACCTGCCTGCTCACCGAGGAGGTCGTCCTGGCGGTGCCGGCCACCGCTCCGCTGGCGGCGTACGAGGCGGTTCCGGCGGCACGGCTGCGCGACGAGCAGTTCGTGGCCCCGTACTTCGACGAGGAGTTCGGCTGCCGCGACCAGATCCTCGAAGTGGCGGAGCGCGGGGGCTTCACACCGCGGTGCGCTCCTCCGGTGCGGGACTTCATCGCGGCGCTGACGCTGGTGGGCGGCGGCCTCGCGGTGGCTCTGGTCCCTGACTCGCTGCGCCTCGTGCGCATCCCCGGAGTGACGTACCGTCCGCTGGCTGACGTGACACTGACCACCCGGCTGGTCGGCGCCTACCGCAAGGGCGAGACCTCGCCCGCGGTGCGCGGCGTCATCCACCGGCTGCGGGAGGCCGCCGCCGCCACGGCCACCGTCTGAGGCACCGCTCCACAGCAGGCGTCCGGCACGAGCCGGACGCCTCGTCGGCATGTGCGCACACCCGGCGCGCGGCCTCCAAGACACCGTGGGACGGCGTGCGGAGAACCGTGACGCGCAGTCCGGGCGATGGTCGAGGAGACGTCGGACCGACGCATGTTTGTGCGCGGATGTCGCACCATCCGGGCAGGTCAGAGGGGGTGTGCCCGGCCTACGCTCGACACGACACCACACAGGAGGCGGCGTCGGTCGACCGCCGCCCGACGGAGGGCAGGCAGAGACGCATGACAGCGATCAAGCACGTGGGCGTCGTCGGCGCGGGTCAGATGGGCCGGGGCATCACCGAGGTGTGCGCCCGGGCCGGGCTGCACGTCACGCTGTGCGATGTGACCGAGGACAGGGCCCGTGCCGGTCTGGCGGGCGTGGCGGACTCCCTGCTCTCAGCGGAGAAGCGGGGGGCCATCGCGCCCGACGACCGCGCACACGCTCTGGCCGGCATCTCGGTCACCGGCGACCTCTCCCGACTGGACGGAACGGACCTGGTCATCGAGGCCGCCGTCGAGGACGAGCAGGCCAAGACGGAGCTGTTCCGGCGGTTGGGCGAGGTGGTCACCGACCCCGCCACCGTGCTGGCGAGCAACACCTCCTCGATCCCGATCGCCCGGCTCGCCGCCGCGGCCGGTCGACCGGAGGCGGTGGTGGGGCTGCACTTCTTCAACCCGGTCCCCGTCATGCCGCTGGTCGAGATCATCCCCACGCTGCACACCTCGAAGGCCACGGAAGAGCGGGTGCGTGCCTTCGCCGGCGAGACCCTGGGCAAGCGGACGATCGTCGCGCAGGACCGTGCGGGTTTCGTGGTGAACTCCCTGTTGATTCCCTACCTGTTGGCAGCGGTGCGGATGGTCGGCTCCGGCACGGCGAAGGCCGAGGACATCGACACGGGGATGACCGCCGGCTGCGCTCACCCCATGGGGCCGCTGCGCCTCGCCGACCTCATCGGTCTGGACACGGTGGCGGCCATAGGCGAGGCGCTGTACGAGGAGTACCGGGAGCCGCTGTACGCCCCTCCCCCGTTGCTGCGCCGCATGGTCGAATCGGGTCTGCTGGGACGTAAGTCGGGGCAGGGCTTCTTCAGCTACACGTCGGCCTGAGGGCCCGTCGACAGCCCTCGCGGCCATTCCTGCGTCGCCAGTCGGCCGACGTCATCGACTCCTGCGTCGTCGGCCGGCCGACGTCATCGACGGTCCGTGCGCGCCTCTCGGGGACTCATGCCGTACTTCGCCTTGAAGGCGTGACTGAAGTGGGCCGGGTCCGCGAAACCCCAGCGCCCTCCGATGGCGCCGACCGGCAGGTGGTCCAGGGACGGATCGGCGAGGTCGCGGCGGCAGCGGGCGAGTCGCTGTTCCCGGATCCACCCCGAGACCGTGTACCCCCGCGCCGCCAGCAACTTGTACAGGTAGCGACGGGAGATGCGGTGGGCGGCCGCGATCCCCTCGGGGCTCAGCCCGGGGTCGGCGAGTCGCTGTTCCATGTGGACGAGGACACGCTCGGTGAGCCGGCCCGAGCCGTCCGCCTCGGTGGTCCGCACCGCGTCGGCGTGCTCCACGAGTAGCGTGCCGACCAGGTCGATGATGTTGTCGGCGAGCCGTGGCGTGGCTCGGGCCTCCACGTGCTCCATCTGGCGTGCCAGCCCGTGCAGGAGGGGCAGGACCACCTGGCCGAGGCCGTCGTGACAGGGCACCGGCGTCGCCGTCACGCGCGCCAGATCACGTTCCCCCAGCTGCAACATGGCCTGCGGGAACATCAGTACGAGGCCGCTGTGCGACTGGTCGAGATCGTAGGTGAAGGGACGGCGTGTGTCGTAGATGACCAGTTCCCCCGGCCCCACCTGGGCCTGGCGGTCCCGCTGGGTGAGCACGCCCCGCCCGGTGAGCTGCAGAGTGAGCTGGAGGAAGTCGGGGGCGTCGGAGGCGATGTGCCGACGGGTGCGCGCGATGCTGTGCGGTGCGGCCGAGATGACCGACATCTGCACCTGGCCGACCCGCACGGCGTGCAGTGACGCGCTGAAGTCGGCGCTCTCGCGCGGCCGGACCTCCAGGGGCACGAGGTTCTGGCTCACGGCGTCCCGCCAGTATGCGAGTCGCTCGCCGGCCGTGCCTTCGCTCGGTGTCGTGATCCGGGGCATACGGCTCTCCTCCCGGTGCGTCCGGCCCCCGAGGAACGGGCTCGGACGGCACTCCTGGCGAGGAATGATAAGTCCTCCCGGGCGATCCGCCACCGGCTCCCGGGCAGTGTTCTCAGCCACGCAAATTACCTGTGCTCCCGTACACAAGCAGGACCCTCCTCCCGCCCCGCATCATGCGAGCAGTTGCCCGAGGCGCCTCGTACGGCGTTCGTGCAGGACGAGCACGAACGCTCCCGCGAAGACGGGCCGGCACGGCCACGGGCGCGCCTGTCCGCCCACGCCGACCTTCCCGGAACGGCCGCCGTCCTCCCACCGGAGCGGTCGTCCCGCGCAAGCCGTGTGAGGCGTCCTCCCTCAGCCACGCAGCGGCCCAGACGCTCCCTGACCGCACACATCCCAAGGATCGATCATGACGACATTGCTCGAACCGGCCCCGTCCCACGACCGGGAGGCCGACGACGGCGTACTGGGCCGCGTCCGTGCGCAGCTGCCTGAGATCGCCGCGCGTTCCGCCGAGGCCGAGGAGGCCCGAGCCGTGCCCCCGGAGATCGTCGCCGCTCTGCGCGAGGCCGGTGTGTTCCGGATGAGCCTGCCCCGGGAATGGGGCGGCGAGCAGCTGGACCTGGTGCGGAGCGCTCAGGTGGTCCGGGAGATCTCACGGGCCGACGGGTCGACCGGCTGGACCGTTCAGGCGGCCTCGATGGCCTGGTTCTTCGTACGGTCGCTGCCGCGGGAGACGCTCGAGAAAGAGGTGTTCGGCGATGGCGCCGACCTGATGCTCCGTGGGGCGATAGCTCCCAAGGGCAGGGCGACCCCCGTGGCGGGCGGCTACCGGCTCAGTGGGCGGTGGCCGCTGGCCAGCGGCTCGTTCACCCCGGACTGGCTGCTGGCGGGCTTCGTGGTCGAGGACGCGTCCCCGTTGCCGGACGGCCGCCCGGACATGCGGGTCGCGCTGCTCCGCCCCGAGCGGGCCACGTTCCTCGACACTTGGGACGCGGTGGGCCTACGGGCCACGCAGAGCACGGACTTCACGATGGACGACGTCTTCGTTCCCGAGCGCTTCACGGGCCCGCTGACGGGCGACAACCACATCCCCGCCCCCTTCTACGACCTGCCGTACACCGCCACCGGCGCCTCGCACGACGCCGTCGTCATCGGTTGTCTGGACGGCGCGCTCAGCGACCTCGCGGAACTGGCCGCCACCAAGCGGCCGGCGTTCGACCCGAGGGTGGTCATCGGCCAGGACCCGGTGTTCCAGGAGAAGTTCGCCGAACTGCACCTGCGCACCGCCGCGCTGTGGGCACTGCTCGAACAGACCGGCGGCACGGTCATGAACCGGGCGCTCGCGGGAGACGAGCCCACCCCGGCCGAGTGGTTCGGCTACACCGGCGGCCATCAGCACATCCACCACGAGGGCATCCGGATCCTCAACGAGATCATGACGCTGTCGGGCAGCTCCGGGCTGTACAGCTCGAACCCCCTGCAGCGGCGCTGGCGCGACGTCCGCTGCGTCGCCCAGCACGTGGCCGGCAATAACGGTTCACTGCGGCGTCTGGGCGCGGTCCTGTCGGGTCAGGAGGGCGTTCGATGAGCCCGCTCGTGACGACGCCGACGGATCCGGCCGTGCTGCGCCAGGCGTTCGGCTGCTTCCCGTCCGGGGTGACGGCCCTGTGCGCCCTCGACGCGGGGACGCCCGTGGGCATGGCCGCCAGTACGTTCACACCGGTGTCCCTCCAACCGCCGCTGGTGTCGGTCTGTGTTCAGGACACCTCGTCGACCTGGCCGAGGCTGCGCAGCCAGAACCGGCTGGGTCTGAGCGTCCTGGCCGAGGGACAGGACCTGGTCTGCCGCTCGCTGGCCGCTCGGAGCGGGGACCGGTTCGCGGACGTCGACTGGGAGAGCGGCGAGGACGGCGGTGTGTACGTCCACGGTGCCAACCTCTGGCTCGACTGCTCGGTCCATGCCGAACTCCCCGGCGGCGACCACACGATCGTCCTGCTGGAGATCCACGGGCTGAAGGCTGACCCCGACCGGGAGCCGCTGGTGTTCCACGGCAGCCGATTCCGGCGCCTGGCCGCCTGACGATTGCGAGGTGGAGCTGCCGGCCCACCACCCTGCGGGTGCCGGGTCGGCAGCTCCACCTCGGCGCACCGGTCGCGCTTCAACCGGCTCCAACGGTGGGGCCGGCAAAAGCAGTTGCCGATCTGGGCGGAGGCGGAGGCGAACGTCGCGGCCGGTCAGCCGTCGGTGCGGCGGCCAGGAGTTCGTACGTGGACTTGTGGACACGTCCTCGTCGTGGTCGACGAGGAACAGGAAGTCGACGAGGCGCCGGCCGGCCGAGCCGTCGTCGGTGATCCGGGTTCCCGCGACCCGCGCCGGACGCGGTACGGCCTTCACCACACGGGTGCCGGTCACACGGAACCCTGTGTCGTCCGCGTCGGGCACAGGGTCATCGAGATCGACCGTCTCCACCGGCTTCTTCTTGTCGGCTCCGTGGAGCGGGTCGTCGCAGATGTGGATGCCTCGGTCCGCCCCCATCGCCAGGCAATTGCGGATGGCCTCCCGCGCCGATTCGGGTCCCATCGACAACGACGGTGACCTCGGCGCCCGCCGTCTCCTTCAGCGTCAGCGCCTCCTCCGCCGCGCGCTCGTCGATCTCGTCCAGGACGACGGCGGCGTCCTCGCGGTCAAGGGTGTGGTGGGCCCCGGAGAGCGTGCGTTCGGCAGCCGTGTCCGGGACTGCTTGACGAGTACGACGATGTTCAGGGGCGTCTCACCCGGTCCGCGGCGGTCACCGGAACGCCGGGTAGCCGGTGATGGCCTGCCCGACGACCAAGGTGTGCATCTCGCTGGTGCCCTCGTAGGTGAGGACGGACTCCAGGTTGTTGGCGTGGCGCAGCGGCGAGTACTCCAGGGAGATGCCGTTGGCACCGAGGATCGTGCGGCACTCGCGCGCGATGGCGATCGCCTCCCTGACGTTGTTGAGCTTGCCGACGCTGATCTGCTCGGGCCGGATGCGGTGCTGGTCCTTGAGTCGGCCCAGGTGCACGGCGAGCAGCGCGGCGTTCCCCACGGAGACGCTCATGTCGGCGAGCTTCTTCTGGGTGAGCTGGAAGCCACTGATCGGCTTGTCGAACTGCACGCGGGAGTCGGCGTACTCGATGGCCGCCTGGATGCTGTCGCGGGCCGCGCCGACCGCGCCGAACAGGATGCCGAAGCGGGCCTCGTTCAGGCAGGACAGCGGGCCGCGCAGGCCCTGGGCGTGCGGCAGTCGGGCCGAGTCGGGCAGCCGTACGTCGTCGAAGTACAGCTCGGAGGTGATGGACGCGCGCAGCGACATCTTCTGCTTGATGTCGTGGGTGGTGAAGCCGGGAGTCCCGCGAGGGACGAGGAAGCCGCGGATGCCGTCCTCGGTCTGGGCCCAAACGGTGGCGACATCGGCGATGCCGCCGTTGGTGATCCACATCTTGGAGCCGTTGAGGATCCAGTCGGCACCGTCGCGGACGGCGCTGGTACGCATCCCGGACGGGTTGCTGCCGAAGTCGGGTTCGGTCAGCCCGAAGCAGCCGATCGCCTCACCGGCGGCGAGGCGGGGAAGCCACTCCTGCTTCTGTTCCTCCGAGCCCCACTTCCAGATGGAGAACATCGACAACGAGCCCTGCACGGAGACGAAACTGCGGAAGCCGGAGTCCGCGGCCTCCAGCTCCAGGCAGGCGAGGCCGTAGCTGACCGCGTTCGTCCCGGCACAGCCGTAGCCTTCGAGGTGCATGCCCAGAACGCCCAACTTGCCGAGTTCCGGGGCGAGTTCACGTGCGAAGTGCGCGTTCTCGAACCACTCGCCGATGTGCGGACGCACCCGGTCGGCGAGGAACTTGGCGACGGTGGCCTGGATCTCACGCTCCTCGTCGGTGAGGGTGGAGGGGAGGTCGAGCAGATCGAGGGGGTCCTTCATCGGCTTGGCGCCGCTCATCGTGTACTCCTGGGGTTGGTGGTGATCGTTCGGGAATCGGTCGGTGATCTCGGTGACCGGTCGGTCGTGGTGCCCGCGTCGGAACGTCAGCCGTCCGCTTGGTCCGGCGCAGGGGCGTGGTCGTCGTCTGAAGGGCCGTGCAGGATCTCCGCGGAGTGCTGGCCCAGACGGGGTGGTGGCAGGCGGTATTGCGGGGGCGTGCCGCTCAGCGCGATGGGGTTCGCGACCTGGCGGAAGGGCCTGCCCTTTGCCCCGTCGGCGGGGGTCGCGACGGCGGGGTTCTCGAAGGCTGGGATCTCGACGATGCCGGGGAGGCCGAGCTTCCGGGCGAAGTCGAATGCCTCGTCAAGGGTGTTGACCGGCCCGGCGGGCACGCCGGCGGCCAACAGGACGGCCGACCAGTGGTCCGCGCCGGCGGCACCCAGCCGCCGCGTCAGGATGTCGCGCAGTGCGGTGCGGTGGGCGACCCGGTCGGCATTGGTGCGGAAGCGGTCGTCTCGTGCGAGACCGGGTTCTCCGACGAGGTCGGCGAGCACCGCGAACTGCCGGTCGTTGCCCACCGCGATGGCGATCGGACGATCGGCGGCGGAGAAGGTCTCGTACGGTGCGATGCTCGGGTGCGCGTTGCCCATACGGCCTGGGACCACACCGGCGACGGCGAACGCCGACGCCTGGTTGACCAAGGCGGACAGCAATGAACTGAGCAGGTTCACCTCCACGAGTTGCCCTTCCCCGGTGGCGTCCCGGTGCCGGAGGGCCGCGAGGATGCCCAGCGACGCGTGCAGGCCGGTGATCACATCGACGAGGGCCACGCCGGCCTTCACCGGCTCCCCCGCCGCGTCACCGGTCACGCTCATCAGGCCGCCGACGGCCTGCACCAGCAGGTCGTATCCGGGGATCGTCGCACCCGCGCCGCCGCCGAAGCCGCTGATCGAGCAGTAGACCAACCCCGGTTGTCGGGCACGGAGTTCGCGAGGGCCGAGGCCGAGCCGCTCCATGGTTCCGGGGCGGAAGTTCTCCACGAGCACATCGGACTCCGCGACCAGGGCGCGAGCCTGTTCACGGCCGGCGTCGGTCGTCAGGTCCAGGGCCACGGACCTCTTGTTCCGGTTGACGCCGAGGAAATAGGTCGACGTGCCGTCGTGGTCCGCCGGCGGGTGCCAAGCCCGGGTGTCGTCCCCGATGTCCGGCCGCTCGACCTTCACCACGTCCGCCCCGAGGTCGGCGAGGAGCATGGTGGCGTAGGGCCCGGCGAGAACCCGGGAGAAGTCGGCGATGCGCAGGCCCTCCAGCGCCCCGCGCCCCGCTCCTCCGGGAACACCGGCCGCTTCGTGCGGCGCATTGTGCTGGGTGCTCACGCACCTTCCTCTCTACTCGTCGGTCCTTCGCTCGCGTACGGCAATGTCCCGGCCGTACCCGTCACCACCGGCGCTCCGAAGTCGGCGGGCGGGTGGGTTCGACGACGGGAAGTCCCTGACCGAGGGGAGCGACCGCTCGTACGACACTCACCCTCGATCCGACCGTGACCGACGCCGTGTCGGTCGTCCGGCAGAGCAGGTTGAAGCCCTCGTTCATCGCGACGAACCACGTGTGGTGCGGGACCTGGCCGTGGCGACGGACGACAATCCCGTCGCCCGCGCTGCGTTCGCGTCGAAACGTCACGGAGCCGCAGGCACGGCAGAACGAGCGGCGGTAGGCCGGAGTGCCGCACCAGAGACAGCGCTGGAAGAACAGCTCGCCGTGCTCCGCCGGTGCGTCGAGCGTGGTCGTGGCGGCGGCTGTCGCTTCGTCGTCTTGCCTGAGCTCGCCGTCTTCACGGATGTCTGTCTGGAGCATCACGGCCCCCTTCACGCAGTTCGGTGACCCGAAACGGGAGATCGGAATCCGATCCGGCTCCACCACCCTGGCCTTGCCGCGGACCGCCGGTCAACGACGAGCTGACGCATCTTTGTGCGCCGGACGCGTTCCGTTCCCCGAGGTCAGAGCCACCTTCCAGGCGCTACGCTCGCTACGGCCCCGAGAACCTGACAGCGCGGGAGAACACCCCGGACCGGGACGGATCGCTGGGGGGCCGCTGCGCACCACCGACGGTGCCAGACAGGAGCGGCGGACGTGTCAGGACTGGCCGTTGCCCGCGAGCCCCAGGGCCGTCCGGGTGGCGGTGGGTTCGTACTCGGGGGCGATGTCCGCCAGCACGCTCAGCGCGGTGCGCGCCAGATGACGGGCGACGACGCGGGCGGCTCCGGCCGGATCGCTCTCGCGCAGCGCCTCCAGGAGCGCTTCGTGCTCCGCGTACGCCTTGCCCCATGACGCGGGCGCGCCCAGCTGAGCCAGGCGGATGTAGCGCTCGCTGTGTTCTCCGAGCGAGGCGATCATGCGCTGCAGCTGTGGCCCCACCGCCTGGGTGGCGATGCCGTGGAACGCGTGGTGCGCCGCGTGCCACTCGTCGGGCTGAGTGTCGACCGCCAACGCCTTCATCCGTTCCAGGGCGTCGCTCATGCGCTCGATGTCGGCAGCCGTGAACGATTTGGCGGTCATGCTGACGGCGAGTGATTCGAGCATGATGCGGGCCCCGTAGACGGCGTCGAGGTCCTCGGGGTCCACCGACCGCACCCGCGCGCGCTGGTCGGGCCGCGCGTCGATGAGGCCCTCTTCCTGGAGCAGCCGGAACGCCTCGCGCATGGGCGTGCGGCTGACGCCCAGCTTCCGGGCCATCTCGGCCTGGAGCAGCGCCGACCCCGGAGGCAGCTCCCCGTTCAGGATCATGGTGCGCAGGCGCGCGTGGACGTCGAGAGCGAGGCGACGCCCGCCCGCGGCTGCCGTGGGGCTCTCGCCCGACGACCCGGACCGGGCCCGCGCCCCGCCCTCGTCGTCGGCCGGCCGCTGTTCCTCGCGGGACTCGCTTCTGCTCCTGCTCACGCCGAGGAGTGTACCCAGGTGTATGCAGCCGATACAGAGGGCCTTCCCAACTCCACAGTGGGAACTGCCGTGTCTGCCTTCGACCGGGCTCAGGAGACCGGTGACTGTATCCACCTGGCGGGCTCCCGCCCGGTCGGTGGTCCGGGGTGGCGCACCGGCCGCGCCTTCGTCTCGGGGGTGACCCGGGTCAGCGTTCTTGGCCGGGTCCGATCAGGGAGGTGAGCGGGCCGGCGGGTTGCCAGTCAGGTGTGTAGCGGCGGCGCAGGTCGGCCACCGCCTCCAGGCCGCATCGGGTCACCTCGGGTGAGGTCGACAGGCCGGCGGGCCCGAGGAGACCGGGGACGGCGGCTCGGGCGGTCGCCTCGGGCATGCCGTGCCGCAGCAGGGCCGCCTCGACGCCCGGCGCGCCGGAGGCCAGCAGTTCCTCGGTGCTCTTGCGACAGATCTCGACGTAGGCACGGGTGTGCCACGTCGTCGCCGTCCCACGTGGGGCCACCACCACGTTGGTGATGAGGTCGGGTACGACCTGAAGGTGGCCGCCGACGCGGGCAAAGCCCTGCTCAGCGGCGAGGGTGTCGAACGGCGGATGGAGTGTGGTGCCGTCCACGGCGTCCGACAGCAGGGCCTGGAACCTCTGCGACGTACCGCCGACGGGGACGAGTCGGTCGTCGGTCACCGGCGAGGCGGCGACGTCGGCGAGAACGGCGCGCAGCACGAACGCGAAGGCGCTGTGCGCGTTGTCGACCGCCCACCGGTCCGTCGGCAGAGGCGCTCCGTGGCGCCGGTGGACGGCGAGTTCGCCGATGCCCTCGGCCCGGACGGCCACCGGGTCGCGTTGCAGCAGCCCGCGCAGCAGGTGGTCGGGCGAGGTGTGCATGAGGTCGAAGTCACCGTCGTTCCAGCCCGCCAACTGCTGGTCGGAGGAGACCACCTGCACGAGGTTCACCTCCAGCCCGGCCTGACGGAAGTACCCGGAGTCGATGGCGTGGTGAAGATGCACACCGCCGGCGCCCGGGAAGACGCCCACGGTGAGCTGTCGGGAGGGCTCGCCGGGCGGGTGCGGCGCGCTCAGCGCGGAACACATGAAGAACTCTCCGAACTCTGCATGGAACGACTCCTTGGGGCCAGGCGGTCAGGCGGCAGGTCGGGCACGGGGCAGGGCGGCCACGGGGCAGGGCGGCAGGGGCTCAAGACCGGCGACACAGGGGGCCACGGCGGTGGCACCACGACATGTCAGGCGGGCTTGTCCTCCTGGTTGGTGATGAAGTCGGCCGGCATCTCGGGGCTCCAGATGGCGGCCGGGCAGTCCCAGTCGTTCGGCTGCCAGTTCTCGGTGATGCGGTCCATGTCGCCGGAGTACTCGATCCAGCTGCCCCAGGGGTCCTGGATGTAGTGGAAGAGGTTCGAGCCGAGGGTGTGCCTGCCCAGGCCCCAGCCCTTCTCGTAACCCACGGCGGCCATGTTCCGCGCGCCCATCGCGATCTGGTCGATGTCGGCGACCATCCAGCTGGAATGGTGCAGGCCGGGGTGGGTTCCCGGGACGAACCCGAAGACATGGTGGTCACCGGGCCCCGAGTTCATGAAGACGGGCCCGCCGTCGATGATGCGGTCGGACAGGCGCAGCCCGAGGGTGCGGGTGTAGAAGGCCTCGGAGGCGCTCACGTCGGAGCTGAAGATCAGCATGTGTCCGAGTCGCTGGGGGCGGGTGTTCTCACTCGCGTTCAGCCAGCGGGCCTGGTCGATCCGGCGGATGCGGTCACCGACGTTGGCGTCCTGCGCGTCCGTGGTTCCGAACTCGCGCCAGGGTGCGATCCCCTCGTCCCGGAGGTTGACCAGGTTTCCCTCGTGGTCGCGGAACCACACCCCGCCGGGTACCTCGGCCGGCGCGTCCAGCAGCTTCAGGCCCAGCCCCTCCAGGTGGCGCCGCCATTCGGGCAGCGAGTCCGGGTCCACCGCGAAGGCCACGTGGTGCAGCCGCTTGACCGGCCCTTCCATCAGCACCGTCTGGTCCTGCTCCCGACCGTCGCAGCGGATCACCACCGCGTTGCCGCGCTCCGCCGTCTCCAGTCCGAACGCGCCGTAGAAGTCCGAGCCCGTTTCGAGCGACGGCACCTGGAGTCCGTAGTGCAGGAGACCTTTGACACGCAACATGTGCACTCCTCATGGTTCTGGTAGCCCGCATCACGCACGAGCACCCTCGATAAGTGTGTACACCTCCGTGGCTTGATGTCCATACACCCAGGGAAAGCATTTCCAGGCAGAGGGCTGTAGCCCCTTTGGTAGAGCGACGACGCACCCCCTTCCTCCGGCAATGTGTATGCACTATGGTTCAGCTGCTTCAGAGAGCCGCATGCCGGAGGAAACATGGAACCGCCTGAATGGTCACTGGTGCAGTACCGGGTCGACGACTCGGAGAAAGTCACCGTCGGTGCGTACACCGACGGAATCGTGGTCCAGGGTCCCCCCGGGACCACGGGCCTCACGCTCATGGACGTACTCGCGCGATGGGAGTCGCTCACCCCGCTGTTCCGTGACTGGACACCGGCGGCCTCCGACGCCGTCGCGGGCGCCCGACTCGCCCCGCCGCTCACCTATCCGGGCAAGGTGCTCTGCGCCGGCGCCAACTACTGGGACCACATCGCCGAGATGGGCTGCGAACGTCCCGACGAGTTGGGCGACCCGTTCTTCTTCCTCAAACCGCCGACGACGACCGTGACGGGTCCGGGGGACCCGGTGCCGCTGCCCACCTATCCGGGCGCACGCGTCGACTGGGAGGCCGAGCTGGCCGTCGTCATCGGTCGTGGCGGCCGCGATCTCGCGCCCGAGCAGGCCATGGACCATGTGGCCGGCTACCTGGCGGCGAACGACATCTCGGCCCGGGACCGGCTCAAGTCGGACAAGCCGGTCGCCGAGCCGTTCACCTTCGACTGGGTCAGCCACAAGGGACAGGACGGCTTCTGCCCGCTGGGCCCCGGGCTGGTGCCCGCCTGGCAGATCACCGACCCGCAGAACCTGAGGATCCAGCTCAGCGTCAACGGAGTTCTGAAGCAGGACTCCTCCACCGCGCAGATGATGGTGCGGATCCCGGAAGTGATAGCGGCGGCCAGCCGCATCACCCGCCTCGAACCCGGAGACGTCGTCCTCACCGGCACACCGGCCGGTTGTGGCGTACCACGCGGGGAGTTCCTGGCCGCCGGGGATGACATAGTCATCGAGATCGAGCGCATCGGTCGCTTGGAGAACAAGGTGGTGGCGTCATGAGCGACACGCTGACCGGTTCCGGGCTCGGCTGGTCGGAGGCGCTGACCGTGCCGGCGACCATGCGAGCCATGCTGTTCCGCCGGTTCGGACCGCCCGACGTCCTGGAGCGGGCCATGGTCGACACACCGCGCCCCGGCCCCGGAGAGGTTCTCGTCCAGGTCGCCGCGGTCGGTATCGGCCGACTGCTCGACCTCACGGCACGCGCGGGCAACCACCCCTACGCCACCATCGAGCCGCCCCACATCCTCGGCGCGGACCACGCCGGCACGATCGCCGCCCTGGGCGAGGGCGTGGACTCCGTCCGGGTCGGCGACCGCGTGGCCGTCCTGCCCGGTGTCGCCTGCGGCACCTGTGTCTACTGCGCGGACGGTCGCGAGGAAGTCTGCGACGGCCTGACCGTGATCGGCACACACCGGCCCGGCGCCTACGCGCAGTACTGCGTGGTGCCCGCGGTCAACGTCCACAAGGTCCCGGACGGCATCCCGGCCGCGATGGCCGCCGCCCTCGCGCTCCTCGGCCCGGTCGCCGCCAATCAGATGGCCCAGGCAGGGCTCCGCCCCGGGCACTGGGTCCTCGTCCAGGGCGCGTCCTCCGCACTCGGCTCCACCACGGCCGCCTACGCCCAGCACCTGGGCGCGAAGGTCATCTCGACCTCCCGCTCGGCCGACAAGCGCGCGGCCATGGCCGCGGCGGGAGCCGACCTCGTGCTCGACACCAACGCGCCGGACTTCGTGAAGCGTGTACGCGAGGCCACCGGGGGTCGCGGTGTCGACATCGCCGTCGACAACCTCGGTGACCCGGACATCTGGGACGCCACCATCGACTCGCTGGCCCGCGGCGGCGCGGTGGTCACCTCGGGCGCCTTCCTCGGCGGCAAGGTGGGGATCGACCTGCGGCGGGTGTACTCCGACTGCCACCGCATCATCGGGGTACGCACGGGCAACCCGGCAGCGGTGGCGGAACTGTGGAGGCAGGTGGAGAACGGCTTCCGGGCCGTGGTCGACCGCACGTTCCCCATCGCCGGCGCAGCCGACGCCCACCGTTACATGGAGGACGACAACAGCCTCGGGCGCGTGGCGCTCACCGTACGCCCGGAGGACTGGGACGCGTGACGGCGCCCTCCCTCGGCGGGGGCGTGACGTGACAGTGCCCGGCCTCGGCCGGGGCGTCGCCTGACACCCCGACCCGAGGGGTCGCTCCGCTCAACCACGCGCCGCAGGGCGCCTGAACGGGGCTCACGTCCGGCAGGCGCCCTGCGCACATCGACGTGGCCGATCAGTGCCGGATGGGCGTCGGCAAGATCGACTGCTGACCAGCACATCCACCTGGCCGTGCCTTATGCATACACATTCCCCCAGGACTCCTGCGCGGGAAGACTTGGTCGGCCCACATGACTTCCCCTTTTCCCGTACCACACCCTTTACAGCCCCGTAATAGTGTGCACACTTAGCCATGCGAGGCGAGCCAGTCGACGCAGTCAGCCGTCACCAACCGCTCGCCGATCCGGATACGCGCGCTCCAGCTCCGCGTGCCCGACACGGCTCCGGTGGACCCGGGGCCGCCACCGCCGAACGTACGCACGCATGCATGAACGCACGCCGCATCCAAGGGCGAAAGAGACTCATACCCGCAAGCCATGTGAGAGGAATTGTCATGCTCGAAGACAGTCGCGGAGGAAGTCGCGGCCAGACCACCTGGCCTCCGGTCACCTTGCTGGTTCTCGCGATCTGCGGGCTCGCCATCGTCGCCGACGGGTACGACGTCGTGATCTACGGCGCTGTCATCCCGTCCCTGCTTCACGAAGGCGGGTGGGGCCTGACTCCCGCCGGCGCCGGGCTGATCGGCTCGTTCGCTCTGATCGGCATGCTCATCGGAGCCACGACCGTCGGCACGCTCACCGACACACTGGGCCGACGCAAGACGCTGATCGCCTGCCTGACCTGGTTCTCGGTGATGACAGGCCTGTGCGCGACCGCGACATCCCCGGAACTGTTCGGGCTCTTCCGGTTTCTCGCCGGCCTCGGCCTCGGCGGTGTGCTGCCGACCGCCAGTGCTCTCAGCGGTGAGTACTCACACCCGAAAGCACGCAACCTGGTATTCGCGATCATCTTCAGCGGCTTTCCCGTGGGCGGCATCATCGCCGCTCTGGTGGGCATGTCGGTGATCCCCCGGTTCGGCTGGCAGGCGATGTTCCTGCTCGGGCTCCTCCCACTCGTCCTCGTCGTGCCTGTGGCGCTGAAATTCCTGCCCGAGTCGATCACCTTCCTCCAGGCGAAGGGCCGGTACGCCGAAGCGGAGAAGACAGCTCGTCGCTGGAACATCGACCTGGAGGACGCACCCCAGGAGGCAACGGCGTCGCCCCTGTCGCCTGACGCGACCGGCCGGGACGGCATGTCACCGGTCAAGACCCTGTTCTCGCGCGACTACGTCGCGGCGACGCTCTGCTTCCTGGCCATGTCGTGCCTGTGCCTGTTCATGATCTACGGGTACAACACCTGGCTCCCGGAGATCATGCGTCGGGCCGGCTACTCCGCCGGGTCGGCACTCGGGTTCCTGCTCATGTTCAACCTCGGAGCAGTGGTCGGCCAACTCCTCATCTCCTTCGCCGCCGACCGACTCGGCTCCAAGCCGATCATCGTCACGACGTACCTCCTGGCCGGCGCGGCCGTGGTCCTCCTCAGCCTGCGACTGCCCACGGCGGTGCTGTACGCGGCCGTCGCGATGGGGGGTGTCGGCGCGATGGGAACACAGACGTTCGTCCTCGCGCATGTCTCCAAGCACTACCCGGTACGGATGGGCGCCACGGCGCTGGGGTGGGCGCTGGGCTTCGGCCGCCTCGGCTCGATGCTCGCGCCACCACTGCTCGGACTCATCATCGGGGCTGGGCTTGCGTACCAGTGGAGCTTCTACGCCCTCGCGGTACCCGGCCTCATCGGTGCGGTACTGATCGGCCTGGTGCCCCGCTCTCCCGGCGACGCGGCGCCGACGGCACGCGTGAGCACGGACGGGACGGCACGTTCCCTGCCTGAGCCGACCTGATCCGCACCGGTCGTCGACTCGGACGGGGCACTCGCACCGAGTGCCCCGTCGGGGCTGCCACGACGCGTGCAGCGTTCTCAGCGCAGCTGCTCGGCGAGTCCGACGATGATGCCCTCCGGGCCACGGACATGGCAGAGCAGATAACTGTCCTCGAACCGGGCGATCCCGCCTACGAGTTCGGCTCCGTGCGGACGCAGACGGGCAACGGTGTCCTCGATGTCGTCGACGGCGAACATGACGCGGTGCGTGCCCAGAACGTTGTGCGGCCGGTCGCGCGGCCCCGCGCTGATCGCTTCGGGGCTGCGGTACTTCGCCGGCTCGAGCCGGCTGTGGCCGTCCGGGGTGCGGAGCATGGCGATGTCACAGCGGACGCCGTCGAGTCCGGTGCACTGATCGGCGACGAGGCCCTCGGTCGGTCTGCCCCCTGCCCTCGACCTCCACGCCGAGTTCCATCGTGGAACACCCTTGCCTGCCGGCGTTGGCCGACGCCTGCCGGTGCTGCCCCTGGGACGGAGCCGGTGGCACCCTCTCGACCTTTGGTGCTCACTCCGCAGGCACCGACGCTTCCACACCGTCCGCGCCATCCGCGCCATCCGCGCCATCCGCGCCATCCGCGCCAAGGAGCCTGAGCAGGTTGCGCATCTCCTCCAGAGCCGCGTCGGTGACTTCGGGCTCGTCGAGGACCAGCTGGTGCATGACCAGTCCGTCGAGCGCGGCGAAGATCAGCCTGCTCAGTGCTCGGCTGGCCCCGTCGGGCAGCATGCGCGCCAACTCGCGCCGCGTCGCCTCGAAATACTCTTCGTACAGGGCGCGGATCTGGGGCAGCAACTCTGGTCTGCGGCGTGCTTCGAGCAGCAGCTCGTACTGGAACATCTGGGCATCAGGAACGGTCGTGACCATGTCCGACAGCCCGCTCGTGAAGTCCGTGACCTTGCCGGTGCCCGGCTCCAGGGCGCTGGTGGTGAGCGAGGTGCGGATCGTGTGGCTCAGGGCCTCCTCGATCAGCGCGTCGCGCGAACCGAAATGATGTACGACGAGACCGTGCGTGACCCCGGCCTCCTCCGCGACGGCGCGGTACGTGAGCTTGCGCAGCCCGCCTCGGGCCACCACGCGCACCGCGGCGTTGAGCAGCGCCTGCCGCCCCTCTCCGTAGTGCAGGCGTTTCTGCGGCCCACGGCGTTGGGGGGCATCTGCGGTATCGGTCATGGCTGCGACCCTACCGAGCACGCCGGTGCCGCAGCCCGGCGAGTGGCAGCAGTTCTGGCGTCAGCGGTCGTCCGCGCATGCCAGGACTCTCGCGGCGAAGGCGGCCAGCTGAGCGCGCATGGTCGCGCGGGGTACACGCTCGCGGCCGGCGAGGTGTTCGACGAGGTCGGCCCGGGTGGCGGCGAGCAGGGCGTGGGCGGTGAAGCCGGGGTCCGGGAGGCCGGGGATCTGCCGCAGCGCGGATTCCAGCAGGACGTGCCAGTACTCGTAGTGCTCCGCCCGGTAGGGGCTGTCGCTTCCGGTTCCCTCCAGAGCCAGAGCCAGGTGACGGTTGTCGAGCTTGAAGCACAGCAGGGTGTCGAGCAGAGCGAACACACGATCCGGGGCGGGGGCACCGGGCCCCAGGGGCGGCGGGCCCGATTCCACGGCGTCCCGCACCGGTTCGAGCCGTGCCTCGTACAGGGCGCGGATCAGCCCGGTGCGGTCGCCGAACGCGCGGAAGAGCGATGCCTTGCCGACACCCGCCGCCGTGGCGACGTCGGCCATCGTGACGGTTTCGGCACTCTCGCCGTCGGCGAAGAGCGCGTCGGCGGCTGCTAGGAGGGCCGCCCGGTTCCGGACGGCGTCCTTGCGTGGTGTGCGCTCGGCCATATGGCGCGGCTCCCTCTGCTTGCAAAGCGGACCCCAGGTCCGTATCGTTCGACAGAGATGAAGCGGACCCGAGGTCCGTATCGTACGGGACGGAGAGCATCATGCCCACAATCACCACCTCGCCGGCGGACCTGTACCGTCACAGCCTGCGCCTGCTGCTGAACAAGGACATCGCCGCCTGGGTCGACCTGTGGGCCGAGGACGGCACCATGGAGTTCCCCTTCGCCCCTCCGGGCCGACCGCGCCGACTCCAGGGCAGGCAAGCCGTCGCCGCCTACATGCGTCCCTACCCCGATCACATCGACCTGCACGACTTCCCCGAGGTGCGGATCCACGAGACCACCGCCCCGGAGACGATCGTGGTCGAGATGCGTGGAGTGGGGCGCCTGGTCGCGACGGGCGGCCCCTTCGAGATGACCTACATCGCCGTCGTGACCGTCCGCGACGGGCTCATCCACTCCTACCGGGACTACTGGAACCCGCTCGCCGCCCTCGAACTCGGAGTCGGCCTCGACGGCACCGACGCCCTGGACAACGACCTGGAGAACGACTCGGAGAACGACCGATGACCGACGCGCGCACCACCACTCTGGTCGTAGGAGCCACCGGCACCACCGGCAGCCGTGTCACGGCCCAACTGACCGCCGCCGGCCACCGCGTCAGAGCTGCCAGTCGTCACGGGACCCCGGTGCCGGGCGCGGAGCCGACCCGCTTCGACTGGTACGAGCCCGCCTCCCACGGCACCGCACTCGCGGGAGTCGACCGCGTCTATCTGGTGCCGCCCGTGGGTGATCCCGACCCGGCGACGGTCATGCTGCCCTTCCTCCAGCGGGCTCGCGCCACCGGCGTCAGCCGCGCGGTGCTGCTCAGTTCGTCGGCCATTCCCGAGGGTGGGCCCGCAGTGGGGGTGGTGCACGGGGCCCTGCCGGGGCTCTTCGGCGAGTGGGCCGTCCTGCGGCCCTCATGGTTCATGCAGAACTTCACCGGCACGCACGCCCACGCGCTCGGTATCCGCGACACCGGCACGATGGCGACCGCGGCCGGCACGGGCCGGGTCGGCTTCGTCGACGCCGAGGACATCGCCGCCGTCGCTGTGCGCGCCCTGACCGACGTACGTTCCCCCGACTCCGATCTGATCCTGACCGGGCCGCAGGCGCTCAGCCACGACGAGGTCGCCGCGATCGTCGGCGAGGTCATCGGCCGGCCCGTCGTCCACCGCCATCTGACCCACGAGCAGCAATGCGATCGCCTCGCGCCGCTGGTGGGACGGGAATTCGCCGAGATGCTGGCCGACATGGACCGTGCCATCGCCGAGGGGGCGGAGGACCGCACCACCGACGTGGTCCGGCGCGTCACCGGGCGAGAACCGCAAAGCTTCCGCGCGGTCGTCGCCCGGGAGACGACAGGCATCGACCGACGCCCGCCGTACACCCCCTGACGGACGGAGCGGTCGGACTCGGTCGGCTGAGGAAGGCATCCGGTGTGGCCGGGAACGTGCACACGGCCGCAGCCGGCTGGGGCGGTGGCAGAGCCTGATCCGTCACATGCACGCAAGGAGCGGTACCGCCCTCTGCATCAGCCCCGAGCCGAGCCCACGCGAATTCACCTGACAGGTCTGAGCCGGCCCGCGATCATTGGCCGATGACCACGAGACCGGACCTCCTCACTCTGAGCATCGCGTGCCCTCCACCCGACGAGGGCGTCGTGGAGGTCCGCCCGATCGTCAATGGCCGGGACCTTCTGGCCGAGGTGGCGGTCTCCGGTGGCGTGGGAGGCTCTCGGTACCTGGGAGTGGGCCCCCGGGATCTGCTGGGCCAGGACGGGCCGTTGCATGCCACGGCGACGCCCCGCGAGGTTCGTCTCGCTTGGTCCGGGTGCGGCGTGGAGGAGTGCTGTGGCGCGCTGTACATGACGGTCACGCGGCACGGAGATCATGTCGTCTGGGCGGGCTGGCGCGACCTGGCCAATCAGGACTTCGACCTGCCGGAACTTCGGTTCATCGCAGGTCAGTACGAGGCCGAGGTCCTGCGAGCCGGGAAGGACCGCAGTTGGGAGTGGCCGGCAGGAGCGGTTGCGCGGATGCTTGAGGCGGGGCTGAGGGGACGCGGGGACTGGCTCGTCAGGTGGGACTGCGAGTTGGAAGGCGTCTGGGCCTCTCGCAAGGAACCCGATCGAATCCACGTCGTCCTGTGGCATCCCCGTAACCGGGCCGACGCGGATCTGCCCTGGCTCCAGTTCGGGATGACCCTCCCGATCTCCGCGGAGGCCCCGTCGGTCCAAGCCGAGCACCTCGAAGCGCGGCTGACCGCGGACGATCCCCGTGCCACCGCCGAGGTCTGGGGCGGTTCCCACGACGCCGAGCAACTGGGTTACCCATGGCCGCCGGTGGACCCACTGTTCATGTGAACGGCGGGGAGAGGCGCCGGTTGGGCCTTTCCCATGGGTGAGTGTGACCGGGTCGCTGGTGGACGGCCGAGTGTTTGTCACCGCGGCCAAGCGCGGCGCGGCGGAGCGGACCGCTGAGGTCTTCTCGGCGGCGTGACGATTGGCGATGCGTGTCGTGTACCGACTGCCCGCATCCGCAGCACGAACAAGTCCCGGTCGCGCCTGGTGCAACGACCGTTCTGGCTGCGAGCGTCGATCTCGTTCTCTTTCGTTCTGGCATCCCTTGTTGGACATCTGGCCTGTATGACAGGGTGGTTCATGCTTGGAACAATCCGTAACCGGCCTATCGGCTCACACGGGTCGTGGCGTTGCCCGCTCCCCCACAAGGCGGTCGCGCGGCATCGTTCGGGCGTCACCAACTCAACACCTCTCTCCGCACGGCCACTCCAGGTCCGCGCTGCCGCTGTTCCCGCATCGGCCCGGGATGAGGCTGCCCAGCGCGCCCTGGGAGAAGGAAAGCCCCCTGTGTCTTTCGCTCACCCGCTTCCCGGAAGCCCGGCTCCCGACCCCGAGACCGCTCCAGGGATGTCCGACGACGCCCTCGTCGCCGCGCTGAGGATGTCCCGGACCATCGAGGGCACCACGCCGGTCGCGGCGTTGATCGCGCGGCACGGGCCGTCGGTCTCCGACTATGCGGAGATCTGCGCCTCCGGTTCTCCCGCCCTTGCGCGAGCGCTCGCCTCAGCGGCGTTCCGCAATGTGGTGCGGGACCTCCAACGAGCCGGGTCCACCGATGCCCTGCGCCCTCGCCTGCTCGTCACCGTGCGGAACACGGCGCGTGCGCGCTCACAGGCCGGCACCGGTTCGGGGCTGTCGTACGACCAGACCGGGGCCGGCGACGGGCCCCTTCCACACTCGGTCACCCAGAATCGGCACCTGAGCCACGTCGCCTTTCTTCGGCTCCCGAGGACCACCCAGTACGTTCTGTGGCATCTGGACGTGGAAGCCGAACCGTCGACCGTTCCCGCGGCCTTGCTCGGTATCGAAGGGGACATACCGCCCTTCGAGTTGGACCGGGCGCGGGAGCAGTGGCGTTCGGCTCTCCTGCGCACACATGTCGAGAATGCGGCCGGGAGAGAGTGCCGGGACTACAGCCGTCTCCTCGACGCATCCTCACGCGGGGTCGGTTCCACGCTGCCCGAGGTGCAACTGCATCTGGATCACTGCACCTACTGCCAGGACACCGCCGAACAGCTCAGGCTCTGCGCCACCGAACCGGGCGTACTGCTGGCGGAAGCGCTGCTCGGCGAGAGCGCTCACCCCTATCTGGCCGTGTGCCGGACGCGTCCTTCGCGGACACCGTCCGGTGCCACGGCCGCCGAGGGAGTCGACGCCCGGCCCTCCCACACTTCACAGACGCCGCGAAAGCCGGTAGGGAGGAGAAGAGCTGGTGTCACCCGCAAGGGCACGAAGATCCTCGTTGCTGTGATCGCCGTCGGTTCGGCCGCTGTCGCGGCAGCATTCGTCGTGGGCGGCACTTCGTCCGACACCACCGCACCGGCTCCGTCGACACAGCGGCCCACGCCCACGCCGTCACCCTCATCCCCCACGACCTCGACCGCCCTCCCCGTCCCCCCGGAGAGCGGCCGACTGCGCAATGCGGCCGCGGACCTGTGCATGGACGTCCGGGGAACGCCGCCCGAGCGTGGCGCGGAGGCCACCCTGTCCGCCTGCTCAGCCGCCGGCACACAGCAGTGGACCTACCTTGAGGACGGACTCCTGCGCAACCTCGCCCAACCCGATCTGTGCCTGGACGCCGGCGGGGACGACGAGGTCCTGGATCTGGAACTCTGCGACTCCTCGGGCGACGTGTCGTTCGGTCTCCGCTTCGAACTGAGCCCTGAAGGGGAGCTCCTCACACGCGACAAGAGGAACCTCGTGATCGCTCCCGCCGCGCCCGAGATCGGCACCATTCTGGTACCAAGTCCCCGCAACGGAGAGGCGGAACAGAGATGGCTGGTCGAGCCGGTCCAGGGAACATCCACGCCCCAGTCCGGGACTTGAGACTTCGCCGGTGCGGAGCAGGACCGGCCGTGCGGTGAAGAGGCGGCGGTCGAGGGGCTAGGCCCAATGCCGTTGCTTTACGGGTCTGCTGGTTGGGGTCGTTTGATGCGGACAGCTCGGGTTCCGGTGAGGGTGGGCTGGGGCCATGTCAGGTGCTCAGCCCGCTTGAGCCAGTAGTTGGACATCTTGCGCTTGACGACACGG
>NZ_JAQYWT010000295.1:0-282168 GCF_036322545.1 Streptomyces sp. SP18BB07
AGTGTTTCATAGTGTTTCGGTGGTCATAGCGTGAGGGAAACGCCCGGTTACATTCCGAACCCGGAAGCTAAGCCTTACAGCGCCGATGGTACTGCAGGGGGGACCCTGTGGGAGAGTAGGACGCCGCCGAACAAATATTGATAGAGCTGGTCCCCGAATTTCGGTTCGGGGACCAGCTCTTTTTTGTTGCGCTTTACTTGGAGTTCACGTTGCGCGACCAGGATCCGCGCCATGGGTACCGTTGGAATGCTCAGGGCCGCAGGTGTCGGCGCAGGTGACGAGGTCGTCGTGCCGGCGTTCGGGAACCCGGAGGTCGCCCAGGCGGTGAGCCTGGCCGGGGCTGTGCCGGTGTTCGCCGACATAGACCCGGTGACGTACTGCCTGGATGCCTCGGCTGTCGAGGCCGCGGTGACGTCGCGGACGGTGGCCGCGGTCGTCGTACACCGTTTCGGAAGGTCCGCCGATATCGCGGCGCTTCATCAAGTCGGCCAGCGGCATGGGCTGTTGGTGCTGGAGCAGGGAGAGTCGGAGGCACCGTACAGCGAACTCGGGGAGCGTCGGCAGCGGGCCGCGTACCTCAGCGCCAAGCTGAAGGGCGTACGGACTCCCGAGGGCTGTGACGGGCACACCTTCCAGCAGTACGTCGTGCGGGTCCCCGGGAACGGGCGGCCGGACCGGGACGCGTTCGCGCGGGCCGTGCGGGCCAAGGGAGTCGAGTGCAGTGTGCCGGTGAAGACCCCGGTGCACCGGATGCCCGCGTTCCGGCGTGACGTGTGTCTGCCGGAGACCGAACGGGCCGCCGACGAGACGCTGGCGCTGCACATCGGCGGCGAGATGTCCCGGCGGCAGCTGCATCGGCTGGTGTCCGCCTGCAATGCGCTCGGTGGGCTGTTGCAACCGGCTTTCTAGTTCCGGTACTTCGGGCGACTCCGGGCACTGTGCCTGGCCGGCGTGCTGGTGGTTCGAAGCATCCGCCGAATCGGGGTATGATCTATCTCGTTGCCGCGAGGGAAACCTCGAACAGGCGACTGGCCCCTATAGCTCAGTCGGCAGAGCGTCTCCATGGTAAGGAGAAGGTCAACGGTTCGATTCCGTTTGGGGGCTCAGACTGAAGGCCCCGCCCATTGGGCGGGGCCTTTCTCGTGCTCGCTCAGTTCTGCGTGCTCGCTCAGTCCTGCTGGAGGCCCGGGACGCGCATCGCCAGAATGGCCATGTCGTCGGAGGGCGCGTCGGAGGCGAAGCGTTCGACCGCGCGCATCACACGGGCCGCGACCGCGCCGGCCGTGAGGCCCGTGCAGGTGGTGAGGACCTCGGTGAGGCCGTCGTCGCCCAACATACGGGTGCCCTCGCGTCGTTCGGTGACGCCGTCCGTGACACAGAGGAGGACGTCCCCGGGGTCGAGGGTGACCGTCTGCTCGTACAGCTCCAGATCCTCCATGACGCCGAGCAGGGCCTGCGGTTCGGCGGCCGGTTCGACCGTGCCGTCCTGGCGCAGGCGCAGCGGGAGCGGGTGGCCGGCGCAGACGACCTTCAGGACCGCGCCGCCGTCCTCCTGGGGCCACAACTCGCCGTACAGGAGCGTGAGGAAGCGGCTGCGGGCGCCCTCGTCGATGATCGCGGAGTTGAGGCGGTCCAGAACCGCCGGGCCGGAGTAGCCCTCGCGGGCCAGCAGGCGCAGGGCGTGGCGGGCGAGGCCCGTGACCGCGGCGGCCTCCGGGCCGGTACCGCAGACGTCGCCGATGGCGAAGCCGTACGCGCCGTCACGGATGGGGAAGAGGTCGTAGAAGTCGCCGCCGACCTCGTTGCCCTCGCCGGCCGCGCGGTAGATGACCTCGACCTCGACGCCGTCGATCTGGGGGAGCTCCGGCGGGAGGAGGCTGCGTTGGAGGGACTGGCTGATGGCCACGCGCTCCGAGTACAGGCGGGCGTTGTCCAGGGCGAGGGCGGCCCGGCGGGAGAGGTCCTCCGCCAGTTCCAGGATCTCCTGGCGGAAGTGCTCGTCGGTGGGCTTGCCGAGGGTCAGCATGCCGATGACGCGGTTGCGGGCCACGAGGGGCAGGACGACGGTCTCGCCGCCCACCGCCGAGGCCGTCGCCAGGGTGGTGCCGATGCCCGAACTCACCGTGGCGGGCTCGCCGAGGCCCAGGCTGCGCATGGAGGTGCGCAGGGCCGCCTGGTGGGCCGCCTCGGCGGGAGCCGTCCAGACGCGGGCGCCCGGGGTGGGAATGGGCTCCGGCGGGCGGATCTTGACGAGGAGGGCCTTGAGGCCGTCGATGAGGTCCTCGTCCTCGTGCAGGACGTAGCTGAGGTACGGGTCCGAGGCCTGGTCGGCGATCGTGTAGACGGCGCACCAGGTGGCGAGGGTCGGGATCGTCATCTGGGCCATCAGGGCGAGGGTCTGGTCGCGGTCCAGGGTGCCCGCGAGGAGGTCGGAGGCCTCCACGAGGAAGCTCAACGAGCCGCGGCGTAGGCGTTCCAGCTCGCCCAGGCGGGCCGACTCGACGGCCAGGGCGATGCGGTCGGCGGCGAACTGCAGGCGCAGGGCCTCCTCGTTGGAGTACCGGCCCTGCGCCTCGGCGGCGACGCCCAGGGAGCCCGTGAGGCGCCCTTCGACCTTGAGGGGGACCGTGACGACCGAGCGCATGCCCGTGCCGTTGAGGAGGGGCACCGCGCCGGGGACGGCCGTGAGGTCGTCGTGGACGGCCGGCATACGGGCCGAGCCGTACCGGCCGGGGCCGGCCTCCACGGGGACGCGGGCGAAGCGCTGGCGGGCCGAGGGGAGGCCCGTGGAGGCCCGTACCTCCAGCTCCGTCTCGTCGTCGGTGGCCAGCAGCAGGAAGGCGGAGTCGCCGTCGAGCATGTCGCGGGCGCGTTCCACCGTGCGCTGGAGGAGGCCGTCGAGGTCGTCCGGGGCGGGGGAGCCGATGAAGACTTCGAAGGGGTCGGTCGCCTGGCCCTCGCCGGAACCGGAGTTGTCGCCGGACGGCATGCGGATCGGGGTCTGGAGGACGGCGCGCTCGTGGTCGCGTACGAGAAGGCAGACCGTCGAGGGGTCGCCTGCGGTGTCGCGGACCCGGAGGTGGGAGGCATAGACCGGCGTCACACGGCCGTTGGCGGCGCGGATCCCGTAACTGCCCTCCCAGCGGGAGAGTTGGAGGGCCTCGGCGACGCCGGTGCTGGTGCCCGGGGTGTGCGGCCACGCGGCGAGGTCGGTGAGGGGCTTGCCGATGACCTGGTCGGGGGCGTAGCCGAAGAGTTCCTCGGCGTCCTCGTTCCAGGCGCCGATGGCGCCCGCCCGGTCGATCTGGACGACGGCGACGCGGACCCGGCCGTCGGCGAGCGGGAGGAGGTCGGCGGGGAGGGACGGGCCGGCCGAGCGGGTGCCCACCGGGCGGTCGGGGAGGTCGAGTTGGAACCAGACCTGCTTGTGCGTGGGCGTGTATTCGACGCCCCAGCGGGTGGCCATCGCCGCGCACAGCTGGAGGCCACGGCCGCCCTCGCGGTCCGGGCTGCCCATGTTGATGTGGCTGCCCTGGAGGGGGATCTCACGTTCGGGGTATCTGTCGGCGACCTCGATGCGTACGCCGTCCTCGGTGCGCAGGCAGAGGACGTCGGCGGGGGTGCCGGCGTGGACGACCGCGTTGGTGACGAGTTCGCTGGTGAGGACCACCGCGTCGTCGACGATGTCGGCGAAGCCCCAGCCCTGGAGGGTGTCGCGGACGAACGAGCGGGCGGTCGCGACGGATCGTGAGACGGCAGCGAAGCTGGCGGCCGCGCGCGCGGTGATCACAGAACTCCTTGTCCGGTTCTCTACGTGCTCTACGTGCTCTACGTGCGGGGGTGCGAGGACGGCCTCCTGCCGTGGCAGAGGCTGGTTCTCCGTCGGCCTGGGGTCCTGGGGGGTCTCCCCGGGATGCAGTCCGGTGGTCATGGTGCGGCCGCCCCTCCGATGCCTGCCCGCTCGTGCTCGTGCGCCACCGCCCAGGCCGGGTCGGAACCGGCGTGGCTGGACAGCCGCATGCAAGGTTACTTACCTTCGCCGTCCATGCGGATGCCGGTCGTCTGTGTTTCCGCCCGGAGGTGTGCGGACCGTGTGCGAAGCTGCCGAACTGTTATGGCCTGGTTCAGCCATGGTGAAACACTGGGCAGGCTTCCAGGAGTGGGTCGGGCGACTCCGAGTACGAAGTGGTACGAGCAGTGTGAGCAGTGCAAAGCGTTCGAATGCGACGAAGTACGTCTAGCAGGAACGGTCGACCCTTGCGGGAGGGACACAGTGGAGTCTGGCGCAGCGACGCGGGGCACTAAGACGCGCGCGAAAGGCGGACAGTCCATGAGTGACCAGCGCAAGTCACGCAAACCGCGCAGTGGCACGACGACCGTGGACACGGCTGCCCTGAACCGGCTGCTCACGGCTCTGGAGTCGATGCGGGACGGCAACTTCCGCAAGCGGCTGACCGTCTCGGGTGACGGGGTCATGGCCGAGATCGCCGCGGTTTTCAATGAGGTGGCGGACCGGAATCTGCATCTGACCGGTGAGCTGTCGCGGGTGAGGCGTGTCGTCGGGCGGGAGGGCAAGCTCACCGAGCGGCTGGAGACGGGCGCTGCCGAGGGGTCCTGGGCGACGGCGATCGACGCGTCGAACGCACTGGTCGACGACCTGGTGCGGCCCGTCTCCGAGGTCAGCCGGGTGCTGTCGGCCGTCGCGGACGGTGATCTGTCGCCGCGCATGGAGCTGCGGACGCAGGCGCCGGACGGGACCGGGCACCCGTTGCGCGGGGAGTTCCTGAAGGTCGGGCGTACGGTCAACAACCTGGTCGATCAGCTGTCCACGTTCACCGACGAGGTCACCCGGGTGGCCAGCGAGGTGGGCACCGAGGGCAAGCTGGGCGGGCAGGCCAAGGTGCGCGGCATGTCCGGTTCGTGGAAGGACCTGACGGAGTCCGTCAACACGATGGCGTATCGCCTCACCGCTCAGGTGAGGGACATCGCGCTGGTGACGACCGCGGTCGCGAAGGGTGATCTGTCCCGGAAGGTCACGGTTCACGTGGCCGGCGAGATGCTGGAGCTGAAGGAGACCGTCAACACGATGGTCGACCAGCTCTCCGCGTTCTCCTCCGAGGTGACGCGAGTCGCCCGTGAGGTGGGTACCGAGGGTCAGCTCGGGGGGCAGGCCGAGGTGCCGGGCGTGGCCGGGGTGTGGAAGGAACTCACCGATTCGGTGAACACCATGGCCGGCAACCTCACGCTTCAGATGCGCGGGATCGCTCAGGTCACCACCGCGGTCGCCAATGGTGATCTGTCGCAGAAGGTGACCGTGCCGGCGCGCGGCGAGGTCGCCAAGCTCGCCGAGACGATCAACCAGATGACCGAGACGCTGCGGATCTTCGCCGACGAGGTCACGCGCGTGGCCAACGAGGTCGGTGCCGAGGGTCGGCTGGGTGGTCAGGCCCAGGTGCCGGGTGCGGCGGGAACCTGGAAAGACCTCACCGATTCCGTGAACACCGTCTTCCGGAACCTGACCATCCAGGTGCGGGACATCGCGGCGGTGACGACGGCCGTGGCCAACGGTGATCTCTCGCAGAAGGTCACCGTGGATGTCGCGGGCGAGATGCTCGAACTGAAGAACACCGTCAACGGGATGGTCGACCAGCTCTCCTATTTCGGGGCCGAAGTGACCCGGGTGGCCAATGAGGTCGGTGCCGAGGGACGGCTGGGCGGTCAGGCGCAGGTGCCGGGCGCGGCGGGAACGTGGAAGGACCTGACGGACTCCGTCAACACGGCGTTCCGGAATCTCACCGGACAGGTGAGGAACATCGCGGCCGTGACGACGGCCGTGGCCAACGGCGACCTCTCGCAGAAGGTCACCGTGGATGTCGCGGGCGAGATGCTCGAACTGAAGAACACCGTCAACACGATGGTGGACCAGCTGTCGAGCTTCGCCGATCAGGTGACGCGGATGGCCCGGGACGTGGGTACGGAGGGCCGGCTCGGCGGTCAGGCCCGCGTGGACGGTGTGTCCGGCACGTGGAAGGAGCTCACCGACTCCGTCAACTCGATGGCCGGCAACCTCACCTCGCAGGTGCGCAACATCGCGCAGGTGACGACGGCCGTGGCGCGCGGCGACCTGTCGCAGAAGATCGACGTGGACGCGCGCGGCGAGATTCTGGAGCTGAAGAACACCATCAACACGATGGTCGACCAGCTGTCGTCCTTCGCCGACCAGGTCACCCGGGTCGCCCGGGACGTGGGTACGGAGGGCCGTCTCGGCGGTCAGGCGCAGGTGCCCGGTGTCGCCGGTGTGTGGCGCGACCTCACCGAGTCCGTGAACGGCATGGCCGGCAACCTGACCGGCCAGGTGCGCAACATCGCCCAGGTCGCCACGGCGGTGGCCCGGGGCGATCTGTCCCAGAAGATCACCGTGGACGCGCGCGGGGAGATCCTGGAGCTGAAGAACACGCTGAACACGATGGTGGACCAGCTGTCGTCGTTCGCGGAGGAGGTCACCAGGGTCGCCCGCGAGGTGGGTACGGAGGGCCAGCTCGGCGGTCAGGCCGAGGTGCAGGGTGTCTCCGGCACCTGGAAGGACCTCACGCAGTCGGTGAACTTCATGGCGAACAACCTGACCATCCAGGTGCGCCAGATCGCCGAGGTCACGACCGCGGTCGCCAAGGGCGACCTGTCGAAGAAGATCACCGTCGACGCCAAGGGCGAGATCCTCGAACTCGTCACCACCGTCAACACGATGGTCGACCAGTTGTCGTCCTTCGCCGAGCAGGTGACCCGGGTGGCCCGTGAGGTGGGCACCGAGGGCATCCTCGGCGGTCAGGCGCACGTGCCGGGCGTCACCGGCATCTGGAAGGACCTCAGCGGCAATGTGAACCTGATGGCCAAGAACCTGACCATGCAGGTGCGGAACATCTCCCAGGTCGCCGCGGCCGTCGCCAACGGCGACCTGACCCGTACGGTGACGATCGAGGCGGCCGGTGAGGTCGCGCAGCTCGCCGACACCTTCAACAGCATGGTGAAGACGCTGAGTTCGTTCGCCGACCAGGTCACCAAGGTGGCCCGTGAGGTGGGCACCGACGGCATCCTGGGCGGTCAAGCGCACGTGCCGGGTGTGGCGGGTACGTGGAAGGACCTCACCGAGTCGGTGAACTCGATGGCGTCCAACCTCACCGGACAGGTCCGCAACATCGCGATGGTCACGACCGCCATCGCCAAGGGCGACCTGACCAAGAAGATCGACATCGACGCGCGCGGCGAGATCCTGGAGCTGAAGACGACCATCAACACGATGGTCGACCAGCTGTCGTCCTTCGCCGAAGAGGTCACCCGGGTGGCCCGCGAGGTGGGCACCGAGGGGCAGCTCGGCGGCCTCGCGCGCGTGCGTGACGTCGACGGCACCTGGCGGGACCTCACCGAGTCGGTGAACGAGATGGCCGGGAACCTGACCCGGCAGGTGCGTGCCATCGCGCGCGTGGCCACCGCGGTGACCCGGGGCGACCTGAACCTCAAGATCGACGTCGACGCGTCCGGCGAGATCAAGGAGCTGCAGGACTACATCAACAAGATGATCGCCAACCTGCGCGACACCACGATCGCCAACCAGGAGCAGGACTGGCTCAAGGGCAACCTCGCCCGGATCTCCGCCCTGATGCAGGGCCGGCGGGACCTCGACGACGTGGCCTCGCTGATCATGAGCGAGCTGACGCCGGTGGTGTCCGCGCAGCACGGCGCGTTCTTCCTGGCGCTGCCGTTCCTCGACGGCAAGGACCTGGCCCCGGACAACGACGACCAGTACGAGCTGCGCATGCTCGGTTCGTACGGCTATTCGATGGGTTCGATGCCGACGTCGTTCCGGCCCGGGGAGGCGCTGGTCGGGACGGCGGCCAAGGAGAAGCGCACGATCCTGGTGGAGAACGCGCCGAGCGGTTACCTGAAGATCTCCTCCGGGCTCGGCGAGGCGCCCCCGGCGCAGGTCATCGTGTTGCCGGTGCTCTTCGAGGGGACCGTGCTCGGGGTGATCGAGCTGGCGTCGTTCACGCCGTTCACCCAGATCCAGAAGGACTTCCTGAGCCAGATCGCGGAGATGATCGCGACGAGCGTCAACACCATCTCCGTCAACACCAAGACCGAGGTGCTGCTGAAGCAGTCGCAGGAGCTGACCGAGCAACTGCGGGAGCGGTCCGACGAGTTGGAGAACCGGCAGAAGGCACTCCAGGCGTCCAACGCCGAACTGGAGGAGAAGGCCGAGCTGCTGGCCCGGCAGAACCGCGACATCGAGGTCAAGAACACCGAGATCGAGGAGGCGCGGCAGGTCCTGGAGGAGCGCGCCGAGCAGCTCGCGGTGTCCATGCGCTACAAGAGCGAGTTCCTCGCGAACATGTCGCACGAGCTGCGCACGCCACTGAACTCGCTGCTGATCCTCGCCAAGCTGCTCGCCGACAACGCCGAGTCGAACCTGACGCCGAAGCAGGTCGAGTTCGCCGAGACGATCCACGGGGCCGGCTCCGACCTGCTCCAGCTCATCAACGACATCCTGGACCTGTCGAAGGTCGAGGCGGGCAAGATGGACGTCTCCCCGACCCGGATCGCCCTCGTCCAGCTCGTCGACTACGTGGAGGCCACCTTCCGGCCGCTGACCGCGGAGAAGGGCCTGGACTTCTCCGTACGGGTCTCGCCGGAGCTGCCCGCCACGCTGCACACGGACGAACAGCGGCTGTTGCAGGTGCTGCGGAACCTGCTGTCCAACGCGGTGAAGTTCACCGACTCCGGGGCCGTGGAGCTGGTCATCCGGCCGGCGGGCGCGGATGTGCCGGTGGCCATTCGGGAACAGCTGCTGGAGGCGGGCTCGCTGCGGGACGCGGACGCCGACATGATCGCGTTCTCGGTGACGGACACGGGCATCGGGATCGCGGCCAGCAAGATGCGGGTGATCTTCGAGGCGTTCAAGCAGGCGGACGGCACCACGAGCCGCAAGTACGGCGGTACGGGTCTGGGGTTGTCCATCTCGCGGGAGATCGCCCGGCTGCTGGGCGGCGAGATCCACGCGCAGAGCGAGCCGGGACGCGGTTCCACCTTCACCCTGTATCTGCCGCTGCACCCGAGCGAACTGCCGCCGCAGGGCTACGCGCACAACGCGTCCGCCGCGCTGGAGGCAGGAGAGCTGCTGGAGTCCGAGGACGAGCTGGCAGAGCGCAGGGAGACGCCGGCCGAGGTGAAGTCGTACCGCGAGACCCAGAACGGGGCCGCCGCGCTCTTCAGGCGGCGCCGCCGGTCCGTGTCGGCCGGTTCCCCGTCCGCCTCGCTCGCGCAGGGCAACGGGCACGCGCAGGAGCACTGGGCGCAGCAGGCCGCTCAGGAGGCGGCGTCGCAGGCGCGCCGGACGGCGGCCCGCTTCGACGGCGAGAAGGTGCTCATCGTCGACGACGACATCCGTAACGTCTTCGCGCTCACCAGCGTCCTGGAGCAGCACGGCCTGTCCGTGCTGTACGCCGAGAACGGCCGTGAGGGCATCGAGGTCCTGGAGCAGCACGACGACGTGACGGTCGTGCTGATGGACATCATGATGCCCGAGATGGACGGGTACGCGACGACCACGGCGATCCGCCGGATGCCCCAGTTCGCCGGACTGCCGATCATCGCGCTGACGGCCAAGGCGATGAAGGGCGACCGGGAGAAGGCGATCGACTCGGGCGCTTCCGACTATGTGACGAAGCCGGTCGATCCGGATCATCTGCTGGCGGTCATGGAGCAGTGGATGCGAAGTGAGTGACAGGTGGTGCGGTCCGTGGTCACAACCCGTTGGGGGGCGCACGGAGTTGCTGACTGAGTGTGGCCGAGGCCGTGTAGAAACGCGGGATTCGGGGAACCTTCTGGTCCCCGCTTGCGTTTCTGCTACGAGCACAGTGACATCACGGTGACAGGGTGTGGCGACGGGCGGGGTGCGGCTACGATGACCGGCACAAGGACGGGTGGCGCGAGGGAGTCGTCCCCTGGGGTGACGCCGAGCGGTGTCACGTCGAGTCCTGCGGACAGGGGAGGCCCCAAGCCGGGGCGAGGAGGGCGGGCCATGGTGCAGAAGGCCAAGATCCTCCTGGTCGATGACCGGCCGGAGAATCTGTTGGCGCTGGAGGCCATCCTCTCCGCGCTCGATCAGACACTGGTGCGGGCATCGTCCGGGGAGGAAGCGCTCAAGGCGCTGCTGACGGACGACTTCGCGGTCATTCTGCTGGACGTCCAGATGCCGGGAATGGACGGTTTCGAAACGGCCGCGCACATCAAGCGGCGGGAACGGACCCGTGACATCCCGATCATTTTTCTGACCGCCATCAACCACGGACCGCATCACACGTTCCGTGGATACGCGGCGGGTGCGGTCGACTACATCTCGAAGCCGTTCGACCCATGGGTGCTGCGCGCCAAGGTCTCCGTCTTCGTCGAGCTGTACATGAAGAACTGCCAGCTCAGGGAGCAGGCGGCGCTGCTGCGGCTCCAGTTGGAGGGCGGTGGCAAGGGCGCGGCGGGCGGTTCCAAGGAGCCCTCCGGCGGCATCCTCGCCGAACTCTCCGCGCGGCTCGCGGCCGTGGAGGAGCAGGCGGAGGCGCTCTCCAAACAGCTCGACGACGACTCCGCGGACGCCGCGGCGGTGGCCACAGCGGCCCATCTCGAACGCAAACTCACCGGCCTGCGCCGGGCGCTGGACGCGTTGGAGCCGGGCACGGGCGGACCTTCACCGATGCCGTCGCAGAACTGAGCACAGGTCGCAGAGGGGGCCCGGTCACACAAGTGGCCCGGGCCCGCCCTTCGTTGCGGCCGGTTTCGGTACCGGCGCCCTTGATGGTTTGTCAGGCCGTGTCAGCTTCACGGCGGCTCGCGCGCGACACGAACGGGTGAAGCAGTAGGCACACGTGTCGGCCGTGGCCTCCACCGGTAACCTCACACTCATGGCCTCACGTCAGTCCGCAGCGAAGAAGCCGCCCGCGAAGAAGGCGGCCGCTCCGACGAAGGCTCCGGCGAAGAAGGCCCCCGCGAAGAAAGCCGCCGCCAAGAAGGCACCTGCCAAGAGGGCGACGGCGAAGAAGACGGCCCCTCCGAAGCCGGCGCCCAATCCGACCGGAGGCGTGTACCGACTCGTACGCGCCGTCTGGCTCGGTGCCGCGCACGCCGTCGGCGCCGTCTTCCGCGGCATAGGGCAGGGGGCGAGGAATCTCGACCCGGCGCACCGCAAGGACGGTGTCGCGCTGCTGCTGCTCGCGCTCTCCCTGATCGTCGCCGCCGGTACCTGGTCGAATCTGCGCGGTCCGGTCGGCGATCTCGTCGAGATGCTGGTCACCGGCGCCTTCGGCCGCCTGGACCTGCTGGTGCCGATACTGCTCGCGGTCATCGCCGTGCGGTTCATCCGGCACCCCGAGAAGCCCGAGGCCAACGGCCGGATCGTCATCGGCCTGTCCGCGCTCGTCATCGGCATTCTCGGCCAGGTCCACATCGCCTGCGGCTCGCCCGCCCGCAGCGTCGGCATGCAGGCGATAAGGGACGCCGGAGGACTCATCGGCTGGAGCACGGCCACCCCACTGACGTACACGATGGGCGAGGCCCTCGCCGTGGCGATGCTCGTGCTGCTCACGGTCTTCGGGCTGCTCGTCGTCACCGCGACGCCCGTCAACGCGATCCCGCAACGACTGCGGCTGCTCGGCCAGAAGCTCGGCATCATCGCGGACGACGAGGACGACGACGAGTTCGCCGAGGACGACGCGCGCTACGAGGAGCAGTGGCGCGACGCCCTGCCCGCGCGCTCCCGCCGACGCGGCTCCGCGACCGAGCCGTACGACCCGGACGGCGCCGAACAGGAGGCCCTCACCCGGCGCCGCCCGAGGCGCTCCGCCGTACGGCAGCCCGACCCGGACCGGCCGATGGACGCCGTGGACGTCGCCGCGGCGGCCGCCGCCGCGCTCGACGGGGCGGTGCTGCACGGCATGCCGCCCTCGCCGGTGGTGGCCGACCTCACCCAGGGCGTCACCGCGGGGGACCGGGAGGAGACCACTCCCGTACCGGCCGCGCGCAGCAAGCCGCCCCAGCAGGAGCCGCCGGCCGCCAAGCCGCCCAAGGGCGCCAGGCAGGACGCCCTGGTGCCGGATCTGACCAAGAAGGCACCGGACGAGCCCCGCGAGCTGCCGGCCCGTGCCGAACAGCTCCAGCTCTCCGGCGACATCACCTACTCCCTGCCCTCGCTCGACCTCCTGGAGCGGGGCGGCCCGGGCAAGACGCGCAGCGCCGCCAACGACGCCATAGTGGCCTCCCTGTCGAACGTGTTCTCCGAGTTCAAGGTCGACGCCTCGGTCACCGGCTTCACTCGCGGGCCGACGGTCACCCGCTACGAGGTCGAGCTGGGGCCCGCGGTGAAGGTCGAGCGGATCACCGCGCTCACCAAGAACATCGCCTACGCCGTCGCCAGCCCGGACGTACGGATCATCAGCCCGATCCCCGGCAAGTCGGCCGTCGGCATCGAGATCCCCAACACCGACCGCGAGATGGTCAACCTCGGCGACGTCCTGCGCCTCGCGGACGCGGCCGAGGACGACCACCCGATGCTGGTCGCGCTCGGCAAGGACGTCGAGGGCGGTTATGTGATGGCCAATCTGGCGAAGATGCCGCATGTGCTCGTCGCGGGTGCGACCGGCTCGGGTAAATCGTCGTGCATCAACTGCCTGATCACGTCGATCATGGTCCGCGCGACCCCCGAGGACGTCCGCATGGTCCTCGTGGACCCCAAGCGCGTCGAGCTGACGGCCTACGAGGGGATCCCGCACCTCATCACGCCGATCATCACCAACCCCAAGCGGGCCGCCGAGGCGCTCCAGTGGGTCGTGCGCGAGATGGACCTGCGCTACGACGACCTGGCCGCGTTCGGCTACCGACACATCGACGACTTCAACGAGGCCATCAGGAACGGCAAGGTGAAGCTGCCCGAGGGCAGTGAGCGTGAGCTGCAGCCATACCCGTACCTGCTGGTCATCGTGGACGAGCTGGCCGACCTGATGATGGTCGCGCCGAGGGACGTCGAGGACGCCATCGTCCGCATCACCCAGCTCGCGCGGGCGGCCGGCATCCATCTGGTGCTCGCCACCCAGCGGCCGTCCGTGGACGTCGTCACCGGTCTGATCAAGGCGAACGTGCCCTCGCGGCTCGCCTTCGCGACCTCCTCGCTCGCCGACTCGCGCGTCATCCTCGACCAGCCCGGCGCCGAGAAGCTGATCGGCAAGGGCGACGGGCTCTTCCTGCCGATGGGGGCGAACAAGCCGACCCGTATGCAGGGCGCGTTCGTGACCGAGGACGAGGTCGCCGCGATCGTCCAGCACTGCAAGGACCAGATGGCGCCCGTCTTCAGGGACGACGTCACCGTGGGCACCAAGCAGAAGAAGGAGATCGACGAGGAGATCGGCGACGACCTCGACCTGCTGTGCCAGGCGGCCGAACTGGTCGTCTCCACGCAGTTCGGCTCGACCTCCATGCTCCAGCGCAAGCTGCGCGTCGGCTTCGCCAAGGCCGGGCGGCTGATGGACCTCATGGAGTCCCGGGGCATCGTCGGGCCGAGCGAGGGCTCCAAGGCGCGTGACGTTCTTGTGAAACCCGATGAGCTGGACGGCGTGCTGGCCGTGATCCGGGGGGAGACTGAGGCGTAGGGGCCGCAGCGGTATCGCGGAGGGGCGCGACAGGGGCGCACGGCAGAGAAAAACCGGTTGTCCGACGGTCGGCACACGGATGTGATTACGGCATCCGGGTATTCGAACGTGACTCACCCGTAAGGAAATGGTGAGCAACCGTTTCCCTTCGTCGTACGTCAAGTTGGACGAGGGGACAGCCCCGTGCCCCACCCTCACCACCAGCAGGATGACCGGCCATTCTGATGGCGTACAAAGTCCCACCGCCCGGTTGCCCCACCCTTTCGCACCCCCCCTAGACTGAACCTCCAGCACAGGTGGCTACACGCTCGAAAGGCGCCCCCGTGTCCATCGGCAACTCCCCTGACGGCAACTTCCCCGAAGACGAGCGTCCGTTCGAAGACGACCGTGACGAACGCTTGGCGGAACGCCCCTCGATCGGCCGTGCCCTCCAGCAGGCACGCATCGAGGCCGGGCTGACCGTCGACGACGTCAGCAACGCCACCCGGGTCCGCATCGCCATCGTGCACGCGATCGAGCAGGACGACTTCGCCCCCTGCGGTGGCGACGTCTACGCGCGCGGTCACATCCGCACCCTCGCGCGCGCCGTGCGCATCGACCCCGCCCCGCTCCTCGAACAGTTCGCGGAGGCGCACGGCGGGCGGCCCGCGCCGACCCCGGCGGCCCCGCTGTTCGAGGCGGAGCGGATCCGTCCCGAACGGCGCGGCCCCAACTGGACCGCCGCCATGGTCGCCGCGATCGTCGCGGTGATCGGCTTCGTCGGCTTCACCGCGTTCAACGGCGGGGACGACGACGGCGACGCCACGCAGGTGGCGGAGGGCTCCACGCCGACCACCGGCAAGTCCGCCTCGCCGACGCCCAAGGCCGACAAGCCCGACGCCGACCCGAAGCCCGACCCGACCGACAGCGCCATCGCGGCCGCGCCCCATGACAAGGTGACCGTGCAGGTCAGCGCCTCCGACGGCCGCAGCTGGATCTCCGCCAAGGACCACAACGGCCGCTTCCTGTGGGACGGCCTCCTCAAGCAGGGCCAGTCCAAGACCTTCCAGGACAGCTCCAGGATCGACCTCGTCCTCGGTGACGCCGGAGCCGTCCAGCTCTACGTCAACGGCAAGAAGATCAAGGACGACTTCCAGCCCGGCCAGGTCGAACGACTGACGTACACGAAGGGCGACCCGGAGGTCGGCTGAGCCTTCGGCGCGTCCGGGGCGGGCGTACAGACGATTCAAAGGGAGACGCGGGTACGGGGTTGGCCATGATCGGCCAACCCCGTCGACGTGGGCTGTCACTGGGACGAAGTAGTCTTGAGCCCATGCCTGAACGCCGTACCGTCGCACTCGTCACTCTTGGCTGCGCCCGTAACGAGGTGGACTCGGAGGAGCTCGCAGGCCGCTTGGAGGCGGACGGCTGGGAGCTCGTCGAGGACGCCGAGGAAGCGGACGTCGCGGTCGTCAACACCTGTGGCTTCGTCGAGGCCGCCAAGAAGGACTCCGTCGACGCCCTCCTGGAGGCCAATGACCTCAAGGGACACGGCAGAACCCAGGCCGTCGTGGCGGTCGGCTGTATGGCCGAGCGGTACGGCAAGGAGCTGGCCGAGGCGCTGCCCGAGGCCGACGGCGTGCTCGGCTTCGACGACTACGCGGACATCTCCGACCGTCTCCAGACCATCCTGAACGGCGGCATCCACGCCTCCCACACCCCCCGCGACCGGCGCAAGCTGCTGCCGATCAGCCCGGCCCAGCGGCAGGAGTCCGCGGCCGAGGTCGCGCTTCCGGGGCACGCCCCCGTCGATCTTCCGGAAGGCCTCGCTCCGGCCTCGGGGCCGCGATCCCCGCTGCGCCGCCGTCTGGACGGCTCACCCGTCGCCTCCGTGAAGCTCGCCTCCGGCTGCGACCGCCGCTGCTCCTTCTGCGCCATCCCCTCCTTCCGCGGCTCCTTCATCTCCCGACGCCCCTCGGACGTGCTGAACGAGACCCGCTGGCTGGCCGAGCAGGGCGTCAAGGAGATCATGCTGGTCTCCGAGAACAACACCTCGTACGGCAAGGACCTGGGCGACATCCGGCTGCTGGAGTCCCTGCTGCCCGAGCTCGCCGAGGTCGACGGCATCGAGCGCGTGCGCGTCAGCTACCTCCAGCCCGCCGAGATGCGGCCCGGCCTCATCGACGTGCTCACCTCCACACCCAAGGTCGTGCCCTACTTCGACCTCTCCTTCCAGCACTCCGCCCCCGCGGTGCTGCGCTCGATGCGCCGCTTCGGCGACACCGACCGGTTCCTGGAACTGCTGGACACCATCCGCGGCAAGGCCCCCGAGGCCGGCGTCCGGTCCAACTTCATCGTGGGCTTCCCCGGTGAGACCGAGGACGACCTCGCGGAACTGGAGCGGTTCCTGAACGGCGCGAGACTGGACGCCATCGGTGTCTTCGGATACTCCGACGAGGAGGGCACCGAAGCGGCGACCTACGAGAACAAGCTGCCCGAGGACGTCGTCGCCGAGCGGCTCGCGCGGGTCTCCCGGCTGGCCGAGGAACTGGTCTCGCAGCGCGCCGAGGAGCGCGTCGGACAGACCGTGCGGGTGCTGGTCGAGTCGGTCGACGGCGACGAGGGTGCCTACGGCCGTGGCGCGCACCAGGCGCCCGAGACGGACGGCCAGGTGCTGTTCACGAACGGCGAGGGACTGAGCGTCGGCCTTATGGTCGAGGCGAAGGTGGTCGGCACGGAAGGCGTCGACCTGGTGGCCGAGGTGCTTCCGGGCTCGCTCACCTCCCCCGTGTGTACTGAGGAGGCGGCCAGATGACGGGAGTCCCGGCATCCGCGGCGGGCGGCACCTCCGGCGCCAAGAGCGCGACGAGCGCCTCCGGCGTTCCCGGCGCCCCGAGCGCCGCCGCCTCCAGCGCTGCCGGGGAGACGCGACCCGTCCGTGGCGGGAAGCTGGGAGCCGCTGCCGTCAATCAGGCCAGCCTCTGGAACATCGCGAACATCCTGACCATGGTCCGCCTGGTCCTCGTGCCGGGCTTCGTCGTCCTGATGCTCATGGACGGCGGGTACGACCCGGTCTGGCGGGCCTGGGCCTGGGCCGCCTTCGCCGTCGCCATGATCACCGATGTCTTCGACGGTCATCTGGCCCGGGCGTACGACCTCGTCACCGACTTCGGGAAGATCGCCGACCCCATCGCCGACAAGGCGATCATGGGCGCCGCCCTGATCTGTCTGTCCTACCTCGGCGATCTGCCGTGGTGGGTGACCGGTGTCATCCTCGGCCGGGAGCTGGGCATCACCCTCCTGCGCTTCGTCGTCATCCGGTACGGAGTCATCCCCGCGAGCCGCGGCGGCAAGCTGAAGACCCTGACCCAGGGCATCGCCGTCGGGATGTACGTGCTGGCACTGGAGGGACCCCTGGCCACCCTGAGGTGGTGGGTGATGGCCGCGGCGGTCATTCTGACCGTGGTCACCGGAATCGACTATGTGAGACAGGCCATTGTGCTGCGCCGGCGCGGAACCGCCGAGCGCGAAGCCGCGGCGGAGGGAGCGGAACGTTGACTTCCACGGCCGCCGAAGTGCTGCGACTACTGACCGTGAGGGGGGAGACGCTCGCCGTCGCGGAGTCGCTGACCGGTGGTCTGGTCGCGGCAGCGCTCACCGCGGCCCCCGGATCCTCCCAGGCCTTCCGAGGCTCGGTCACCGCGTACGCCACCGAGCTCAAGCACCAGTTGCTGGATGTCGACGCCGCCCTGCTGGACCAGCGTGGAGCGGTGGACCCGCAGGTCGCGGCAGAGATGGCGGCCGGCGTACGCAAGGCGCTCGGCGCCGACTGGGGAATTTCGACCACCGGTGTCGCGGGCCCGGAGCCACAGGACGGCCGGCCCGTCGGCACCGTCTATGTGGCCGTCGCCGGACCGTCCACAGCCGAATCCCGCGTATCAGGTGGCGGGAAAGTGTCGTCGTTGCGGTTGAACGGCGGCCGGACGGAAATCCGTATGGAGAGTGTACGGAGCGTACTCGCACTGCTCCTTGAGGAGCTTGCGGGCGAACAGACCGGGAATGAGCGGGCACAGGATACGGAACAGAACGGGGGGACTTGATGTTTGCAGCCCTGAGTGAACACAACAGCGCTCCCCGCACGGCCGCAGCGCAAGGCGGTACGGTGGGGCGTGAAGGATGCGGCTACGCGGTCCGAGGAGGGAGCCACCGATGATTCTGCTCCGTCGCCTGCTGGGTGACGTGCTGCGTCGGCAGCGCCAGCGCCAGGGCCGTACTCTGCGCGAAGTCTCCTCGTCCGCCCGAGTCTCACTCGGCTATCTCTCCGAGGTGGAGCGGGGGCAGAAGGAGGCTTCCTCCGAGCTGCTCTCCGCCATTTGCGACGCGCTGGACGTACGGATGTCCGAGCTCATGCGGGAAGTGAGCGACGAGCTCGCCCTTGCCGAGCTGGCCCAGTCCGCAGCGGCCACCGAGCCGGTGCCAGCACCAGTGCGTCGACCGATGCTCAACTCCGTCTCGGTGGCCGGTGTGCCGCCGGAGCGGGTCACGATCAAGGCGCCCGCCGAAGCGGTGGACGTCGTCGCGGCGTGACCTGCCGCGACCGATTGCATGAGCACCGGCGTGCGCCGGTGAAACGGTAGAACGAAGCGGAAGCCCCGGTCGGGGCCGCCAGGGAGACCTGGGGGTGCCGACCGGGGCTTTTGTGTTGCCTGGGGCTCCCGTTTGCCGGGGTGGCGGTGTGCGGTCATGGTGGTCGTACGGTCGTCTCAAGAATCCGGAGCGTGCTGATGTACGTGGTGAAGAGCCCGCTGTCCGAGGCCGATCTCAAGACCGTCTCCGAGGCGCTGCAAGGTGCCCTGGTCGATCTTGTCGACCTCTCCCTGGTGGCCAAGCAGATCCACTGGAACGTCGTCGGGCCGCGATTCCGCTCGGTCCATCTCCAGCTCGACGAGGTCGTGGACACCGCTCGGCTGCACTCCGACACCGTCGCCGAACGCGCCTCCACCCTCGGTGTCCCGCCGGACGGGCGGGCCGGGACGGTCGCCGGGAGCAGCGGTATCGGCAGGGTGCCGGACGGCTGGGTCAAGGACGCGGACGCGGTCGGGACCCTGGTGGAGGCGCTCGGCGCGGTGATCACCCGGATGCGGGCGCGGGTGGAGAGCACCGCGGAGGCGGATCCGGTGAGCCAGGACATCTTCATCGGTATCACGGCGGATCTCGAGAAGCACCACTGGATGTTCCAGGCGGAGAACGGGTAGCGCGCGGAGTTCCGCGTGGAGAACCGGTGGCGCGTGGAGGTCCGGCGGCGAACGGGTGGCGCGGCGCGGGTGACGGGTGGGGGCGTGAGGACGGCGGTGAGTGGCTGCGGGGCGCATCGGGTGGCCCGTGGGCGCGGTCCCTGTGAGAGGGCCGTGCGTCCCTGTGCCGGTGGTGCGCCCTCTCCGGTCGTGACGAGGGCCGTCTAGCGTCGTTGTGGGGGCCCGAAGGCCTTGGAGGTGGCGGCCATGCGAATAGCTCGCTGGGGGGCGGCTCTGGGGCTCGGTGCGCTGTGGTGGTGGGGTGTGCTGCGACTCGCGCTGGTGCCGGACGCCGGCGCGGTGGAGGGGGCGGTCGCGGCCGGGGGGTGGGGGCTGAGTCTCCTGCCTGTCCACTGCGTGCCGAAGGGGCGGGCACGGGAACGGTCGGGGGGCGCGTCAGGGGGCGCGAGGGGTGGTCCTGTTCTGGGGGGCACGGTGGGGGCCGTGGTCACCAGGGCATGGCCACCCCGCCGTTCGGGCGGAGGATCTGGCCCGTCGTGAACGCCGAGGCGTCGGAGGCGAGGTGCAGCACGGCATGAGCGATGTCGTCGGGCTCGCCGACCCGGCTCAGCGGTGACAGCCGGGCCATGCGGGACTCGGTCCGCGCCTGCGCCTCGCCGTCGTGCCGGTCGGTCATGGGCGTACGGATCCAGCCCGGCGCCACGGCGTTGACGCGGATGCCGTGCGGGCCGACCTCGGTCGCCAGGGTCTTCGTCAGCTGGACCACCGCCGCCTTGGTCACGCCGTAGCAGAGGAGTCCCGGACCGCCGGTGTCGACGGCGCCGGAGGCCATGGTGACGATGCTGCCCCGTGTCCCGTCGGCGATCATCCGGCGGGCGGCTTCCTGGCAGGCGTGCAGCACGCCCTTGAAGTTGACGCTCCACACCCGTTCCAGGTCCTCGTCGCGGGTCTCCAGCACCGGGCTGGTGTGCATGATCCCGGCGATCGCCGCCATCACATGGAGCCGCTCGCAGGCGGCCACCGCCCGCGCGAGCCGGTCGCGGTCGGTGACGTCGAGGTGGTGGACGTGGGCGGTACCGTTCCCGGCCTCGATCAGGGTCGCCGTCTCGTGCAGGCCCTGCGCGTCACGGTCCGCGCAGTGCACCGCGGCGCCCGCCTCGGCGAGCAGTACCGCCGACGCGCGGCCGATACCGCTGCCGGCGCCGGTGACGAACGCGGTGCGGCCGGTGAGGTCGTACGCCGGGATGGGCATGAGGCGACGGTACGAGCGTTTCTGACGGTCCGTCAATCAGATGTGCGGCGTCGGGTTCCGTGTGCGGTGCGGGGGTTCGCGCGGGACGTTCTGGCGGTGCCGGGCGCCGGTGCCGGTCCCGACTGGCAGGTGGGGCACCAGTAGGTGGGGCGTTCCCGGGAACCGTCGCCCTGGTCGGCCGCGCGGACGGGGGTCTGGCAGCGCAGGCACGGGCGGGGGGCCCGGCCGTACACGAACAGGTCGTGATGGCGGTGGCCCGTGGTGCTGCGGATCGGGCGGTCGCGGTTGGCTTCGAGGAGCTTCTTGGCGAGGACGGGCAACCGGGCGGCGAGGTCCTCGGGGAGGGCGCCGACGGGGAGCCAGGGGGTCACCCGGAGCAAGAAGCAGAGTTCGCTCTTGTAGACGTTGCCGATGCCGGCGAGATTGCGCTGGTCCAGCAGTGCCTCGCCGAGGGGGCGCGCGGGGTCGCTCAGGAGGTTGGCGAGGGCTCGGTCGGGGTCCCAGTCCGGTCCGAGCAGGTCGGGGCCGAGGTGGCCGACGGCGCGGGACTCGTCGACGGTGCGGATCAGCTCCAGCACGGGGAGGCGGTAGCCGACGGCCGTGCGGTCGACGGTGCCCAGGATGGCGCGGATCTGGTGCGCCGGGCCACCGCGCCAGCGCTCGTCGTTTCCGTACACCTTCCAGGAGCCGTCCATCCGCAGGTGGGAGTGGAGGGTCAGGCCGCCTTCGATGCGGGTGAGGAGGTGCTTGCCCCGGGGGGTGACGTCCAGGACGGTGCGGCCGGTGAGGTCGGCCGTGGCGAACTTCGGGACCCTCAGGTCGGAGCGGGACAGGACCTTGCCGGCGAGGGCGGTGTCGAGTCGTCTCGCCGTCTGCCAGACGGTGTCACCTTCGGGCATGGGTCAAGGGTGGCATGTCGGGGGGACCGGGTGCTCTGTGGACGGCTGGTCGTCCTCGTGACGCGGAGGGGCATGGGGGCGCACGGTGACGGCGCTTCGTGCCCCTGACGTGTGGGCTCTTCGGTCACGCTCGGATGCGCAGGCCACGGGGGGTCGCGATGAAGCCTGCTCCTTCCAGGAGGGGGCCGTGGGGGGAGGTGAGGGCGGAGGTGCCGTTCACGCGCTCCACCGTGATCGTGCCCAGGGAGCCCGCGCGTGCCGCCGCGGAGAGGGCTTCGGCGGCCGGGCGCAGGCGGGGGTCGTCCAGGGGTCTGGCGTCGGGGTCGGCGGGCCAGGCCAGGAGGGTCTTGCCGCCGCGTTCCATGTAGAGGGTCAGCTCGCCGTCGACCAGGACGACCAGGGAGCCCGCCTTGCGGCCCGGTTTGTGCCCGGCCTCGGTGGGCGGCTCGGGCCAGGGGAGGGCGGCGCCATAGGCGTTCGCGGGGTCCGCGGCGGCGAGGACGACTGCTCGCGGGGAGGGTGTGGGGCGGGTGCGGTGCGGGGCGCGGCCGGTGCGGTGGTACGGGTCGGCCTGGGCGGGCGTGTGGTGTCCGTCCGGAGTGCCGCTCGGGGTGCCGTCGGGAGCGTATGGGGAGTCGAAGTCGAGGTGCAGGTCGGGAGCACCGGGGTCGACGGGGGTGAAGGAGGCGGCGTCGGAGAAGGTGTCCCACGAGGGCTGGGGCTGTGCTGTGGGGCGGGCCTCGTCGGCGGAGGTGTACGGGGCGGGGCTCGGGACGGGCTCGCCCCGTTCGCGGGCGTTGGACACCGCGCGGAGGCGGTCCACGGCGCCGTCCATCGCGAACTGGGCGGCACCCAGACCCTCGACGACGTAACCGCGGCGGGCCTGGCCGCTCTCCTCGAAGACGGACAGGACGCGATAGACCGCGGAGAAGCCGCCCTCGACCCCCTCGGCGCCGACCGCGCCCCGGGTCACGACACCGTGGCGGTCAAGGAGGGTGCGGGCCAGGGCGTGGGCGCGGACGGTGGGATCGGGCTCATGGGTGGGGAGGAGGGACCAGCGGCCGGCGACCGTGGGCGGGCCCGTACGGGACTGGGGGCGGGCGGCGGCGGTCAGGGAGCCGTACCGGCCGCGCGGGACCGTGCGCTTGGCGCGGTGGGCGGTGGAACCCGCGGTGCGGCCCGAGCCGAGGAGGGAGCGCATGGGGGTGAGCGTGTCGTTGGTCAGCCGGCCGGACCAGGCCATGTCCCAGACGGCATCGGCCAGTTGGGGATCGGTGGCGTTGGGGTGGGTGGTCGCGCGGACCTGGTCGGCGATCTGGCGGAAGAAGAGGCCGTAACCGCCGGAGAGGGCGCTCAGGATCGACTCGTGAAGCGCGGTCAGCTCCAGGGGGTGCGGCGGTGGGAGGAGGAGGGGCGCCGCGTCCGCCAGATACAGCGAGACCCAGCCGTCCTTGCCGGGGAGGGCTCCGGCCCCGGCCCAGACGACCTCTCCGGCAGCGGTGAGTTCGTCGAGCATCGCCGGGCTGTAGTTCGCCACCCGCGAGGGCAGGACCAGCTTCTCCAGGGCGGAGGCGGGTACGGAGGCGCCCTGGAGCTGTTCGATCGCGCGGACCAGGCCGTCGACGCCGCGCAGTCCGTGGCCGCCGCCCACGTGCTGCCACTGGGGCAGGAACTGGGCGAGCGCGGCCGGCGGCACCGGCTCCAGCTCATGGCGCAGGGCCGCGAGTGAACGGCGGCGCAGGCGGCGCAGCACGGTCGCGTCGCACCACTCCTGGCCGATGCCCGCCGGGTGGAACTCGCCCTGCACGACACGGCCGTTCGCCGCCAGGCGGTGCAGCGCGCCGTCCGTGACGGCCACGCCGAGGCCGAAGCGGGCGGCTGCCGTGGCCGAGGTGAACGGGCCGTGCGTGCGCGCGTAGCGGGCGAGGAGGTCGCCGAGGGGGTCCTTGACCGGTTCGGTGAAGGCTTCCGGGACACCGACCGGCAGGGCTGTGCCGAGCGCGTCCCGCAGGCGGCCAGCGTCTTCGATCGCCGCCCAGTGGTCGATGCCGGCGACGCGGACGCGGATGGCACGGCGGGCCCTGGCCAGCTCCGGCGCCCACTGCGGCTCCGCTCCGCGCTCGGCCAACTCGGCGTCCGTGAGGGGGCCGAGGAGGCGGAGCAGGTCCGCGACGCCTTCGGCGTCCTTGACGCGTCGGTCCTCGGTGAGCCACTGGAGCTCCCGCTCCAGCTCGGTCAGCACCTCGGCGTCGAGCAGTTCCCGCAGCTCCGCCTGGCCCAACAGCTCGGCGAGCAGCCGGGAGTCCAGCGACAGGGCGGCCGCGCGACGCTCGGCGAGCGGGGAGTCACCCTCGTACAGGAACTGCGCGACATAGCCGAAGAGGAGGGAGCGGGCGAAGGGGGAGGGCTCCGGGGTGGTGACCTCGACGAGGCGCACCTTGCGGGACTCGATGTCGCCCATCAGCTCGGCGAGGCCGGGGACGTCGAAGACGTCCTGCAGACATTCGCGGACCGCTTCCAGGACGATCGGGAACGAGCCGAACTCGCTCGCGACCTGCAGCAGTTGGGCCGCGCGCTGGCGCTGCTGCCACAGGGGCGTGCGCCTGCCGGGGTTGCGACGGGGCAGCAGGAGCGCGCGGGCGGCGCACTCGCGGAAGCGGGAGGCGAACAGGGCCGAGCCGCCCACCTGGTCGGTGACGATCTGGTCGACCTCGCCCTTGTCGAAGGCGACGTCCGCGGCGCCGAGCGGGGCCTGCTCGGCGTCGTACTCCGTGCCCGCCTTCATGGGCTCCATGTCGAGCAGGTCCAGGCCCATGAGGTCGGCGTCGGGCAGGCGCAGCACGATGCCGTCGTCGGCGTGCATGACCTGGGCGTCCATGCCGTACCGCTCGGAGAGCTTCGCACCGAGGGCGAGCGCCCAGGGGGCGTGCACCTGGGCGCCGAAGGGGGAGTGGACGACGACGCGCCAGTCGCCCAGCTCGTCGCGGAAGCGTTCGACGACGATGGTGCGGTCGTCCGGTACGTGACCGCAGGCCTCGCGCTGTTCGGCCAGGTAGGAGAGCACGTTGTCCGCGGCCCAGGCGTCGAGTCCGGCGGTCAGCAGACGCAGTCGGGCGTCCTCCTCGGACAGGGAGCCCACCTCGCGCAGGAACGCGCCGACCGCGCGCCCCAGTTCGAGCGGGCGGCCGAGCTGGTCGCCCTTCCAGAACGGCAGGCGGCCCGGGACACCCGGCGCGGGGGAGACCAGCACCCGGTCGCGCGTGATGTCCTCGATGCGCCAGGAACTGGTGCCGAGGGTGAACACGTCCCCGACGCGGGACTCGTACACCATCTCCTCGTCCAGCTCACCGACCCGGCCGCCGCCTTTCTTGGGGTCGGAGCCCGCGAGGAAGACCCCGAAGAGGCCCCGGTCCGGGATCGTGCCCCCGGAGGTGACGGCGAGCCGCTGGGCGCCGGGGCGGCCCGTGATCGTGCCGGCGACCCGGTCCCACACCACGCGCGGGCGCAACTCGGCGAAGGCGTCGGACGGATAGCGGCCCGCGAGCATGTCGAGGACGGCCGTGAACGCGGACTCGGGGAGCGAGGCGAACGGGGCCGCGCGGCGGACGGTGGCGAGGAGGTCGTCGAACTGCCAGGTGTCCATCGAGGTCATGGCGACGATCTGCTGCGCCAGGACGTCCAGGGGATTGCCCGGGATCCTCATGGACTCGATGGAGCCGCTGCGCATCCGCTCGGTGACCACGGCCGACTGCACCAGGTCGCCCCGGTACTTGGGGAAGACCACACCCGTGGAGACCGCGCCCACCTGGTGCCCGGCGCGTCCCACGCGCTGCAGGCCCGAGGCGACCGACGGAGGTGACTCCACCTGGACGACGAGGTCCACCGCGCCCATGTCGATGCCCAGTTCGAGGCTGGAGGTGGCGACCACGGCCGGCAGCCTGCCCGCCTTCAGGTCCTCCTCGACCAGGGCGCGCTGCTCCTTGGAGACCGAGCCGTGGTGGGCGCGGGCGAGGATCGGTGGCGCTCCCTGGGCCGCGCCCGAACCGCCCATCAGCTCAGCCGGGGCGTGGTGTTCGTCCAGGGGTTCGCCGGTGGCCCGCTCGTACGCGATCTCGTTGAGCCGGTTGCACAGCCGCTCCGCGAGGCGCCGGGAGTTGGCGAAGACGATCGTGGAGCGGTGGGCCTGGACGAGGTCGGCGATCCGCTCCTCCACGTGCGGCCAGATCGACGGCCGCTCCGCGCCCTCGTTGGCGTCGGCGACGGGGGAGCCGCCCAGCTCCCCCAGGTCCTCCACCGGCACGACCACCGACAGGTCGAACTCCTTGCCGGACGGAGGCTGGACGATCTCCACCCTGCGGCGGGGGGAGAGATAGCGCGCGACCTCGTCGACGGGGCGCACGGTCGCGGACAGGCCGATGCGGCGGGCCGGCCGGGGCAACAACTCGTCGAGCCGCTCCAGGGTGAGGGCCAGGTGGGCGCCGCGTTTGGTGCCCGCGACCGCGTGCACCTCGTCCAGGATCACCGTCTCCACGCCCGTGAGCGCCTCACGGGTGGCCGACGTCAGCATGAGGAACAGCGACTCGGGGGTGGTGATCAGGATGTCCGGCGGGCGGGTCGCCAGGGCCCGGCGCTCGGCGGCGGGGGTGTCCCCGGAGCGGATGCCCACCTTCACCTCGGGCTCGGGCAGTCCCAGGCGCACCGATTCCTGGCGGATGCCGGTCAGCGGACTGCGCAGGTTCCGCTCCACGTCCACCGCGAGTGCCTTCAGCGGTGACACGTACAGCACCCGGCAGCGCTTCCTCGGGTCGGCCGGGGGCGGGCTCGACGTCAGCTGGTCCAGCGCGGCGAGGAACGCGGCCAGCGTCTTGCCGGAGCCGGTCGGGGCGACCACCAGCACGTCCGAGCCCTCGCCGATCGCCCGCCACGCCCCGGCCTGGGCCGCGGTGGGCGCGGAGAAGGCCCCCGTGAACCAGCCACGGGTGGCGGGGGAGAAGCCGTCGAGGGCTCGATCTGCGGAGCTGACCATGCCCCCATCCTGCACCCGACCACTGACAACGGCCCGGACCTGGGCAAACGGCCCGGAGTGGGACGGGATGAGGGGGCGGGTGCGGAGGAGGGTGGATGGGGGTGAGGCGGATGGGGGTGAGGCGGGCGGGGGTGGACGCGGCCCGGCGGGGGCTGGGCGGAGCCCGCGTGGGGCCGGGCGGGGCCCGTGCGCGTTCGCCGCTCGGGGCGGCCGCAGAATGGGGGTATGGCGGGTTCGGTGGAGCGGGCGAGGCACTGGCGGTACGCGGAGCTGCCCGGGGTCGACCTGCTGCGAGCGAGGTACGTCCAGAAGAAGTTCGTGCGCCACACCCACGAGAACTTCGTGATCGCGGCCATCGCCGACGGCCTCGAGGTGTTCCACCACGGCGGTGCCGATCAGTACGCCGGCCCGGGCACCCTGGCCCTCGTCAACCCGGACACCCCGCACACCGGTCGCGCCGGTGTGCCCGAGGGCTGGCGGTACGGCGCGATCTACCCGCCGCCGGACGTGGTGGCCGAGATCGCCGCCGAGACCACCACGATCCGCGGCACCCCAGGCTTCGTGAATCCGGTGCTCGACGACCCGTACGCCGCCGGCCTCGTCCATCAGGTGCTGCGGGCCGTCGACGAGGGCAACGCGCTGGCCGCGGACACCCTCCTCCGGGTCGCCGTGACCCGGCTGCTGCGCCTGAACGGCGGGTCACTGCCCCAACGCCCCGTCCGTACGGCCGGCACCTCCGTCGCGGCACGCGCGCGTGCGGTGCTGTCCGAGCGGATGGCCGACCCGCCGACCCTGGCACGGCTTGCCGCCGACCTGGGCACCAGCCCCTTCGCGCTGCTGCGGGCCTTCCGCGCGGCCTACGGCATGCCGCCGCACGCCTGGCTGACCGACGCCCGCGTGCGGCGGGCGCGGAGCCTGCTCGACGCGGGCACGGCTCCGGTCGATGCCGCCGTCGCCGTCGGCTTCACGGACCAGCCGCACCTCAACCGCCACTTCAGCCGGATCGTGGGCGTGCCTCCGGGGGCTTACCAGCGCGAACGTATCGGTGGTCCTGGTGGTCCTGGTGGTCCTGGTGGTCCTGGTGGTGGGCGGGAGCGGGAGGAGCGCGCTCGGACGCACTGACGGCGTGCGGGGGTGCAAGAACGTACAAGACCGATAGCGCCGCGGGCTCGTACCGTCCGGTGCGTGGTGAGTGAACAGACAGGTCTCGCGGAGACACGGGACGACGGTGGCGGCACGAAACCCGACGGAGCGGTCGTCCGGGACGCCCTGGGAGTGGGGGTGGCCGTCGGCCTGTCCGGCTTCGCCTTCGGGGTGACCTCGGCCGGCAGCGGACTCAGCCTGCTGCAGACCTGCGCGCTGAGCCTCCTGGTATTCACCGGGGCCTCCCAGTTCGCTCTGGTGGGCGCGCTCGCGGTCGGCGGCAACCCCTTCACGGCAGCCGCCGGGGCCTTCTTCCTGGGCGTGCGCAACGCGTTCTACGGGCTGCGTCTGTCGCAGATGCTCGCCCTCCCGCGCGCGGTGCGGCCGTTCGCCGCCCAGTGGGTCATCGACGAGACCACGGCCGTCGCCCTCGCCCAGCCCACACGGCGCGCCACCCGCATCGGCTTCGCCGTCACCGGGCTCAGCCTCTACGTGCTGTGGAACCTCACCACGCTGCTCGGCGCGCTCGGCGCAGAGGCCCTCGGCGACACCGATGCGTGGGGGCTCGACGCGGCCGGGCCCGCGACCTTCCTGGCCCTCCTCGCGCCGATGCTGAAGACAGCGGGGGAGCGGGCCATCGCGGGCATCGCCGTCGTCCTGGGGCTGGGCCTGCTGCCGGTCCTGCCCGCCGGAGTCCCGGTCCTGGTCGCCGCGAGCGCCGCCCCGCTCGTCCTCTGGGCGGAGGGGCGCCGTCGCAGGGCCGACGGCCCAAGGGGCGAGGCACGTGGTGAGGGCGGCGGTGGGCAGCGTCCGCAGGGCGAGGACGGTCGGCGCGACGACAGGCAGGACGAGGACGGCCGGCGCGGGCAGGGGGACGAGCGGTGAACGTCTGGATCGCGATCGTCGTCACCGCCGTCGGCTGCTACGCGGTCAAGCTGATCGGCCTGCTGGTGCCGGAGGGCGTCCTGGAACGCCCCCTCGTGCAACGCCTCGCCGCCCTGCTGCCGGTGGCCCTTCTCGCCGCCCTCACAGCCCAGCAGACCTTCGCCGACGGTCACGACCTGGTCGTGGACGCGAGGGCAGCGGGGCTCGCCGCGGCCGCCGTGGCGCTGCTCCTGCGGGCCCCCTTTCTGGTCGTCGTGGCAGCGGCGGTGCTTGTGACGGCGGGGGTGCGGGCGATCACGGGCTGACGGTCGCCGTAGCTGTCGTACGGCACGCACACGCACGCAGGCATACGCGCACGCGCGTGCCGCGTCTCACGCGCGTGCGCCGGTTGCACGCACGTGTGCGCGTGCGTCCCGGCCAGCACCGAGCCGGCAGGCCTCAGCCGATCGGCCGCCCGTACGCGCGCAACGTGCGCAGTGCCTCGATCGTCACGATCGGGCGGCTCTCCATGGCCGTGCTCGGGGCCCACTGACGCCAGCGGATCGGCCAGCCGCCGTCCTCCGCCTGCTCGCCCGCCAGGAAGTCCAGAGAACGGGACATCTCCTCGTCGGTGAACCATGCGCGCGCGAGGGACTCCGGGGTGCGCGCGAAGTCGTGCGGGTAGTGGTGCTCGCCCGGTGCGTAGCCGGCGGACACGGGGAAGTCGTGCGGCCGCTCCGGATCCAGCGCGGCGAGCCGGTGCTCGCGCACCAGGCGGCCGAGCCGGTCGGCGGCCGCCCGCGCGCGCGGGCGGTCCGGCACCGACTCCAGGAACGCCACGGCGGCGTGGATCTCGTAGGGGTGCGACTTCTCCAGGGACTCGACCGCCTGCCAGCAGAAGTCGGTGGCCCGGAACAACCACGCGTGCCACACCTGGTTGCGGTGCAGCAGACCCACCACGGGCCCGGTGGCCAGCAGATCACTGGGCGGGTCGTCGACGATCGGTACGAACGGGGCTGCGGGGTAGCCGCGCTGGCTGGGGTGTACTGCGGGGAGCGCGCCGTCGGGGGTCGACACCGAGGTCAGATAGCGGCACACGCGCTCCACCCGCTGTCCGCCGCAGCGCCCGATCGAGTCCAGGACACGCAGCGCGTGCCCGGTGTGCAGCGGCTGGCTCACGGGTCCGCGCAGATCGGGTTCGAGCGCGTGCCCGTACCCCTCGTCGGCGTTGCGGTAGGCGGCCAGCGCGGTCTCCACCGCGTCGGCGCTCCCCTCCAGGAAGTGGTGGGCGAAGCGGCGCTGCTCCAGCACGCGCGCGGTCAGCCAGATGAACTGCTCGGCGCGAGCCAGCGGGGTGTGCGTCGGCGACGACGAGGGGAGTGGGGATGCTCCGGTTTCGGCCATGGCTCCGACCGTAGGGTGGAAAGCGGTCTCGGAAAGCCGTCCCGTGAAGGCCCACCCCCTGGGGCGGGATACTGGACTCATGCGGTTGACGGTCTTCTGGCAGCGGATGGCGGAGCACTTCGGTGCGGGGTACGCCGAAACCTTCGCGCGCGATCATGTGATGTCCGACCTCGGCGGACGTACGGTCCACGAGGCGCTGGACGCGGGCTGGGAGGCCAAGGACGTGTGGCGCGTGGTGTGCGCCACCATGGGCGTTCCGGCTGAAAACCGCTGAAAGACCCGGGACTTCACCACGTGGACGTCGATCGTTGCGCCGGAGGATCCGGGGGTGGCGACTGATTGTCGGTGGCGTGGGCGAGACTTGGTGCGTGGCCCCCACAGACGAGACCGCGAGGTTGCAGCAGCAGGTACCCCCGTCCGGCACGACACCGCCCATCGGCCCCCCGGTCGGCCCGGGACCCGGTGCCGCGCCGAGCGGCCGTATGCCGCGCTGGCTGCCGCGCGCGATGGTGCTCGCGCTCTCTCTCATAGCCGTCTTCCAACTGGGCAGTTGGGCGTTCCACCAGCTGATCGGGCTGCTGGTCAACATCCTCATCGCGTTCTTCCTGGCGCTCGCGATCGAGCCCGCGGTGAGCTGGATGGCCTCGAAGGGGCTGCGCAGGGGCTTCGCGACCTTCCTGGTCTTCCTGATCACACTGATCGGGGCCGCGGGCTTCGTCACCCTGCTCGGCTCGATGCTCGCCGGCCAGATCATCAAGATGGTCGAGGACTTCCCGGCGTACCTCGACTCCGTCATCAGCTGGATCAACACCAGCTTCCACACCGAGCTCAAGCGGGTGGACATCCAGGAGGGGCTGCTCCGCTCCGACTGGCTCCAGAAGTACGTGCAGAACAGCGCCACGGGCGTCCTCGACGTCTCCGCGCAGGTGCTGGGGGGCCTCTTCCAGCTGCTGACGATCGCGCTGTTCTCGTTCTACTTCGCCGCCGACGGACCGCGGCTGCGGCGGGCGCTGTGTTCCGTGCTGCCGCCCGCGAAGCAGGCCGAGGTGCTGCGCGCGTGGGAGATCGCCGTGGACAAGACCGGCGGCTATCTCTACTCACGCGGGCTGATGGCGCTGATCTCCGGCGGGGCGCACTACATCCTGCTGGAGTACCTCGACGTGCCCTACGCGCCAGCGCTCGCGGTCTGGGTCGGCCTGGTCTCCCAGTTCATCCCCACCATCGGCACCTATCTCGCGGGCGCCCTGCCGATGCTGATCGCCTTCACGGTCAACCCGTGGTACGCGCTGTGGGTCCTGGTCTTCGTGGTCATCTACCAGCAGTTCGAGAACTACGTGCTGCAGCCCAAGCTGACCGCCAAGACCGTGGACATCCACCCGGCCGTCGCCTTCGGGTCGGTCATCGCGGGTACCGCCCTCCTCGGTGCCGTCGGCGCGCTCATCGCCATCCCCGCCATCGCCACCCTGCAGGCGTTCCTCGGGGCGTACGTGAAGCGGTACGACGTCACGGACGACCCCCGGGTGCACGGCCACCGCAGACGTGGCTCCCGCAACCTTCTCGCGCGTCTGCGGACGCGGCTGGAGGAGACGGCGGACCGGCACCGGCCGACGAGTCGGCCGACGGACGACGCAGGCGACGACAGTCGGGACGACGCCGGCCCCGAGAGTGGCGCGGGGCCGGAGGGTGGGGCCGGGCCGGAGCGCGGCACTCCGTAGGGCGCGGCCGCACGACAAGGCGCCTCGGCGAGGACATGAGGAAGTCCCCCGGACAGCTTGTGGTGTCGCTTGACACTAAAATCGAACATCCATTCTTATGGAGGCTCCGGCGCGGCTGCCGACGGGAGTTCGGCAGGGTTTTTCGTGGAGAAGTGCCCGAGTTATCCACAGGCCGGGCGGGCGTCGGGGCCCATTGTCAGTGGCAGGCGTTAGCGTCTTTCACGTGAAGCGATCGACTCAAGCAAACCGGGTGGAACCCATGGCAGGAACCGACCGCGAGAAGGCGCTCGACGCCGCGCTCGCACAGATTGAACGGCAGTTCGGCAAGGGTGCGGTGATGCGCCTCGGCGAGCGGCCGAACGAGCCCATCGAGGTCATCCCCACCGGGTCGACCGCACTGGACGTCGCCCTCGGCGTCGGTGGCCTGCCGCGCGGCCGCGTGGTGGAGGTGTACGGCCCGGAGTCCTCCGGCAAGACGACCCTGACCCTGCACGCGGTGGCGAACGCGCAGAAGGCCGGCGGCCAGGTGGCCTTCGTGGACGCCGAGCACGCCCTCGACCCCGAGTACGCGAAGAAGCTCGGTGTCGACATCGACAACCTGATCCTGTCGCAGCCGGACAACGGCGAGCAGGCCCTGGAGATCGTGGACATGCTGGTCCGCTCCGGCGCTCTCGACCTCATCGTCATCGACTCCGTCGCCGCGCTCGTCCCGCGCGCGGAGATCGAGGGCGAGATGGGCGACAGCCACGTGGGTCTGCAGGCCCGTCTCATGAGCCAGGCCCTGCGGAAGATCACCAGTGCGCTCAACCAGTCCAAGACCACCGCCATCTTCATCAACCAGCTCCGCGAGAAGATCGGCGTGATGTTCGGCTCCCCGGAGACCACGACCGGTGGCCGGGCGCTGAAGTTCTACGCCTCGGTGCGTATCGACATCCGTCGCATCGAGACCCTGAAGGACGGCACGGAGGCGGTCGGCAACCGCACCCGCTGCAAGGTCGTCAAGAACAAGGTCGCGCCGCCCTTCAAGCAGGCCGAGTTCGACATCCTCTACGGCCAGGGCATCAGCCGTGAGGGCGGCCTGATCGACATGGGCGTGGAGCACGGCTTCGTCCGCAAGGCCGGCGCCTGGTACACGTACGAGGGCGACCAGCTCGGCCAGGGCAAGGAGAACGCCCGTAACTTCCTGAAGGACAACCCCGATCTCGCCAACGAGATCGAGAAGAAGATCAAGGAGAAGCTGGGCGTCGGCGTCCGGCCCGAGGAGCCCGCCGCCGAACCCGGCGCGGACGCGGCGGGCGCGGACCCGGCCACCGCGGACGACGCGAAGGCGGTGCCCGCTCCGGCAGCCAAGGCCACCAAGACCAAGGCCGCGGCGGCGAAGAGCTAGTCCGTGACGCGCAGAACGGACTGGGGCGAGTACGCGTATCCCGGTGCTCCCGAGGGCCGGGGGCTCGGGGGTACCGGCGGGGGGACCGGGGGATTCGGCGCGCATGAGGACGGGGACGGGGGCTTCCCGCCCTGCGACGGCGGCGGTGACGGCGACGTCGCACGGTGGGAGGACGGCTCGCGCTCCGGTGCGGGCCCGGCCGCCGGCGGCCGTCGGCGTGGTGGCGGCCCCACGCGCGGTGCGGACGGCGACGCGCGTGGCAGGCGCGGCGGCCGAAGCGGCAGGCGGCGTGGCTTCGGGGAAGCGGGCGACGGCCCGGACGACGGGGGACCGCAGGACGGGGGTTCGTCTTTCTCGTCGAGGGCCGAGAAAGGCGAGTCCTCAGGGGACCCGGCTGAGCGGGCGCGCGCGATCTGTCTGCGCCTGCTCACCGGGACCCCGCGCACCCGTAAGCAACTCGCGGACGCCCTGCACAAACGCGAGATCCCCGAGGGCGTGGCGGAGGAGGTGCTGTCGAGGTTCGAGGAGGTCGGACTGATCAACGACAGCGCGTTCGCCGACGCCTGGGTGGAGTCCCGGCACCACGGTCGGGGCCTGGCACGACGAGCCCTCGTCAGGGAGCTGCGCACCAAGGGTGTCGACTCGGCCCTGATCGACGAGGCCGTCTCCCAGCTCGACTCGGAGCAGGAGGAGACGACCGCGCGCGAGCTCGTCGCCCGCAAGCTGCGCTCCACCCGTGGCCTCGATCGTGACAAACGCCTCCGCCGGCTCGCCGGCATGCTCGCCCGCAAGGGCTACCCCGAGGGCATGGCCCTGCGAGTGGTCCGGCAGGCGCTGGAGGAAGAGGGGGAGGAGACGGAGGGACTGGAGGACGAGGGGTACTGAGGCGAGGGGGAGCGAAAGGTGCGGGGAGTGGGAGCGGGCGGGGGCCGCTCGGGCCCCCCGGGCTCACTGCCAGTCCGACGGGCGCTCCACGTGCTCCAGGCGCAGCACCTGCCCCGTGCGGCTGAAGCGCCGGATGCGGGGGAGGGGCGGGTAGTAGGCGTGGACGGAGATCGCGTGCTCCTCGGAGGACTCGTTGAGCACCTCGTGGACATGGTGGTGTCCGAAGGAGCGGCCCTTGCCGGCAGGCAGCTGCCGCTCGCGGTCGACGCCTTCGGTGAGTTCGAGGGTCTTCCAGCCGTCGGTGGGCAGTCGGGCGGCGAGTGAGTACTCCTTGAGTTCGCCGGCGGCGGTGACGAAGGCGCCCACCGAGTCGGCGTGGTCGTGCCAGCCGGTCCCCGTGCCGGGCGGCCAGCCGATGAGCCAGGCCTCGCTGCCGCCGGGACCTTCGAGCCGCACCCAGGTGCGGCCCTCGGGGTCGAGCGGGAGCGACGCGATCAGCTCGGCATCGGCGGCGGTCCGGCGAGCGAAGTCGAGCAGTTCCGCCTGCGTGGGGGCGGAGACGGTCGGAGCGGAAGAGGGAGGAACAACGGGGGACACAGACACGGGTACCGTCCTGAAGTGCGTTCGCTGGGGAGCGCGCGGCAGCACACGGATGGCGCGCGCGAAAGAGAGGGATGCGAAGTCAGCAGGACGGACGACACACGCAGCCCGCATAGCGGACGAGGTCCATATGGACCCTCCGCCACAGGCGCGTAGAGGTGTCGGTCACGGACCGGAGTACACCATGACCGGGCTGGGTGGTCAACTCACCGTCACTATGTGGACACACAGTGACGGTCGTCGATCGGTCCGGGCCCTCTCTGCGCGGGACAGGGCGTCTCCGAGGGCATGTCAGCGCTCAGCGCGCGCTCGTGGCCGCGTCGCTGTCGCTGGTCTCGGGCTGCTGCTTCGCCCCGCCCAGCGTCGCCTCCGCGGCCGCGTACAGGTCGGCCGGGCGTACGCCGCTCAGGGCGGTGACGAGGTAGCCGTCGGGGCGGACGAGGAGGACGGTGTGGGCGGCGGCGCCCGGGTAGGCCTCGGCGACCAGCAACTCGGCGGGCCGCGGCAGGGCGGAGACGGCGGCGGCGAGACGGGGCATGATCCCCGCGCTCATCCAGTGCTTGCGCTCCCACACCCCGGTGCCCGGCGCGATCAGCACGACCAGCAGGGCCCCGCGTCCGAGCCGGTCCCGCAGCGGTACGAAGGTGCCGTCCTCCGCCGTCACCTCCACATCCACGACCTGGGTGCCCGGCAGTGTGTCGACCGGAGTCTCCGCGGCGGCGCGTGGAGGCATGAGCGGCGAGTCGGAGTACGCCCCCGGCGCGCCCAGTGCCCCGCGCCCCAGGTGTCCGTCGGCCAGCAGCGCGTCGTGGCCCCGGGCGGAGCCGGGGACGTAGGACCGCAGCCCCTTGCCGCCGCGCAGCAGGGGCAGTACCTGGTCGGCGGCGCGCAACCGGGCGGCGACGACTGCGCGCCGTTCCGTCTGGTAGCTGTCGAGCAGGGGCTCGTGGGGGCCGTGGTGCCAGGCCAGGGCCAGTTTCCAGGCGAGGTTGTCGGCGTCACGCAGTCCCTCGTCGAGACCCTGGGTGCCGAGTGCCCCCAGCAGGTGGGCCGCGTCGCCGGCGAGGAAGACCCGGCCGACCCGCCAGCGCCGGGCGAGCCGGTGGTGCACAGTGTGCACGCCGGTGTCCAGCAGGTCGTACGGCGGTGTCGAGCCGCCTGTCCAGCCGGCGAGGGTCTCGCGGACGCGGGCGACGAGGAGCTCGGGAGTCACGAGGTCCTTGCCCGGTGGCAGGAGCCAGTCGAGGCGCCAGAGGCCCTCGTCGAGGGGGCGCGCGGTGATCTCCCCGCCGGACGGACCCGCCGTGCGCCACGGTGGCATGCGGTGCAGCAACGCTTCGCCCGGCCAGGGGAGTTCCGCGCGCAGTGCCGCCACCGCGTGTCGTTCCACCGCCGTACGGCCGGGGAAGCGGATGTCCTGGAGCTTGCGGACCGTAGAGCGGGGGCCGTCGCACCCGACCAGGTAACTGCCGCGCCACCAGGTGCTCTTGGGGCCACGGGTGTGGGCCGTGACGCCGGACTTCTCCTGTTCGAGTGCGTCGAGCCGGCTCTCGACGGCGATCTTGACGAGCCGCTCACCGGCGATGGCCTCGCGCAGGGCGGCGGTCAGGACGTGCTGGGCGATGTGGAGCGGGGGGAGGTCGGCGGAACCCTCCACGACGGCGTCGTGGCCACCGCGGGTGGCCTTCGCGCCGTCCCGGGGCGGGACGCCCGGCTCCTCGAAGTCGGCTTCCCCGAACCTGACCTGACGCATCACCTGCTTGCGCCGCATCGACCGCCATCCGGCCCAACGGAAGCCGATCCGGGAGAGCGGGGCCCCGGACAACCGTTCCAGCAGTGCGGCCGTGTCCTCGTTCAGGACGACCGTCCGTGCGAGCCGCTGCTCGTCCTTTCCCGGTCCCTCGTCGAGGACCACGGACGGCACGTCCTGGCGCGCCAGCGCGAGGGCGAGCGTGAGCCCCACGGGCCCCGCACCGACGATGATCACCGGATCCACGGCGCGGCGCCCCCTGCCCGGCGCGACGTCCCGGCGGACGTGGGTGAACAGGAAGTTGGAGCAGGGTGCACGATCACAGAACGTATGCAACCCATTGCCGGTGCTTGCGTCAAGTGACGGAGGGCAGTGGCGATCATGCCACTGCCCTCCGGGGAGCGAATCGGGGGACATCCTGGGGGGATGTCACCTGATCACCTGTCAGGTACCTGGTTGGCCACCGCCACCACCGTCGACACCCCCGACACCGACGGCGCCACCCGCGCCGGTCGCCGCGGTGCCCTCGATCGCCGCCGGGCCCAGGACCGCACCGGTCGACTTCTTGCCGCGCCGCAGCCGCTGCTCCAGCCAACTGGCGAAGCTCGTGATGATGAAGTTCAGGATGATGTAGATGATCGCCACGACGACGAAGCTCTGGATGACATTGCCGTAGTTGGCAGCCACCGTGGTGCGCGCGTTGAGAAGGTCGGTGAACTGCAGCAGCACACCACCGAGCGCGGTGTCCTTCACGATGACCACGAGCTGGCTGACGATGGCCGGCAGCATCACGGTGACGGCCTGCGGCAGCAGGATGCTGCCCATCGTCTGGCCCTTGCGCAGACCGATCGCCTGGGCGGCCTCCGTCTGGCCCTTGGGCAGGGCGAGGATGCCGGCGCGTACGACCTCGGCGAGGACCGAGGCGTTGTAGAGCACCAGGCCGGTGACGACCGCGTACATCGGCCGGTCCTCGGTGCTGATGCCTGTCGAGCGGGCATAGACCTCGTTGGCGAACAGCATCAGCAACAGGACCGGGATCGCCCGGAAGAACTCCACCACGGTGCCGGCCGGAACCCGGACCCATCGGTGGTCGGAGAGACGCGCGATACCCAGGAGCGCGCCCAGCGGAAGGGCGATCACCATGGCGAGCCCCGCGGCCTTGAGCGTGTTGGCGAGGCCGGGCAGCAGATAGGTGGTCCAAGCCTGGGACGTGGTGAAGGGCTTCCAGAGACTCCACTCCAGCTGGCCCTTGTCGTCCATCTTCTGCCACACCCACCAGGCAAGGAGGGCCAGCAGGACCACGAAGGACACCGTGAGGATCACGTTGCGCCGTTTGGCCCGGGGGCCGGGGGCGTCGTAGAGGACGGAACTCATCGCTTCACCGCCAGTCGCTTGCTCAGCCAGCCGAGGAACAGGCCGGTGGGCAGGGTCAGTACCACGAACCCGAAGGCGAAGACCGCGCCGATGAGCAGCGTCTGTGCCTCCTTCTCGATCATGCCCTTCATGAGGTAGGCGGCCTCCGCCACACTGATGGCGGCCGCCACGGTCGTGTTCTTGGTCAGCGCGATCAGCACGTTGGCCAGCGGGCCGATGACCGCGCGGAACGCCTGCGGCAGCACGATGAGGCCGAGGACCTGGCCGAAGCTCAGTCCGATGGCGCGTGCCGCCTCGGCCTGGCCCACAGGCACCGTGTTGATGCCGGAGCGCAGTGCCTCGCAGACGAACGCCGCGGTGTAGGCGACGAAACCGAGAACGGCGAGCCGGAAGCCCTGGGCCTTGAAGTCGTCGGGCGCCCCCATGGTCATGCCGAAGATGTCGGCGAGGCCCAGCGAGGTGAAGACGATGATGACGGTCAGCGGGATGTTCCGCACGATGTTCACGTAAGCGGTGCCGAAGCCCCGCATCAGGGGGACGGGGCTGACTCGCATGGCGGCGAGCAGGGTCCCCCAGACCAGCGAGCCGATGGCCGAGGCGACGGTGAGTTTGACCGTCATCCAGAAGGCGCCCAACAGGCTCGGGTCGTCATAGTTTGAAAGGAAGTCGAACACTGTCTCCCGCGCTTCCGGGTGTGTGGCATACGTGGCAGGCGCAGAGCGCCGCCGCCCTCACCGCGCCTTGCGGCGGGCGGCGGCGCGCCTGCGAGAACCGCGCTGGGCGCGGATACCCGACTTACTTGATGTCGCCGATCTTCGGGGCGGGCTCGTTCTTGTAGTTGGCCGGGCCGAAGTTCTCCTTGACCGCGGTCTCCCAGGCGCCGTCGCTGACCATCTTCTCGAGGGCGGCGTTGATCTTGTCCACGGTCGCGGTGTCGCCCTTCTTGACGCCGATCCCGTAGTTCTCGTTGCTGAGCTTCAGGCCCGCGAGCTTGAACTTGCCCTTGTACTGCTCCTGCGCGGCGTAGCCGGCGAGGATCGAGTCGTCGGTGGTCAGGGCGTCCACGGCACCGCTCTGCAGACCCGCGAGGCACTCGGAGTACCCGCTGTTCTCACGCAGCTGGGCCTTCGGGGCGATGGTGTCCTTGACGTTCTGCGCCGAGGTGGAACCGGTCACCGAGCAGAGCTTCTTGCCGTTGAGGTCCGTGCCCTTGCTGATGTCGGAGTCCGACTTGATCAGCAGGTCCTGGTGGGCCAGCAGGTACGGGCCGGCAAAGTCAACCTTCTTCTTGCGCTCGTCGTTGATCGAGTACGTCGCCGCGATGAACTTGACGTCGCCGCGGGCCAGGGCGTTCTCGCGGTCGGCGCTCTTGGTCTCGACGAACTCGATCTGCTTGGCGTCGTAGCCGAGCTCCTTGGCCACGTACGTGGCCACGTCGACGTCGAAGCCGGAGAAGGAACCGTCGGGCTCCTTCAGGCCGAGACCCGGCTGGTCGTACTTGATGCCGATCTTGATCTTGTCGCCGCCACCGGAGCCGGAGCCGGAGCCGCCGTCGTTGCCGTTGCTGTCGTCGCCGCCGCACGCGGTGGCGGTCAGGGCGAGGACGAGGGCGGCGGCTGCTGCGGCGGAGGCCTTGCGGAGCTTCATGGTGAACATCCTTTGCGTGGTGAACAGATGCGGACCGTCATGGTGCTGGGTGCCGGGTGCCGGATGGGCGTCGGCAGGCCGTCAGTGGTGCAGGATCTTCGAGAGGAAGTCCTTGGCCCGGTCGCTGCGGGGGTTGCTGAAGAACTGGTCCGGCACAGCCTCTTCGACGATGCGGCCGTCCGCCATGAACACCACCCGGTTGGCGGCCGAACGGGCGAAGCCCATCTCGTGGGTGACCACGACCATGGTCATGCCGTCCCGGGCCAGCTGCTGCATGACCTCCAGGACCTCGTTGATCATCTCGGGGTCGAGCGCCGAGGTCGGCTCGTCGAAGAGCATGACCTTGGGGTCCATGGCCAGTGCCCGCGCGATCGCGACGCGCTGCTGCTGACCGCCCGAGAGCTGTGCGGGGTACTTGTCCGCCTGGGTGCCCACGCCGACCCGGTCCAGCAGGTTCCGCGCCTTCTCCTCGGCCTGCTTCTTGTCGGTCTTGCGGACCTTGAGCTGTCCCAGCATCACGTTCTCGAGCACGGTCTTGTGCGCGAAGAGGTTGAACGACTGGAACACCATGCCGACGTCCGCACGCAGTCGTGCGAGCGCCTTGCCCTCCGCGGGCAGCGGCTTGCCGTCGATCGTGATGTCGCCGGAGTCGATCGACTCCAGCCGGTTGATGGTGCGGCAGAGGGTGGACTTGCCGGACCCGGAGGGTCCGATCACCACGACGACCTCACCCCTGGTGATTGTCAGATCGATGTCCTGGAGCACGTGCAACGCGCCGAAGTGCTTGTTGACGCTCTTCAGGACGACCAGGTCCTCGGCCGCGGGCACCGCGTCCTTGACCACCGAAACTTCGGTCATCGCTTTCTGGCTCCGTCCTCCTCGGTTTCGGAGGACAGTAGTGACCGGCGACGACCAGCGTCATTACATCTGAGCGAGAATTGAGCATAACGATCTGGTAGCCGGACGGACACTGCACGTGACGGGCTCGGGCGGGGCGTTTCGGCTGCATAACGGAACCCGCGCGGAACCCCTCCGGCCTTGACGGCGTCCTCACTCATCAGTGTGACTGCGAAGGGGCCGATACGCGCGTGCCCGGGATGCGAATCCGCGTAATGTGTGCCAGCCGAGACGCACACATGACCGAAACGTATGACCCACCGAGCAGGAAGGGGCCGGAATGAGGCTGCTCCTCGTCGAGGACGACAACCACGTGGCCGCCGCCCTGTCCGCGGTCCTGGCCCGACACGGCTTCGACGTCACCCACGCCCGCAGCGGCGAGGAGGCGCTCCAGGCACTCGTCCCGGAGGGCAACGGCTTCGGCGTCGTCCTGCTCGACCTCGGCCTGCCCGACCAGGACGGCTACGAGGTCTGCGGCAAGATCCGCAAGCGGACCAGCACCCCGGTGATCATGGTGACGGCCCGCTCCGACGTACGGTCCCGGATCCACGGCCTCAACCTCGGCGCCGACGACTACGTGGTCAAGCCCTACGACACCGGCGAGCTGCTCGCCCGGATCCACGCCGTCGCCCGCCGCCGGGCCCCCGACGAGGCCGCGGCCCCCGGTGACAGCGGGCTGCGGCTGGGGTCCGTGCTCATCGAGCTGCCCACCCGGCAGGTCAGCGTGGACGGCTCGGTCGTCCAGCTGACCCGCAAGGAGTTCGATCTGCTCGCGCTGCTGGCCCAGCGGCCCGGTGTCGTCTTCCGCCGGGAACAGATCATCAGCGAGGTGTGGCGGACGAGTTGGGAGGGGACCGGCCGCACCCTGGAAGTACATGTCGCCTCCCTGCGGTCGAAGCTGCGGATGCCCGCCCTGATCGAGACGGTGCGCGGGGTCGGCTATCGGCTGGTCGCCCCGACGCCGTAGCGTGCCCGCGTGCGCACTCGTCTTCTTCCGCTGCTCATCGTCCTGATGGCCGCCGTGCTGCTGGCCCTCGGCATTCCGCTGGCGGTGAGCCTCGCGGCGGCGCGGCAGCAGGAGGTGGTCGTCGACCGCATCGACGACACGGCGCGCTTCGCGGCCCTCGCCCAGTTCGTCACCGAACGCCCGAGCGGATCCCGCGTGGACACCACGGACGGCCGCGGCGAGACCCTCCAGCGGGAGCTGGAGCAGTACTACCGGGTGTACGGCATCAAGGCCGGCGTCTTCTATCGGGAGAAGAGCCAGCCGGCCATGGCCAACGCTCCCGTGGAATGGGGTCGGCCCACCGAGGGGGAGGGGCTCGCCGCCTTCGAGGAGGCGCTGCTGGGGCGGCGCCCGCACGACCCGAAACAGGTGTGGCCCTGGCAGGAGGGCCGGCTCGTCGTCGCGTCCCCCGTCATCCACGACGGTGACGTCGTCGCGGCCGTCGTCACCGACTCGCCCACCGACCAGATGCGCTCGAAGATCCTGCGCGGCTGGCTGATCATCGGCGCGGGCGAGGCCGCCGCGATGCTCCTCGCCGTAGGAGCCGCGCTGCGGCTGACGGGCTGGGTCCTCAAGCCCGTACGCGTCCTCGACGTCACCACCCACGCCATCGCCTCCGGACGCCTCAAGTCACGGGTCGCGGCGGCCGGCGGACCACCTGAACTCCGGCGTCTGGCACGGTCGTTCAACGAGATGGCCGACAACGTCGAGGACGTGTTGGAACAACAACGCGCCTTCGTCGCCGACGCCTCGCACCAACTCCGCAACCCGCTCGCCGCGTTGCTGCTCCGCATCGACCTGCTCGCGCTCGAACTGCCCGAGGGCAACGAGGAGATCGCCTCCGTCCGCACCGAGGGCAAACGCCTCGCGTCGGTCCTCGACGACCTGCTCGACCTGGCGCTCGCCGAGCACGCGGAGTCCGATCTGCGGCTCATCGACGTGGGCGAGCTGACCGCCGAGCGCGTCGCGTCCTGGTCGCCGCTGGCCCACGACAAGGGGGTGTCGCTGGTCGGCACCTGCCCGGCCACCACCGCCTGGGCCGACCCCATCGCCCTGTCCAGCGCCCTGGACGCGGTGATCGACAACGCGCTGAAGTTCACGCCCGCTGGGGAGCGTGTCGAGGTCCGGGTCGGCTCGAACGGCGAGTCCTCCACGGTCGTCGTCACCGACGGCGGGCCCGGCCTCAGCGACGAGGAGCTGGAACGCGTCGGCGACCGCTTCTGGCGCAGCACCGCCCACCAGAACATCAAGGGCTCGGGTCTCGGGCTCTCCATCTCCCGGGCGCTGATCGCGGCCGGCGGCGGCTCCATCGCCTACGCCCACCACGAGCCGCACGGGCTGCGGGTCACGGTGACGGTGCCCCGGTCGCGTCCGCCGGTCTGAGAAGGCCGGGCTCGACCGAGAGGTGATGAGGGTCCTCAGGGGCTGAGATGGCTGGGGGCTGCGAGGGCTACGGGGGCGGGGCTTGCGAGGGCTACGGGGGCTGAGAAGGGCCCGGCAGGGGCCGGGCGCCTCCGGCGGACTACGGCTTCACCGACCGGTAGTACGCCCGCGCGCCACGGTGCAGCCGCAGCGGGTCCGTGTAGATCGCGGTGCGCAGATCCACCACCTGGGCCGCGTGGACGTGCTGGCCGATGTTGTCCCGGCTCTTGAGGACGACGCGGGTCAGCCACTCGGTGAGCCGGGGATCCATGTCCGCGCGGGTGATGAGCAGGTTCGCCACGGTGAGGGTGGGCACCGGGGCCTTGAGGATGGTCGGGTAGGCGTCGGCGGGCATCACGGACGCCCGGTAGTGGCTGAAGACCCCGCCCTGGTCGTGCAGCGCCGCCACCAGGTCGCTGCGGATCGGGACGAACCGGAAGGCGTACTTCTCCTTCTCCGCGAGGTCCGTCAGCCCCTTCGTGGGCAGGCCCCCCGACCAGAAGAAGGCGTCGATCCTTCCGGTGCGCAGGGCGTCGGGGCTCGTGCCGATGGTGTCGCGCCGCGCGTCTATGTCCTTGTCGATGTCGAGCCCGTCCGCGGCCAGCAGACGTTCGGCGATCAGCCGTACGCCGGAGCCCTCGGGGCCGACGGCGACCCGCTTGCCCTTCAGCTCCGAGACGTTCTGGATGGTCGAGTCGGCCGGGACCACCAGCTGCACGTAGTCGTCGTAGAGCCGGGCCACCCCGCGCAGCTGATCGGCGCCGGGCTGGTCCTCGTCGATGTACGTCTGGACGGCGTCGGCGGCGGCGATGGCGAAGTCGGCCTGTCCGGTGGCCACCCGGCGGACGTTCGTCTGGGAGCCGTTGCTCGGCATGAGCTGGACCCGCAGCCTGGGCATGTCCCCGGCGATCGCGTTCCGCAGTCGGCTGCCGTACTCCTGGTAGACGCCCCGCTCGGCTCCCGTGGTCACCGTGATCGTCCCGTTCGGGGGCTCCTCGCTGGGCCACAGCCACCACGCGAGCAGCCCGAGGACCACCAGCGAAGCCATCGAGCCCAGCAGCGCGTGCCGCCTGCCGATGCGGGGGAGTACCTGGACCATGCGACGAAATCCTGCCAGGTCACCGGGCGGGCGGCCAGGGTCGGACCCATCCGGTGCGAGCTCGTGACCTCGGCGACGCCGGACCCCTGCGGGGCGGGGTCCGGCGGCCGGGGCCGACGAGGGCGGTCAGCGGCCGGTTGCCACGGCCGTGCGCAGGCGCTCCAGCTCCCCGTACATGACCTCGCCCGGGCACTCCGTCGCCATCCAGTCCCGGTGGCCGCTGATCTCCGCGACCTCCTTCTGGGTGCCGTTGACCGGGTTGGTGTAGGTCACGCGGGCCTGCGGGTCCACGCCGTGCTGGCGGACCAGGACCTTCACGAGCCGGGTCAGCGCGGCGCGGGCGGCTTCCTTGGGGCCCTGCTCGGTGAAGGTGCCCAGCAGGGCGATGCCGAGGTTGCCGGAGTTGAAGCCGCCGACGTGGAAGGCGGTCACCACCTTGCCGTCGGCGTCGTGCGCGGGCAGGCCGTCGTCGCCGGAGTAGCGGCCCTCGTAGATACGGCCCTCCTCGTCGATGAGGAAGTGGTAGCCGATGTCGCCCCAGTCGTTGGTGACGGCGTGCAGCTGGTAGATCGCGCGGACCGTGGCGGCCGGGTCCGGGTCGTCGTTGGCCATGGCCGTGTGGTGCACGGTGATCGTCTGGAACGGGTAGAACGCGGTCGGGGTGTTCTCCGTGCCGTCCGCCTTGAAGCGCAGCGACTCGTCGGCGCCCCAGGCGGCCCGGGTGAGGAACTCGACGCCCCTGACCCGGGTGGGGTCGCTAGGCACCCGCACCTTCCGGTCCGGCCCGTGCGCGCAGTCGACGGCCAGTGAGCGCAGTTCGGTCGCGCCGTCGGGTGCCTTCAGCTCGTAGCCGGCGGCCCCGCCGGCCACGATCAGCGCACCGCCGCCGTTGGCCACCGAGCAGCCGCCGTCGCCGAGGGACTGCCATGCGCCCTGGGTGCCGTCGGCGTCCGTCAGTCTGATGCCGCCGCCGGTGGTCTCGTCGGTGCCGCCCCAGCGCACGCCCACGTAGCCGATGGGGAAGGCCGCCTCGACGGGTGCCTCGCCGGTGGCGGCCTCGCTGCGGGTCTTCGGGAAGGTCTCGGTCGTCGTGCCGGCCGCGGATCCCTCGGCGCCGGTGTCCGAGGACGTGGAGGTGCCGGAGTCACCGGTCGTGGCCATCACGGTCGGCGTGATCACGGCGCCGGCCGCTACCGCGCCGGCCGCGCCGATCACCGTACGGCGGGTCACCCGGGAGGTGGCCCGGTGGCTGGGGGAGGTGGGGGGAACGCTCACGATGGGTCCTCAATCGCTCGGGGTGGTACGTGAAGACACAACGGAGCGTACGGAGTGGAGTCACAGGTTCCGGCACCGGCCCCCCTGTGCTGACATAGCGTCAAAGATCCATGACAGTAAGGGACTTGGGCGTCATGACCGTACGAGACCGACGGAACTGTCGAAGGGGGCAGCCGGTCGGTAGGCTCGCCGGATGAGTTCCTCTCCCGCTCGCCTGGTCCGTGAGTTCCACCGAGCCTTCGGCCTCGACGCCCGTACCGCCCCCACCGAGGTCTCGCCCGAGCTGGCCGCCCACCGGGGAGAGCTGCTGGCCGAGGAGGCCGCCGAGGTCGCCGAGGTGGCGGTCGACGGGCCGCTCGACCGGTTGGCCCACGAACTGGCCGACGTGGTGTACGTGGCGTACGGCACCGCTCTCGTCCACGGCATCGACCTGGACGCGGTGATCGCCGAGATCCACCGCTCGAACATGACCAAGCTGGGCCCCGACGGGCGGGTCGCCCGCCGGGCCGACGGCAAGGTGCTCAAGGGGGACCACTACCGGGCACCCGATGTCTCCTCGGTGCTGCGGAAACAGGGCTGGGCGGGCTGAGCCCCGCTCAGAAACGGCCGGACAGGGACTCGTCGTCCGAGCCGTTCGCGACGGCGGTGACGGTGTAGAGGTCGCGGCCCGCGTCGCGCCGGCCCTGGGCGTGGTCGTACTGGACCTTGAAGACATAGGTGCCGGGGGCGAGGGTGACACCCGACTTCAGGGTCATGACGTACCCGATCTGGTCGCCGGTGGCGTTCTGGCCCACGGCGATCTTGTCGCCCAGGGAGGTCCAGGCGCCCGTGCTGGACACTCCGCCGGTCTGGATGACGCGGACGACGACCTTGAGCGAGGTGAGCGGCTTGGTGGACTTGACGGTGACGGTGCTCTGGTCCCAGTAGTCGTTCGAGTCGGCCTCCACGCTTCCGTCGGCCCACAGATAGCCGGACGTCGACCCGGACTCGGTGTTCTGGGTGGTCGAGGACTTCTCCTCGGTGCCGGTCGAGCCGGTGGAGCCGGTCGAACCCGAGGTGCCGCCCGTGCTGCCGCCCGTGTCGGACCCGGAGTCGGTGTCCGGTGCCGGCTGCGCCGCGCCGCCCGTCCCCGCTCCCGCTCCGCCGCTGACCGGGACGTAGACGACGTCCGGGTCGTCCTTGCCCTTGCCCTCGCCCTTGGCCCGGTCCGTCGGCGACGGGGCGACCGCCGCTTTCCTGGTGTCGCCGGGGACGGACTGCTCGTCGGCCGGTTTGTCGGCCGCCGTGGTCACCTTCTCGGACGAGTCGCCGCTCCAGTCGATGGCGGCCACGGCCGTGGCAGAGCCGGCGATCACCAGGACCGCGGCGGCGGAGCCACCGATCGCCTTCCACACCCGGCGGCCGGGCAGGAAGCCGCGGAGCGGGATGCGGGTCCTGCGGGCGAAGAGGTCGGCGAACTCGCCGTCCCGGCGGTCGCTTCGGTCGGGTGAGTGCGGCATGGGGGCGGTCCTTGTCCTTGGTGGTGGGTCCGTGCGGGTGGGCGCGGGGGCGAGTGGTGGAACGGGTACGGGGCGCTCGGCTCAGAGGCTCTGGGGGATGTCCTCCGGTCTGAGGGTCATCACGTCCGCCTCCGAGGCCTCCGGCAGTTCGGCGACCCGGTACGCCTGGCGTTCCGTCATGGCCTGGAACAGCTGGCGGGCCGTACGGCCGTTGCCGAAGCCCCGGTCGCGGGGCATGGCGTCGAAGCGTGCGGTGAGCTCCGTGACGGCGTCCGGGGTCAGCTCGTACTGGTGCTGTGCGGCCTGGTGTTCGACGATGCTGACCAGTTCGGCGCCGCTGTAGTCGTCGAAGAGCAGGGTGCGGTTGAAGCGGGAGGCCAGGCCGGGGTTGGAGCGGACGAAGACCTCCATCTCCTTGAGGTATCCGGCGACGATGACCACCACGTCGTCGCGGTGGTCCTCCATCAGCTTCAGCAGGGTGGCGATGGCCTCCTGGCCGAAGTCGTTGGTCCCGGCGTACTGGGTGAGGGAGTACGCCTCGTCGATGAACAGCACACCGCCCCGGGCCTGTTGGAAGACCCGGGTGGTTTTCGGTCCGGTGTGGCCGACGTACTCGCCGACCAGGGCGGAGCGGTCGGCCTCGACCAGATGGCCCCGCTCCAGCAGGCCGACGGCGGCGAGGATCCGGCCGTAGAGACGGGCAATGGTGGTCTTGCCGGTGCCCGGGTTGCCGGTGAAGACGAGGTGGCGGCTGAGCGGGGGCGGGACCAGGCCCATCTCCTCCCGGCGGCGGACCATCTGCATCAGCTTGACCAGGGACGAGACATCGTTCTTGACCCGCTCCAGACCCGCGAGACCCTGGAGCTCGGCCAGCAGGTCGTCCAGGGTGTCCTCGTCGGGTGCCTCGGTCTCCCGCGCGGTGGTCCCGGCGCCCGCCGGCTCCGGGCCCCCGGCCGCCGACAGGGCCTGCTCGGCGCCGGTCGGCAGGGACGGGTTCTTCACGTCCCGCGAGACGCAGTCGTCGAACACCGGGCGGGCGCCCTTCTCCAGCGCCACGTCCTCCTCGCTGTCGCGGACCAGACAGCCGCGCAGTACGGGCGCCCCGCCCGTCGAGACGTGCAGGGCGGGGAAGGCGGCGCCGTCGGTGCCCGCGCCGCTGAAGACGCAGTCCTCGAAGGTGCCGCGGGCCTTCTCGCCGACGAACAGGCTGTTCTTGCCGGTCCGGGCCACCGTCACGGCCCGGATCCGGGGTTCGGCGCGGGGGCCCACGACGACGCCGGAGCCTGCCGCGTCCCGGACCGTGCAGCCCTCGACGCTCGGCGTGGCGCGCTCGCCGATCACCAGGCCCGCCGTGCCGGTCCCGCTGATCCGGCAGTCCCGCAGCACCGGCGCGGTCTCCGTGCCGCAGGAGATCCCGGACCGTTCGGCGCCCATGACATCGCACTCCTCCAGGACCATGGTCCCGGACGACTCCATGGTGATCCCGGCCCGGCCGCGCACCACGGACAGCCCGCGCATCCGCGCCTCGGCGGCCCCGTCGATCCGCACCCCGGACAGCCCGCAGTCCGAGATCCGGCCGCCCTCCACGGTCAGCCCGGCCCGATCGGTGGCCCGGATGCCGTGTTCGGCGGAGGAGCCGATCCGGCAGGCGGTGAGCGTCACCCGGGAGTCGTCGCAGGCGTGCACCGCGCTGAACGAGCACGCCGTCAGGTCGCCGGTGTCCACCCGCACCTCGGCGCGGCCGCCCGCCAGCAGCCCGTTCGCCCTGCTGCCCGTCACCGAGGTGCCCTCGGCCGACAGCCGGGCCGTGCCCCGGGCCACCAGACCCGAGCCGTGCGCCCCGTCCACCTGGCAGTCCACCAGCTCGGCGCGGCCCTCGTCCTCCACGCTCACCCCGGGCCCCGAACCGTCCCGCAGCCGGCAGCCGAGCATCAGCACATCGCCGCCGCCGGAGACGGCGACCCCGTCCCCGCCGGTGCGCAGCACCTCGCAGCGGACGAGCACCACCCCGCCCTCGCCGAACTCCGCGCCCCCCGAGGGCGGTGCGGGCCGCGCCGAACTGCCCAGTACCCGCACCCCCTCGGCGGCCGTCTCCTCCACCCGGCAGTCCCGCGCGGTGACGGTGGCGTCGTCCTCCACCAGCAGCCCGCTGCGCCCGGGGCCGGAGATCCGGCACTCCCGCAGGGCCGCGCGGGCGCCGCCCCGGACCCGGACACCGGACCCGGTGACCCGCCGTACCGTCAGCTCGTCGGCCTCGGCGGTGGCCCGGGAGCCGACGACGACACCGGTTCCCTCGACGTCCTCGACCACGACCCGGGTCAGCCGCGCCGATCCGGTGGTGTTGAGGTGCACGGCCGCCAGCTCGGCCCCCGCGACACGGCAGTCCGTCAGGGCGAGCGACGCGTCACCGCCCGCCTCGACCCGGCCGCCGGACACGTCACAGCCGTCCAGCTCCAGATGCCCGGCGTCCACCAGCACGGCGGGCAGCCCCGGGTCCTGGCCGACCAGGACGAGATCCTCGACGTACACGTCCCGCGCGGCGACCTCCAGCACCGGGCGGCCGGGGGAGGCCGCCAGCAGGCGTACGGCGTGCCGCGTGCCCTCCTCCGGCAGCAGGCGCACCGCACGGTCGATCACCAGGTGTTCGACGTACTCGCCGGGGGCGACATGGATCTCGTCGCCGTCGCGGGCGGCGCGCAGGGCGGAGGCGATGCTGCGATGGGCGCCGCGTCCCTTGGGGGCGACCCGGTGCACGATGGCGGTGGGGGTCACAGGAGCTCCGTTCCGTCGGGCAGGGCGGCCGGGTCGATGGTGAGCGGCGGCTGCGGGGGTGTGGGTGGCGGTATCGGCGCGGTGAGCGCGGCAGGGGTGGTTGCCGGGGATGTGGTGCTCGCCGGGGGCGGGAAGGCGCGCGAGGGCTGGATGTCGGCGGCCCTGTTGTTGAGCCCGTAGTTGAGGGTGCCCGCGCCCAGCGCCTCGGCGATCTGCCAGATCAGCTCGCCGGGGCCGCCGCGGTGGAAGACGCGGGAGCCCGCGGCGGCGTGCCAGCTGTAGCGCAGCAGACCGCTGGTGACGCCCGCGAAGGCACTGCCCGCCGCGCCCCACGCCCCCGCTTCGAGCGCGTCGAGGCCGGTGCGCTTCTGGCCGTCGACCCCGAACACGGCCGCGTTGACGGTGCTGTTGACGAAACCGGTGAGGACGCCGACGCCCAGGTTGTTGAAGAAGTCGTAGGAGCCGGAGCGCCAGCGGGTGGGGTTCTCGAACACGGTCCACTCGCCGTCCCAGTCGTCGTTGGAGGCGAGCGGGTGGCGGTGCCAGTCCTGGCCCTGGTCGAGGTTGGTCAGGCCGTACTTGAGGTAGCCGAGGCGGGTGGTGTCGTAGGCGACGTTGACGCCGACGCGGATGCCGCCGCCGATCGCGCCGTTGAGCGCCGCCCGCTGCAGGGCCGTGGTCAGGTCGAACTTCTTGTTGTCGAGGTCGGCGACGATCGCGGACACGGCGAAGCTGGTGCCGAACTCGATGAGATAGCCCATGGTGAAGTCGGTGACCGCCTTGCGGAGCTGGTGCCGCCACATCGGCATGGCGGCCGAGGAGCCGTCCTCGACACCGGTCCAGATCTCGTGGAACACATCGCGGAACTCACGGTTGTAGCCGCGCAGTTCGGTGGTGTAACCACGGAAGTCGACCTCGCGTCCGACCAGCCGCCAGCTGCGGTGCCCGTCGAGGCCCACCTCGCCGCCGACCCTGGGGAGGCTGCTGATCTCGGGCAGCTTGGCGATGTCGAAGTTCGACCAGCGGCCGAACGCGTCGGTGACCCAGACCCGCCCGGTGATGGTGCGCTGGGCCACCAGCCGGCCGTCCTGGTACTCGCGCCACTGGTTCCACAGCGACTCCGACTCCCGGAAGCGGCCCTCGAACCCCTCCACCGGATCCCGACGGCGGAGCACCTTGCCCATGTCGAACTCCTGCCAGACCTCCCGGTTCACGGTGGCCGACACATCCGGCTCGAAGTGCCGCGCGGAGCGCGCGAGGAGGTCGGACAGGGAGATCCGGCCGGACTCCACGGGCGGCGGGGCGACCCGCTCGTTCACCGTGTACGCGTACTCGCGGACCCGGCCGCCGTCCCGGAACCGTACGGCGTCGGTGCCGATGTGGTCGGTCCAGCGGCCCTTGGCGAGGTCCTGGTAGGTGCGGATGCCTTGGGACTCGACCGTCCCGTCCGCGTTGATCTTCCGCCAGGTCCAGGTGCCGCCGGACTCGCGGGTGGCGTCCACCCAGACGGAGCCGTTGTCGGTGGCGTTGCGCTCACGGATCGCGTCGCCCCGACGGCCGTCGGGCAGCCGCTCGAAGTCGATGAACGAGTCGTCCCAGGTGTTGGTGTGCACCAGGGAGCCGCGGTTCTGGATGCGGACGCCTTCCGTGACCTGCCCGTCAGGGCCGGTGGCCGTCCAGGTCCAGTGGTCCTTGCGGGGGTCGCCGTGCGCCTCGACGAACAGATCGCCCCAATGGTCGCGGCGGCCCGTGATCTGCAGCTGGGTGTTCTTGTCCACCCACACGCCGGACACGTCGTCGGCACCGATGCCGCGCGCCGGGTTCTCGGCGAGGTACTCGCGCACCCCGGTGCCCTGGGTACGCAGGGACAGCAGTTCGTCGCCCGCCGCGTTCTTGAAGACGTCCACGAAGCCGCCGTCGGCGGAGACGTACCGGGTGCCGGACCTGCCGCTCTTGGTGTCCAGCCAGGGCAGCTCGTACGCGTCCGCCGAGCCGTTCCACTTCGGGGCCGGGGCCCACTGCTTGGGGTCGGCGGCGCTGCGGCCCACCTCGACGACGTTGCCGTTCTCCAGGGTGCGGGTCTCGCGGACGACCCGGCCGAACTGGTCGATGTCCTGCCAGCCGCGGCCGGCGTGCGCGACCAGCCGGACCCCCCGCAGCTTGGCGCCGTCGGCGGCGGTCTCCGTCCACGTGGACACCTGGAACATGGAGTCGCCGGTGACGAAGTTGCGGAAGAACCCGTCGAACCGGCCGTGGCCCGCGCGCGGGTACCAGACGGCCGCCGGGAGGCGCTGGTCGGAGATCCGGGCGACGTGCAGGGTGCCGCCGTCCGCCAACTGCGCCATTTCCTCGGTGAGTTCGTCGATGAAGTCGATCGGCTTGTTGTTGGGGCCGACGGCGGTGTGCAGCACCGGGTTGGTGCGCATCCCGCCGGGCGCGGGCCCGGACAGCAGCGGGTGTTCCAGGTACTGGCGGGAGCCGTGGTAGCCGTTCAACGGCCAGACGTCGCCCCGCCGCTGGGCCACGGCCCGCTCTCCGGTGGCCGGGTCGAGATAGGTGTCCTTGTAGCCGATCCGGGTCCAGGACCAGTCGCGGGTGCCGTGCAGCACCTCGGTGCCGTCCTTGTCGAACCGCGTCCAGGCCCAGCTGCCCTCGGTGTTCTTCTCCGCCCGGATCAGACCGCCGTCCAGGGCCTTGGTGTAGGTGCGCACATCGAGGACGTCCACCGGGGCCCAGCGGTAGGGGAGCGTGTCGTGGTACGTGCGGCGGTCACCGTCGAAGATCCGCTCCCCGGCCCGCAGCCGGTTGCCGGCCTCGTCGAACTCCGTCCAGCGGGCCCGCCCGAACCGGTCCAGGTCGAGATGGAGGACATGTCCGTTGCCGAGCACCTCGCGCTCGAACAGCGTCACCTTGCCCTCGCCGATCAGCTTGTACTGGCCGGTGGCGGACTTCTCCAGCTTGGCGGTGTCGAACCGACCGGTGAGCGGGGTCCCCGTGTCGTCGAGCCGTACGGCCGTGCCGCCCGCGTGGTCGATCTTCCACAACTGCCCGTTCACCTTGCCGCCCTTGACCCGGACGGCGACGGTCTCCTCCACCAGCTTGCCCGCCGGGTCGAACACCGCCCGCTCCAGCGGCAGGGCGCCCTTCGCGGTGGGGATGACGGCGACCCCGCCGTTGTCGAGCGCCTCCGCGCGGAAGCCGGGGCGGGGGTGGCCCGTCGTGTCCAGGACCTGGGGTGCGCCGCCGGCCTCGAAGCGCAGGACACCCCGATCGCCGGGCAGGTCGACGTCGCGGAAGGCGTGCACGCCCTCGGGGCCGTAGTGCCAGCGGGTGGTGCCGGTCGCGTCGGTGAGGACGACACCGCCGCGCAGTTCGGTGCTCGGGGAGACGGTGAAGAGGTCGTCGGCGGGGCGGGTGCCGATGAAGTCGGCCGTCGCCGGGGTCCAGGGCCCGCCGTCCACCGAGCGGCCGGTGATCCCCAGCTTCAGCCCGTCGAGGTCGGCCGGGCCGCCGCGCAGGAAGACCTCCTGGTGGACCAGCGAGCGGTTCGCGTCGAAGCCCAGGGTCAGGTCGGACGGGTGGTGGTGCACGGTGTAGCGGCTGCCGCCGGGGCCGCCGTGCGGGGTCGGCGTGACCGTGAAGTCGCCGAGGACGCGGCCTGCCGGCGTCGTGGCCCGCAGGTCTTCGAGGCGGGTCGCGAGCGGCAGGTCCAGATACTCGGCGAGGGCGCCGAGGGCCCCTCGCCGCAGACCCAGCCGGGCCTGTTCGGTCAGCTGGCGCAGCTGGTCGGTCAGCAGGTCCGGGCGCAGCCCGAGCCGGTCGAGCGAGGCCGCCGCGTCGTCCGCCAGCCGCTGTACGCCCGGCAGGTCCAGCGCCTGGAACGCGTGCCCGTCGGGGGCGGTGTGCAGGAAGTCCATGGCGCCGGCGATGCCGGACAGGTCGACCGGATCGCCCTCCGGGACCGTACGCAGGCCGGAGGCCTCGTCGAGCGTGCGCTCGAAGATGCGGGCGAGGTCGCCGACGTCACCGAGTTCGCCGAGTTCGTCGAGCCGTACGGGCGGGGTGTCCGGCCCGGCCCCCTCGGTGAAGCGGAGGAAGCCGGAGCCCTCCGGGTCGGGCAGGTCGCGGAAGGCGAGCCCGCCGGTGTTGTCGAAGTGGAAGCGTGAGCCGGTGACCGTGTCGGTGAGGGTGAAACCGCCGGGCAGCCGTGCGGACAGCATGGCGTCGAGTTCGGTGAACCGGATCGAACCGGTGGCGCCGGTCACATCGACCCAGAGCCGCTTGGTGCCGTCGCCCAAGGGGGTGTGGGTCACCTGGAGTCGCAGGCTCTGCGGCAACCCGTCGTACGGGAGCGCGGCCTGCCGTCCGAGGAAGGCGCCGTCCGGCGCGAACTCGAAGCGGGTGCCGCCCGTCGGATCGACCACCGCGAACCGGCCGCTGTCGTCCAGCAGTTCGACCGTGAAGTCCGACGCGCGCACCGGTCCGGTCCCGCCGGGGGTGCGGTCGGTGAGTTCGAGCCGGTACGTGCCCTGGGGCGCCTCGTCGGTCGCCGGGAGGCGCGACACCCGTAGGTCGAAGTCCGCCAGGTCGTCCACGCCGGACAGCGGGACGAGGAACGGCTCGTCGGTGCCGGACGGGTCGTCGTCCATCCGCCGGACGCCGTCCAGGCGTGCCTGGAGGTTCGCCCATTCCGTGTCCGACAGGTCGCTGACCTCCGAGAGGGCGTCGGTGCGGGGGGAGTCGACGTCCGACGTGTCGAGGCGTGAGGGGTCGACGCGTGGTGAGTCGGGGCCCAGGACGCGGTTGAGTTCGTCGAGGGAGAGGGGCCTTACGTCCTGGGACAGGTCGTTCCAGAGGTCGTCGACGAGCGCTTGTTCCTGCGGGCTCAGGTCGTCGCCGATGCCTCGGGGGTTTCCGAACTCGTCGAGCCGTACGGGCGGGGTGTCCGGCCCGGCCCCCTCCGCGATGCGGAGGAAGCCGGAGCTGTCGTGGGCGGGCAGGTCGCGCAGTGCGAGGCGGCCGTCGGCGTCGAAGTGGAAGCGGGCACCCGTGCTCGTGTCGGTGACCGTGAAGCCTTGCGGCAGTCGTCCGGAGAGCCTTCCGCCCACGGGGTCGAGCCGGAACGAAGCGGTGAGGTCCGGCGGACCGGTCAGCTCCAACACCCTGGTCGTGGTGCCGCCCGCGCCGGGGGAGGTCGTCGTCCTGACCCCCAGACCGGACGGACCGTCCAGGCCCGGCAGCGTGAGCGGCAGCTCCCGCGACTGTGTCAGGCCACCGGGTTCGAAGCGCCACACGGCGGTGGGGCCGTCGGGGCCCGGCATGGGCACGCGCACGATCAGCTCGCTCGGCGTGCCGGAGGCGTCCCGTACCGGCCTGACCGTGGCGCCGGGGACAGGGACTCCGTCCGGGCCGGTCACCTGGATCGGGCGGAGCGCGTCGTCGGTGAAGCGCAGCGAGAAGTCGGTGCCGGTCAGCGGCAGTTCCCGGTGCTCCAGGCGCCCCGCGGCGTCGAACTGCCAGCGCACGCCGCCCTGCGGGCCGGTGGCGGTGAAGCCACCGCCCTCCCGCACGGTGACCGAGGCATCCGGCAGCCGCGCCGGCCCGCCCCGGGCGGTGGCGTCCAGCACCTCGACGCGCACGGACGCCGGGGCGGCGTCGGTCGCCGGGACCTCCGTGACGCGCAGCCGCAGCCCGGCCACGTCGTCCAGCCCGGACAGCGGAACCTCGCGCACCGAGGGCACGAGTGGGGGAGGGGAGTCGAGCGACTGCCCTCTCAGGGGGGAGGCGCTCAGCTCGGGGGCGGGTGTGGGGCGGAGCGTGATGTCCTGCGCGGGGTCGCTCCGGAGGAGGGCGACGTCCGGTCCCTCGGTGATGCGCGGCAGGTCGAGCTCCGGGGCCTGGGTGATCCGGGGCAGGTCGATGTCCGGTGTCCCTGTGATCCGGGACAGGTCGACCCCCGCGAGCTGAGCGGGCCGCGGCACGTCGGCCGCGGGAATGTGCGGCTCGTCGAGGTTGGTCAGCGGCCGGTTCAACTCGCCCGGCAGCGGCCCCCCGCCCGGTAGCGGCCCCCCGCCGGGACGCGGGGGCGCCGGCGGGGCGGAGGGCACTGCGGTGACCGGTGGCCGGACGGGGGCCACGGGCCTGGTGGTGATGTCCTGCCAGGTCTGCGGGTGCCGCAGGTTGATCCACTCGGCCTTGTGACTGGCCGCCGCCATCCTCAGGATGGCATCGGTGCTCTTGTTCTGATGGATGCGCCCGGCGTCCGGATCCCTGGGGAACTCCGCGCGGTACCAGTCCGCGAAGGCGTCCCGGTTCTCCGGCCCGGAGACGAAGTCGTTGATCCTCCGCACGCCGGCCGCCCGGTTCCCGCCCAGCTCCGCCAATGGGTCGGTCACCACCGCGACAGGCGCCTTCTCGTGGGGTACGGCGCCCTTCAGCTCGTCCGGGAGGGAGCGGAACTCGAACAGCAGGGCTCGTTCGCCCCCGACCGTGGCGTTGTTGATGCCGCGTCCGGCCACCTCGTTGCCGTTCAGGATGTACTGCCGCGCGGCCTTCCACACGGGCTCGTCACCGAGGGCCGGGGCCTCGCGCAGGAGTCTCAGCGTCACGGCGCGGTCACCGGGTGACAGGGAGTCGAGGACGAGGCTCGGCCTGGTCCTGGGCAGTACGGACCACTCGTTCTTCACCGCCGGGTGGGTCAGGCCGAGGTAGGGCGGGGCGCCGGCCCAGTCCTCCATGGGGGTGCCGTGCCTGCGGACCAGGTCGGAGGTGAAGTCGATGACGGACTTCAGATAGGTGTACGCGTTCTCGACCTGTTCGGGCGCGTCGAGCGTCTCCCGGGTCAGCGCCGTCCGCAGGGCGTCGTCGTCGCGGAAGGCGGGCTTGTACCAGTGGGCGTGGTCGGCCAGCAGCCTTAGCTCGGGCGTGGCACGGGAGCCGAAGTCCACGGCTCTGATGCCGATCGTGGCCTGCTGCTGGGTCGTCGGCATGGAGACGGAGGGAAGGCCTTCGAGTTCCAGGCCCGTCCCCGCCGCGATGACGTGGCGGTCGCTCGTCACCTGCAGCCGGTAGAGCCCGTCGGGGCTGACCATCGACTCCAGCGGCCGGTGATTGTGGATGCCGAGCCGCTCCTTGAAGACGTCGAGCAGCCATTGGGTCGCGCCGTTGCGGGCGCCGATCGCCCCCTGGTCGCCCAGGCGGGAGGGGTAGGTGATCAGCTCCACGGTGTGCGTCTGCCAGTTGCCCTGCTGGGCCATCGTGAGGTCCGCGGGGTTGGCGTACGCGCCCTTGCTCATGTCCTTGGTGACCATGAGCAGGGGTTCGTCGGTGTCGACCTTCGACACGAAGGCGAAGGTCCGGTCCGCGCTCCCCGGGAGGGCGACGACGAACCCGCCGAGTTCGCTCTCGGTGCCGATGGAGGGGCCGGGGAAGGACGTGTCGAATCCCGGTGCCACGGCTCGCGGTCCCCGGGCGGACACCGGCGCCCCGGGCAGATGCGCCGGGGGAGCGGCGGTGGGAACCGGTGGCGGAGCGACCAGGGGCGGGGCAGGTGGTGGCGGAGTGACGTGGGGTGGGGCGGGCGGAGGCGGAGCGACGTGGGGCGTGGTCGGAACAGCCAGGTCCTCCAGGGACACGCGCTCGCCGGCCGGGAGCGGTCCCGCGACCTCGCTCGCCGTGTCGTCCAGGACTCCGGCCCCGGGGAGGGACGCCGGAAGCAGCCGTTCGGGCGGATTGCCGCCGAGCCCGCCCAGCCCGTCGAGGCCGCCCAGTCCGTCGAGCCTGCCCAGTCCGTCGAGCCTGCCTAGCCCGTTGAGATCGTCGAGGGCCGTCACCGGCCGCGCCGCCGTGTCCGGCACCGTCGCCCCGAACGTGTCCAGCCCGGTCGTCGGCGCCCCGTCCGCGGGAAGATCCACCAACCGGCCGCCCCGGTCGAACACGAACCGCGTCCCGGTCGCCGTGTCGGTCACCGAGAAGCCGCCCGGCAGCCGCCCCGCCAGAGCCCCGTCGAGCCGTACGACGTCGAAGGCGCCGTCACCCAGCCCCAGCCCCGGCACCGTCAGCCGGTACGTCGCCGGCTGGGTGCCGCCCGGCAGCCGGGTGAACGTCGTGGTCAGCCGGGACCCGGTCAGCGGGCCACCGGTGGGGCCGGACAGGGTCAGCTGCTCCGACAGCCGCGTACCGTCGAGGTCGAAGCGGCTGACCCAGGAGCCGTCGAGCGACCGCACCCGCACCCCGGTCACCACGCCGAGCGCGCCCCTGACCGGTTCGACGGTCGCACCGCTGCGAAACGGCACCCCGTCCTGGCCGATGATCCGGGGCAGCGACGCCGCCCCGGCGTCGGCGTCGAAGCGTACGAAGCCCGCGTCTCCCGGAAGCCGGATGTCGGTGAACTGCCGGACCTCCCGGGCGTCGAACACCAGCCGGAGGTCACCGGTCTGGTCGGTGAGCCGGAACCCGCCGTTCTCCAGGGGGGTCCGCTGCCACTCCGCACGGAAGCCGGTCACGCCCGTGAGGTCGGCCGGGTCCACCACGACGGTGTCCGTTCGAGGAGTGGGAGCGTCGAAGCGGTCGAACCGGAAGTCGTCGGAGAGATAGCCGAGTTCGTCCAGCTGGCTGCCCACGTCGTTCAGGGAGTCGGCCCGGCTGAGCGAGTCCGGGCCGTTCGGTGAAGTGAGGCCGGTGGGTGAATCGAGGCCGGTGGGTGAATTGAGGCCGTTCGGCGAACCGAGGCCGTTCGGCGAACCGAGGCCGTTCGGCGAGCCGAGGTTGTCGAACGTCCCCGCCCCGCCCAGGTCGAGCTGGTCCAGCAGCCGCAGCTGGTCGTCGAGGGACAGCCCCTGGAAGTCGAGCGCGCTGAGGCCCGGCGTGGCTCCGCCGGTGAGACCCGAGGTGCCCTCGCCGGGCACCCGCAGATCCGGCGCCAGCGCCGGCAGGGGGTCGCTGCCCCGGAAGTTGGGGTTGGGGATCCACTCCAGCAGGTTCTGCTGGGCGTCCATCCGGTACGCGCCCCGGATGAAGTCGGAGGCGATACCGCCGGGGAAGGCGATCTCGTTCTCCGACGCCCAGCCCGAGGCCCGCCAGGCGTCGGGGCCCATGGAGCGCTCGAAGGTCCGCCCGACGTCGATACCGCCGGACGCCTCGATCTCGAACTTGTAGATCCCGTCCCAGACGAGGTTCCGGTCGGTCGTGGTGCTGACGAACGCGGACGGTTGGCCGGTCCTGACCATGACGTCGAGGTTGGTCTCCAGCGGATCGCGGACGGTGAATCCCTCACGGAAGATCTGGTCGAGGGGCCGCCTGCCGCCGATGCGCCACAGCGTCTCGTCGGTCGCACGCCAGACCGGGGCCGGGGCGATGGCCTGGATGTCGACGGACCGGTCGGCGGCGAAGGCCAGCCGGTCCGGCCGTCCGTCGGCGCCGAACCGGGTGACGCCCTCGGGTCCGGTGACCGTGAAGGTCCCGTCGACCATCCGCACCTCGACGCCGGGGACGATCCCGGCGTCCGTCCTGAGCACCCACGTGACGTTCCGCCCGGGCTCCATGGTGATCCACCGACCGGTGGGCAGCCCGAGGTCGTCCAGCAGCCGCAGCTCACCCGTGGGCAGGACGGCGGCGAGGCCGTCGACCCGGGCCGTCATCACCACGACGTCCCGGCGGACCGTGTCCAGGTTCATCCCGAGTCGGTCGAACGTGATCCGCGCCTGGTTGAGGTCGAGTCGCGCCGCGCTCAGGTCCAGCTCGGCCCGCGCGCGGCTCAGTGGCGGCACGTCGGTCAGCCCGTCGAGTTCGCTGAGCCTGCGCCCAGCGGTGTCCAGCTGCAGTTGGGCGGACTGGGCGCGCAGCCAGGTCTGGAAGCGCTCCGTGGCGAGCCTGCCGGTGGCGCCGCCGGTGACGATGTCCCGCAGGGTCAGCGCGGTGAAGGGCTTGGTGGCCGGGGGCGCGGCGACGTCCGTGCGGACGGGGCCCAGGCCGAGCAGGTCGCGGGCGGTGCGGGAGCCGTCGCCGGTGTCGGGGAGCAGTCGGGTGAGGTCGTCGAGCCTGATGCCGAGGTCGTCGAGGCCCTCGGCGCCCTTCGTGGCGTTCCAGGTGGGGACGCGGGGGTCGGCCGGTCCGAGGGCCTCGATCGTCACCCCGTCCTTCAGACCCACCCGGACGTCGATCGGATCGGTCTTCCCGATGCGCAGGACCACCCCGTCGGGGGTGACCCGCACCAGGTCGATCTCGCCGTCCAGGACCTGCCGCACCTGGGACTCGGTCAGTCCGCCCAGCCTGCCGTCGAGGCTCAGGTCGGCCAGGTCGTCGAGGGGCCTGAGCAGACCGGTCGGGGTGCGCTCCACCCCGGTCAGGGCGTCGAGGTCCCGCAGTTCGTCGAGCGCGGTCGGCGGTGGCAGCAGATCGTCGCCGACGCGGCCGGTCATGGGGTCGAGGAGACGGAGACGCCCGTTCACGGGGGTGAGCAGGCCGAGGCGCTGCCCACCGGGGACCGTGCCGACGGGCAGGCCCACCGTGTCGAGGTTGTCGAGCGCGCCGAGCCGTACGCCCAGGTCGTCGAGGCGGCCCGGCATCCGGACGGGGCTCGGGCCCGGCAGCGAGCTGACCCCGGGGGTGCGGGGGGCGGTCACCGGGGTCACCGAGATGTCGGCCAGCTCGTCGAGGGTGTCGTCGAACTCGGGGGTGCCGGGAACGGCGAGTCTGTCGGAGCCGGTGCCGTCGAACGGGCGCAGGGTGCCGCCCCGGTCGAGGTTCCTGCCCGGCAGGTCCAGCAGGTCGCCGGTCAGGGAACCCGTCCTGGTGAGGAGGCCGGAGCCTTTCGGGGCGAAGTGCAGACCCCGGTTGATGAAACCCATCCGGGCCGCGCCCCGGTATCCGAAGCGTGCGATCTCGGAGTACCTCATCGGCAGCAGAGCCGTGGCCGTGAGCCGGCCGAGGCCCATGACCGTGAAGACGCCCAGCTTGGTCGCCATGTTGCCGGTGACGAACGCGGTCGACTGGTAGAAGTCGCGGCTCAGCGCGGACCAGCCCTGCCGGAACGTGCCGCGGGCGAAGCCGCCCATGAACCTGAGGGCCGACCCCAGCATCGCGGGCGTCTTCGACAGCACCCGGGGCAGCGCCATCAGCCCGCTGCCGGTCCGGCTCGCCAGCGTTCCGCCGAACCTGACCAGCCCCTGCCCCGCCAGCGACAGCAGGCGGCCGGGGGAGGACATCAGCGCCCTGCCGCCGCGGAACAGCAGCCGCCCGCTCGCGGAGAGGGCGCCGCCGAGGGCCTTCGCACCCGAGGAGCCCAGCCGGAACAGGCCGCCGAGGGTGGTCAGGCCCTTCGTCGACGGGAACAGGATGCCCAGGAACGCGAGTCCGAGGCTCAGGGCGTTGCCGTTGCCCGTGGCGTAGTCGACGAGGGCCTTGGCGAAGAGCACCGCGCCCAGGCCGAAGGCCACCAGACCCAGCGGGCCGCCGATGACGGCCGCGACGAGGGTGATGACCAGCGCGACGATCTCCAGCACCTTGAAGAACGTCGACACGAACCGCTTCCAGAAGCTCTTCTTCGGCTTCTTCACGGGCCGCGACACCAGCCGGGACGCCTCGTGCAGGGCGTCCTCCAGGATCTTCGCCTCGGCCTGGACGGCGTCCCGTTCCGCGTCGACCTCACCGCGGGCGCGCGTCATCTCCGGATCGTTGTCGGCCAGTGGCTGACCGCCGACCCGCTCCAGCGCGGCGACGGTGTCCGCGGCGTTCTCCGCCCGGTCCTGGGCGTCCCCGAGGGCACGGGCGTAGCGGGCGGTGGCGTCGGCGGCCATCTCGAACGAGCGGTTGATGTTCGCCATGTACGTCTTCAGCTCGTCCTTGACGTACGTCCGCAGCGCGTCCGCGGTGCGCCCCTCGAAGCCGCCGTCCTCGGCCTTCGTCAGCAGGGTGTCGAGGCCGCCGCTGACCCGCCCGGCCAGATCGCCGAGGTCGCGCAGCTCCTTGGTGACGGCCTCCAGGACACCCGGATTCCCGCTCACCGGATTGCCGGTGAAACCGACTCTGCTCCACTCGTCGGAGGTGGCCAACGAATCCTCCACGCGGTCCGGGACTTGGGGTACCGAAAGCAGACGTACGGGAGCGGCTTGAGAGTTCAAGAAAGTGGCGCACGCCACATTTCCGCCGGTCAGCGCGGTGCGTCCGAAAGTTTTTTGAACCATCCGGCCCCGGCTCCTCGTCTACAGGGCGGCTCGGCACCGAACTCCGGCGCGAGCCGCGGGACCGGCCCCCGCGCCCGATCGCCCGGCACACGACCGCTTCGAGGAAAGGACGGCGGACATGGTGCGCGTCTCCTACGACTACGACCTGATGACCGTCCTCGCGCGCCATCTGTGGCACCTCCGCGACGAGCTGGACGTCACCTCGCAGACGGACAAGACGTTCACCCCCGGGGACATCGGCCCCCGCAGGGAGACGGCCGAGGCCCTGGAGGACTTCTACGGGGCCTGGAAGAAGTCCTTCCAGGAGGGCTGGCAGGTCATGACCGACCTCGGCAACCTCCTCGACAGGGCGGGCAAGGCCTTCTACGACCAGGACGCCGCCCATGCCGCCGGCGCCGCCCAGCAGGTCACCTCCCAGGTCCGCGACGAGGCGACCCGGCAGAACGAGGTGCGCAAGCAGACGCTGGACGGCAAGCGGCGCGAGGCGTTGGCCCGACGTCTGGAGGCCGGCTACAAGACGCAACAGGCCCGCCTGAAGAAGGAACAGGACGCCCTCGTCGAGAAGCGGAGAAAACTCGACGAGCAGGTCGCGGCCCAGGAGAAGCGGCAGCAGGAGCTCAACAGGGAGCAGGAGGCACTCGCCGCGAAGCGGGAGCCCCTGCTGAAGCAGCAGGACGAACTCCAGGCCAGGCAGCAGCAGCTGTGGCAGGAGGAGAAGGAACTGCTCGCGCGGCGCGAGGAGAAGCTCCAGGCGAGGCGCGACGAACTGCAGAAGGACTACGAGGCCCTTCGTGCGGAGCAGGAACCCCTGATCAAGCGGCAGGAGGAGCTCCAGCGCAAGCAGCAGCAGCTCTGGGAGGACGAGAAGGCCCTCCGCGCCGAGCAGGACGCGGCGATGGAGAAGAAGGTCACCGCCCTCGAACAGGAGCAGAAGGCCTACGACGCCGAACAGGACGCCCTCCAGCAGAGGCAGGAAGCCCTCTGGAGCAAGCGGGAGGCCCTGCTGGCAAAGGACGGCGTCACCCAGGCCGATCTCGACGCCTGGCAGCGCGAGCAGGACGCCCTGGACAAGGAGCGGGACGCCCTGTGGGAGTCCGAGGGCAAGGGCCTGGAGGCGCGCTGGGACGCCCTGGAGCAGGAGCAGCGCGACCAGCAGAAGACGTTCGCCCCGCTGGACGAGCGGCAGAAGGAGATCGACGCCGAGCGCGACGCGCTGGCCGCCGACCAGAAGCCCCTCGCCGAGTGGCAGGACGCGCTGCAGGCCAAGCAGAAGGAGCTCTGGGCCCTGGAGAAGTCGACCCAGCAGGAGGTCGAGGACGCCATGAAGGGGAAGCGGGACGACCTCGACGCCGACCGCGCCGACCTCCAGTCACGACTCGACCCCCTGGACCAGGAGTCGAACGACCTCCAGAGGCGCCAGAAGGAGCTGTGGGACGACCAGGCGGACACCGAGGACGCGCAGACCGCGCTGACCGAGGAGGAGAAGCCCCTCCAGCAGCGGCAGCAGGACCTTCAGGACGGCTTCGGCGAGAAGCTCGACGAGATCCGCGACCGGGACTTCGACAAGGACGAGGACCTCGGCCAGCTCCGGGGCATGCGCGGCGAGCTGGACGATCTGCCGCCCGAGGCCTTCGTGCCCAAGGGCTACACGATGGAGGATGGGAACAGCACCACCACGGTGTCGTTCCAGCTCGACGAGAACGGTGAGATCAAGGTCGACAAGAACGGTGACCCCGTCGAGACGACCACCACCGTCACCAACAAGAACACGGGCCTGTCGTACTCGGAGACGTACCACCCGCTCTCCGGCGAGGGCGACTCCGTGACGACGATCCGCAGCTCCGACGGCACGGTCACCAAGGTCTACACGGATGTCGACGCCGACGGGTCCGCGACGCGTTATGTCACCGACGCGACCGGCCGCGACACCCAGCAGATCTGGAGCAAGTCGGCCGACGGCGACTGGGTGCTGCGGATGGACAAGGAGACCTACCTCGACTCCGAGGCCGGCAAGCAGGACGCCCAGCAGTTCCTGGACAGGCCTCCCGCCTACCTGACCGTGGAGAACCCGGTCGTCGACGCCGACGGCCGCCCGTCCGGGAACTCCTCCGCCCCGGGGGCGACGACCCAGGTGCAGGACGGTGTCACGCGGACCAACTACACGGAGCCGGACGGCTCCGTCCTGAAGGTCGTCACCAACGAGAACACGGGACAGCGCTTCGTGGCCGGAGAGAACAACGAGATCCAGGAGATCTGGCAGCGGCGCGAGGACGGGACCTGGTACCTGAGGGAATCCGTCACCCAGCACGAGCGCTACGGCGACGAACCTCCCCTGGGGACGCTCGGCGAGAACTGGCGCTGACCCCCCGTGGGCGCCGCGGCGCCCGCCCCGAAGCTCCCCGCGCGCTCTTCCCGCGCCGCCGGGTCCATCAACAGAGAACGAGGTGCACCATGCCGAAGAACGTCATCGACGACGAGGAAATCGAGAGCACTGCCAAGAAGCTCGACTCCGCCGTCAGCGACACGCTGGTCCCGCAGCTGTCCTCGCTGCAGGCCGACGTCGAGAACCTGCTCCAGGGCGGTCTCCTGCTGACGGCCACCAGCCCGAAGATGCAGACCTCCTACGCCAACTTCAACAAGTCGTTGACGGAGGCAGTGAACAACATCACGCAGTTCTCCAAGCAGTTCCGTGACATCTGCAACGCGGTGAACAACCTCGACTCGCAGATCGCGGGCGGCATCCCCAGCTGAGCCACCCCGAAGCGGGGTGCCGGCCCCTCAACTCCCCCTCCGGCGGCACCCTTTGGACAGGGGCGCGGGTCCTTCCCCCGGGACCGGCGCCCCTGTCTGTTTTGCACGCCTTGTTCGACGGCTCGAACCCCACGAGCGCTGGCTTCTCCGGATCATCTGCAAGGAAGGTTTCGTTCTCGTCAGTAACCTCAGGTTCTTCTCAGGAACTCTTGAAACATCCGCAAGCGCTCATAGACTCCCAGCGGAACCTCACCTTCCACCCATGAACCGTGAGGTCACCCGGGTATCCGTGCTCAGCCCCTTGCCCAGCCAACGCCGCCGCGGCGGCGCCCGACCGGACCGGCCCAGAGACCCACGCCGGCCCTGGGGGAATCCATGAGAACGCCCAGACCCAGTACCGCCATGTCCCAAAGCGCCCCGGACACCGGCGAGGCCACGCCCTCCTCCCACGACGGTTCCGTCCGCAAACTCTACGAAGAGCACCACGGCCCCCTGCTGCGCTATGTGTCGAGCCTCATCCGGGGGGACCGCCAGCGGGCCGAGGACTTCGTCCAGGAGACCCTGGTCCGCGCCTGGTTGAGCACCGCGAACCAGCCCCCGGGCTGGTCACCGTCCCGGGCCTGGCTGATGAGGGTGGCGCACAACCTGGTGATCGACTGGTCCCGCCGCGAGCGGGTGCACACCGACATCCAGCACGAACACACGCTGGACAGGCACCTCGAACCGGTGGACCCGATGAGCCAGGCCGTCCAGCGCCGCTTCATGGTCCACGCCCTCTCCCGGCTCTCGCACCCCCACCGCGAGGTCCTCTTCTACGTCTACGTCCTCGGCTGCACCGGCACCGACGCCGCGGACGCCCTGGGCATCCCCCCGGGCACCGTCAAGTCCCGCACCCACCACGCGATACGGGAACTGCGCCGCCGGCACCCCGAACACGCCCTGGCGGCGGCATGACCGGGCCCGTCGTGACCGGCGCCGACCCGGCCGCGCACAACATACTGATCGCGATCGGCAGGCCCGGCGACTCGGTGCTCACCGTCGTCATCGTCGCCGCGGTCGTGCTGATCCTGCTCGTCCTGCTGCTGCGCCACCTGATCCGCAAGCGGGGTGGCTGGCGCCGGTTCCGGCGGAGCGTCGGCCGGGAACTGACCCTCACCCGACGTGCCTTCGGCGAACCGCTGCGCGCCTACCGTCGCCACCGCCGAGGCGTCCGTGCCCTCGCCCGGCAGCTCTCCGACCCCCGGGGCGGACTCCTCGTACGACGGCTGTTCGACGTGGCGGCGACCGCCCTCGCCGACGTTCCCGGCGCCGTGGCGCACGCCGTGCGTCTCGAACCCGGCTGGGTCTGTGTGCAGATCGCAGCCCGCCGGCTGCCGGAACCGCCCGCGCCCTGGGAGGCCGCCGCCGAGCCCGGCCCGCAGGGCTGGGAGCTGCCGTTGGACGAGGCGGACGCGTTGCCGGCGGGCCGCACCCGCGCCGGTGCGGTCAGGCCGCTGCCGGTCGCCGTCGGCATGGCGGACGACGCCTGTGTCCACGTCGACCTGGCCGCAGGACCGCGGCTGATCACCGTCGAGGGCGACACCGCCGCCCGCGCCCTGCTGTTCCAGGCACTCGCCGCCCAGCTGGACCGGCCCGGCAGCGGGGCCTCGGTGGTTGTCGCGGACGGGGTCCATCCGCAGCACCGGGGGCGACGGCTCGACACGCTCCTGACAGAACTGGAGACGGCTCCCGCCCCGGGCGCCGCCGAGGACGCCGGAATTCAGGAGCCCGACGAGATCGGGGAGCCGGGGCGTGCCGCCACCACCGTGGTCGTCTGCGCCGCCCCCACCCCGGACCAGGCCCGAAGGCTCGGCGCCCTCGCCGCCTCCGGCGCCGTCGTCGGCCTGGTCGACGGCCGGGTCGCGGGCCACGCGTGGACCCTCCGGGTGGACGGCCGCGGCCGGGTGACCGCGCCGGAGCTGGACCTGGACGCCGACTCGGGCCCCCTGGGCCGCGCCGTCGTGGCCGCCGTACGCGCCGACCGGCGCCGCCTGCGCCGCGAGCCGCCGCCGGCCCGCCCGCGCCCGAGCCGCCCCGAGGAGCCCCGCCCCCACCTCCTGGACGAGATCACCCCCCTCCAGGAACGCCCGGCGGAACCCGCCCTCCCCACCACCACCGGCACCGACCTCCTCGCGGAACCGGCCACCGCCGGCGAACGCCCGACCGCGGCCTCCTCCACCACCAGGGACGACTGACCGACGGGTCCACTCCCGCACCACGGGTCCACTCCCGCACCACGGGTCCACTCCCGCACCACCCCCCGCCCCCGAACCACCCGCAAGGGGAGAAGTGAAACTCCTCATCACCACAGTCGACGGCGCCGACTCCCGCGGCAGCCAGGACGTTCTGCTCACCGCGTCCGGCAGCACCCCCGTCGAGGACGTCGCCGCGCACCTGGCCCGGCTGCGCGCCGGGGACGCGGACGAGACCGACGGCTCGCTGCCCGGGCCCGGCCCCGCCCCCGCCTGCTTCCTGGGCGACGAGCCCCTCGCGCCGGGCACCCCGCTGTCCGGCACACGGCTCATGGACGGCAGTGTCGTCGCCCTGGGCCGCCCCCAGGCCCCGGCCGTCACCGCGTACGGCCCCGAGCGCGACGCGATGCCGCAGCCGCACCGGCTCGACCACGCGCCCGTGGTCGAACTCCAGGTGGTGGGCGGCCCCGACGCCGGACGCGTGTACCCCCTCGGCCTCGGCACCCACGGCATCGGCCCCCTGGAGGACGCCGCCGTGCCCCTCGAAGGCCGCGGTCTGCCGAGCGAGGGCATCCGGGTGACCGTACGCCCGGACGGCTCGGCCGTCGTGGAGCTCCGCGAGGGCGGGCCCGCCCGGCTGTCCGTGCCGGAACCGCCGGAGCACCGGGGCCGGCCCAACACCCCGTTGCTGCCCCTCGCCGAACAGGACGAGGAGGACGAGGACCAGGACGGGAGCCCCGAGGAGGACGTTGAGGACGCGGCCCTCCCCGACGGCTGGCAGCCGTGGGCCGTCGGAGCGGAGCTGTCGGTCGGCGAGTATCTGCTGCGGCTGACCGAGCCGACCCCCAGGGACGCCGCCGTGGTGCCGTCCGAGGGCGGCGGCGGCCTCGACTACAACCGGCCGCCGCGCATCCTGCCCCACCTGGCACCCGAGCGCTTTCGGCTGCCCGGCCCGCCCGACCCCCCGGCCCGCAGACCGATCCCGCTGATGGTCTCGCTCGCCCCGATGGTCTTCGGCGTGGCCATGATGCTGTTCTGGAACTCGTACTTCTATCTGATCTTCATGTTCCTCTCGCCGGTGCTGATGGCGGCGAACTACGTCAGCGGACGGCGCCAGGCCCGCAAGGACTACGAGGAGCGGTCCCGCGTCTACCGGCAGCGCCGGGCCTCCCTGGAGGAGGACATCCGCGAGAAGGTCGCCACCGAGCGGCGCCTGCGCACCGAGAGCGCGCCCGACCCGGCGGTCGCCGGGCTCTGGGCGGTCGGCCCCGGCCGACGGCTCTGGGAGCGCCGGCGCGGCGACCCGGACCACCTCGCCCTGCGTATCGGCACCGCCCCGCAGCCGTCGCTGCTCGGCATCGACGACACGGCCCGCGAGGACAACCACACCGCCGTCCACTGGACGATCCCGGACGCTCCCGTCAGCGTCGGTCTGGTCGACAGCGGCGTGGTCGGACTGGCCGGAGCGCCCGGCCCCGTGCAGGCGCTGGCCCGCTGGATGACGGCCCAGGCCGCCATCCTGCACACCCCGCGCGACCTGCGGATCGTCGTCCTCACCGACAAGGGATCCGAGGACTCCTGGAACTGGGCCCGCTGGCTGCCCCACTCCCGCGACGGCCTGCCCGGCACCCGCGGCGGCGCCGTCACCCTCATCGGCAACGACCCCGAGACGGTCGCCAACCGAGTCGCCGAACTGGTCTCCACCCTGCGCACCCGCCAGCGGGCCGCCGAGTCCACCATGAGCAAGGCGCTGCTGAGCGAGCCGGACGTCCTGGTGGTGATGGACGGGGCCCGTCGGCTGCGTGACGTACCGGGCGTGGTCGCGATCCTCAAGGAGGGCCCCGGCGTCCGGATCTTCCCGCTCTGCCTGGACCAGGAGGAACGGCTCCTGCCGGAGGAGTGCACCGCCGTCGTCCGCCACGAGAACCACCGGCTGACCCTGCGCCGCACCGGGCTGCCCGACATCCCCGACATCCGCCCCGACCTGGTCGAGCCCGACTGGTGCGAGCGCGCCGCCCGGGGCATCGCCCCGATCCGGGACGTCACCCCGGACGCCTCCGAGGGTCTGCCCACCGAGGTGGGGCTCCTGGACCTCCTCGGACTGCCGCAGCCCAGCGCCGAACTGATCACCGCCCGCTGGTCGCAGCGCCCGGCCTCCACCGGCGTCCTGCTGGGCGCCGGCTACGACGGACCGGTCGCCTTCGACCTGGTCAAGGACGGGCCGCACGGACTCGTCGCCGGCACCACCGGCTCGGGCAAGTCCGAACTGCTGCAGACCTTCGTGGCCTCCCTCGCGGCGATGAACCGGCCCGACGAACTCACCTTCGTCCTCGTCGACTACAAGGGCGGCAGCGCCTTCAAGGACTGCGTCGACCTGCCCCACACCCTCGGCATGGTCACCGACCTCGACAGCCACCTCGTGCAGCGCGCGCTCACCTCGCTGTCCGCCGAACTGACCCGCCGCGAGCACCTCCTGGCCGAGGCCGGTGCCAAGGACCTGCCCGAGTACCAGGGCATGCGCCGCCGGACCCCCGAACTGGCGCCCGTGCCCCGACTGGTGATCGTCATCGACGAGTTCGCCACCCTCTACCGGGAGATCCCCGACTTCATCCCGGGCCTGGTCAGCATCGCCCAGCGCGGCCGCTCCCTCGGCATCCACCTGATCCTGGCCACCCAGCGCCCCGCCGGAGTCGTCAACTCCGACATCCGCGCCAACACCAACCTGCGCATCGCGCTGCGGGTCACCGACTCCTCGGAGAGCATGGACGTCATCGACACCAAGGACGCCGTCAGCATCTCCCCGGCGACCCCCGGCCGCGCCCTGGCCCGGCTCGGCCACGGCACCGTCGTCCCCTTCCAGACCGCGTACGCCGGCACTCCCCGGCCCGTCGCGAAGCCGTCCCCCGAGGCGCGGGCCCGCCAGGAGCGGCAGGCGGCCGAGGAGGCCCGGATCTGGGGCACCGCGCTCCACTGGCAGCGCCTCGGCCGAGCCGTCGCCCGGCCCGGAGCCCCCGACGGCCGACCGGACACGGACCCGGCGGACCTGATGGCCGAGGAGGCGCCCACCGACCTCAACGCCCTGGTGGAGGCCCTGTCCGAGGCCGCACGGCTCGCCGACTGCGTACCGCAGCCCAGCCCCTGGCTGCCCGCGCTCGGCCAGCACGTCCTGATCGACGACCTGCCCCAGCCGGACGCGTCCGGCGGCGCCCGGCTGGCCCCCGTCTCCTGGGCCCTGTCGGACATCCCCGAGGCCCAGGCGCAGCTGCCGGTCCGGCTGGACCTCGCCGAGTTCGGACACCTGTACGTCGTCGGTGTCCCGCGCTCCGGCCGCTCCCAGGTGCTGCGCACCATGGCCGGAGCACTGGCCCGCGCCCATTCCAGCGCCGACGTCCACCTCTACGGCATCGACTTCGCGGGCGGCGCGCTCACCGCGCTGGGCGTGCTCCCGAACACCGGAGCCGTGGTCCCGCGCGGTGACATCGAGCGCCTGGAGCGGCTGTTCGCCAGGCTCGACACGGATCTGGAGCGCCGCCAGGAACTGCTCACCCGCCACCACGCCGGCAACCTCACCGAACTGCGCGAACTGGTCGCCGCCGGGGACCGCCCGGCCCACATCATGCTGTTCATCGACGGCTGGGACGCCCTGATCGAGGCCGTCGCCGACCACAACGGCGGACGCCTGGTCGAACAGGTCAACCGCCTTCTGCGGGAAGGAGCCGCGGCGGGCATCCACCTCGTCGCCACCTCCGAACGCGCCCTGCTCTCCGGCCGGGCCACCGCCCTCAACGACAACAAACTGCTGCTGCGCCTGAACGACCGCACCGACTACCACGCCGTCGGCAAACGAGCCCGCGACATCCCCGACCTCGTCCTCCCCGGCCGCGGCTTCACCTCCGACGGCGGCACCGAGATCCAGGTCGCCCTGCTCGCCCCCGGCGCCACCGGCCAGGAGCAGGCCGAGGCACTGCGCCGGATCGGTGCCGAGGCCACCCGCCGCGACGCCGGACTCCCGGCCGACCGCCGCCCCACCCGCATCGGCACCCTGCCGGTGAAGGTCACGTTCACCGACGCCTACGAGAAGGTGGGGGAGGAGTTCCGGCGGCCGATGTGGGGTCTGCTGGGCCTCGGCGGCGACGACGTCTCCCCGGTCGGCGTCGACTTCGCGGAGACCTCGCCCACCTTCTCGGTCGTCGGCCCGCCCGGCTCCGGCCGCAGCACCACCCTCGCCGCCCTCGCCGTCTCCCTGCTGGCCTCCGGCACCCGCCTGGTGGTCCTCGCCCCGCGCGAGTCGCCGCTGCGCACCCTGGGGAGCCACCCCGGCGTACGGCTGATCACCGCGACCGAGCCCACGGTCGAGGAGTTCACCGAGGCCCTGGAGACCGGCGACGGACCCCGGGTGGTCGTGGTGGACGACGCCGACCTGTTCGTCCTGCCGGACATCGACCAGAACCTGCGCTCCCTGGCCCAGTCCGGCCGGGACCACGGCATCGGCATCGTCATCGCGGCCACCGCCGAGACCATGACGGGCGCGATGGGCTGGCTCAGCGCCCTGAAACGGCACCGCAAGGGCGTGCTCCTCGGCCCGCAGAGCATCCTGGAGGGCGACAACATCGGTGCCCGCCTCGCCCACGCCCACCTGCGCGGCCGCAAGCCCGGCCGGGGCCTCACCGTCGACCCGCGCACCGGCGAACTGATCAACGTGCAGATCCCGGAGACCGTGCTCGACACGGACCACTGAGACCGCAGCGCCTGGGGACGAGGGCTCCCCGGGCGCTGCCTTAGGCTTACGGAGTGACCAACAGCAGCGACCGGAGTCAGGCAGTGGGCGTCAAGACATACGAAGTGCGTACTTATGGATGTCAGATGAACGTCCATGACTCCGAACGTCTGTCCGGTCTCCTGGAGGACGCCGGATACGTCCGCGCGCCCGCGGACGCCGGCGAGGGCAACGCCGACGTCGTCGTCTTCAACACCTGCGCCGTACGGGAGAACGCCGACAACCGCCTCTACGGCAACCTGGGCCGCCTCGCCCCGATGAAGACCGCCCGCCCCGGCATGCAGATCGCCGTCGGCGGCTGTCTGGCGCAGAAGGACCGGGACACCATTGTCAAGAAGGCGCCCTGGGTCGACGTCGTCTTCGGCACGCACAACATCGGCAAGCTGCCCGTCCTGCTGGAGCGCGCCCGCGTCCAGGACGAGGCCCAGGTCGAGATCGCCGAGTCCCTGGAGGCTTTCCCCTCCACGCTGCCGACCCGCCGCGAGAGCGCCTACGCCGCCTGGGTCTCGATCTCCGTCGGCTGCAACAACACCTGCACGTTCTGCATCGTCCCGGCCCTGCGCGGCAAGGAGAAGGACCGCCGGACCGGCGACATCCTCGCCGAGATCGAGGCCCTGGTCGGCGAGGGCGTCTCCGAGATCACCCTGCTCGGCCAGAACGTCAACGCCTACGGCTCCGACATCGGCGACCGCGAGGCGTTCAGCAAGCTGCTGCGGGCCTGTGGGCAGATCGAGGGCCTGGAACGCGTTCGCTTCACCTCGCCCCACCCCCGCGACTTCACCGACGACGTGATCGCCGCCATGGCCGAGACGCCGAACGTGATGCCGCAGCTGCACATGCCGCTCCAGTCCGGCTCGGACACGGTCCTGAAGGCCATGCGCCGCTCGTACCGCCAGGAGCGCTACCTCGGGATCATCGAGAAGGTCCGCGCGTCCATCCCGCACGCGGCCATCACCACCGACATCATCGTGGGGTTCCCCGGCGAGACCGAGGAGGACTTCGAGCAGACCATGCACGTGGTCCGCGAGGCCCGCTTCACCCAGGCGTTCACCTTCCAGTACTCCAAGCGGCCCGGCACACCCGCCGCGACCATGGAGGACCAGATCCCCAAGGCGGTCGTGCAGAAGCGCTACGAGCGCCTGGTCGCCCTGCAGGAGGAGATCTCCTGGGAGGAGAACAAGAAGCAGGTCGGCCGCACCCTGGAGCTGATGGTCGCCGAGGGCGAGGGCCGCAAGGACGGCGCCACGCACCGGCTCTCCGGCCGCGCCCCCGACAACCGCCTCGTCCACTTCACCAAGCCGGACCAGGAGGTCCGCCCCGGCGACGTGGTGACCGTCGAGATCACCTACGCCGCGCCGCACCACCTGCTGGCGGAGGGCGCGGTCCTGGACGTACGGCGGACGCGGGCGGGCGACGCCTGGGAGAAGCGGAATGCCGCGCCCGCGGAGAAGGCGGCCGGGGTGATGCTGGGGCTGCCGAAGATCGGGGCTCCGGAGCCGATGCCGGCGGCCACCACGGGTGGGTGCGGGGTTCTTCAGTAGGGGTACTTCGGCGGGGTCTTCGGTGGCGGGTTCCGCTCCGTCTTGGCGGTTGTTCGCGGGCTGCCGGTGCGTGGGGGTTGTTCGCGCAGTTCCCCGCGCCCCTGAAGGGGCCGCCCCTGGGCTGGGAAGTTACCCTGCGCCTCATGCTTGTCGCCGCCGCCGTCTGTCCCTGTCCGCCGCTGCTCGTGCCCGAGGTCGCCGCCGGGGCCGCGCCCGAGCTGGATCCGGCGCGGGACGCGTGCGCGGACGCGCTCGGGGTGCTCGCCGCCGCGCGGCCGGACCGGCTGCTGGTCGTCGGCCCCGCGGCGGAGGACGCGTCGTATCCGGAAGGCTCGAGGGGCTCGTTCCGGGGCTTCGGCGTGGACCTCGACGTCCGCCTGGGACACAGGGACGGCACGGGGGCCCGGCTGCCCGCCTCCCTCGCCGTCGCCGCCTGGCTGCTCGACCGCACGGGCTGGGCCGACGCCCCGATGGAAGGGCTCGGGGTGGCGGAACCGATCACCGTCGAGCGGTGTATTCACATCGGGAGGGAAGTCGCCGGGTCGGCCGGGCGGGTGGCTCTGCTGGTGATGGGCGACGCCAGCGCGTGCCGCACGCTGAAGGCCCCGGGGTACCTGGACGACCGCGCGGCCGGTTTCGACGCGCGGGTCGCGCGGGCGCTCGCCGACGCCGACACCGAGGCTCTGCGGGCGCTGGACACCGGGCTCGCCCGCGAGCTGCAGGCCTCCGGTCGCGCCCCCTGGCAGGTCCTCGCGGGCGCCGCGGAGGGCGCGGGCCTGGACGGCAGCCTGCTCTACGACGACGCGCCGTACGGCGTGGGCTACCTGGTGGCCGCCTGGTCGTAGACCTGGAACGGTGCGGCGGACGGCCGGGAGCGAGAGGCTCCGCGGCCGTCCGGCGATGCGCGTGTTCAGGAAGCCGGAGGCGGAGGCGTGGCGCCGCCGCCCGGAGGCGGCGGTGTGGGACCGCCGTCGTGGTGGGCGAGTCGGTCCATGGCGTGCTTCGCCCTGCCCGTGCCCGACTGGATCCTGTCGCTGTACTTGCCCTTGGTCTTCCTGTCGACCGTCTGCGCGGCCTTGTCGAGACCGTGCTGGATCTTGTCCTCGTGCTTCTGCGCGAGGTGCGAGACCTTGTCCTTGGCCGGGGAGAGTTTGGATTTCACATTATCCAGCAGGCCCATGATTCACCTTCCCGCGAGGGTGGTCACTTGCGGGCGTTCTCACTGGACTCGTTGTCCGCCGCCTGATCGGCCGTCTGCTGCTTCGGGATCTCCACGTCGTCCGCCGCGTCGACGGTCTCCGCCGCCGGCTCGGCCGCGTCGCCCTCCGCCTCGGCCTCGGCCTCGGACGTGCTCCCGGCCTCCGGCTGGGCGGACTCGGTGGCTCCCTTCGCCTCGTCCGGCTTCTCCGCCTCCGTCTCGGCGCCCGGCTCGGGCGCCGTCACGGCGGCCTCGTCCGCGTCCTTCGCCTTACGGCGGAACAGTGAGAAAACGCCCATATCAACCTCAATGCTAATCATGCGGGTTAATTCCCGCCCTCTCCCGGAGCGTCCGATTGCGTCATCCGGGTCGCCGGTACTCGAGACCGGCGCTGCGAACACGCAACACGCAACGACCCCGGCTCCCCCGCGTCACGCAGCTCGTTCGAGAACAGGCCCTGACATTTGCGAGACTGGGCCGGTGAGTAACGCAGTTCCCCCTCCACGGGTCATCGCCGTCGTCGGACCGACCGCGGCCGGAAAGTCCGATCTGGGTGTCTTTCTGGCGCAGCGCCTGGGAGGCGAGGTCGTCAACGCCGACTCCATGCAGCTCTACCGGGGGATGGACATCGGCACCGCCAAGCTGACCCCCGAGGAGCGCGACGGAGTCCCGCACCACCTCCTGGACATCTGGGACGTCACCGCCGCCGCCAGCGTCGCCGAGTACCAGCGGCTCGCCCGCGCCCGCATCGACGCCCTGCTCGCCGACGGCCGCTGGCCGATCCTGGTGGGCGGCTCCGGGCTGTACGTCCGGGGAGCCGTCGACAACCTGGAGTTTCCCGGGACCGACCCCGAGATCCGCGCCCGTCTGGAGGAGGAGCTGACCCTGCGCGGCTCCGGCGCGCTGCATGCCCGGCTCGCCGCCGCCGACCCCGAGGCCGCCCACGCGATCCTGCCCAGCAACGGCCGCCGCATCGTCCGCGCCCTCGAAGTGATCGAGATCACCGGAAAGCCGTTCACGGCGAACCTGCCGGGCCATGACGCGGTCTACGACACCGTCCAGATCGGCGTCGACGTGGCACGGCCCGAACTCGACGAGCGCATCGCCCGCCGCGTCGACCGCATGTGGGACGCCGGACTGGTCGAAGAAGTGCGCGCACTCGAGGCGCAGGGGTTGCGCGAGGGGCGTACGGCGTCGCGTGCGCTCGGCTACCAGCAGGTCCTCGCGGCGCTCGCCGGGCAGTGCACCATGGACGAGGCGCGGGCCGAGACCGTGCGTGCCACCAAGCGCTTCGCGCGCCGTCAGGATTCATGGTTCAGGCGGGACCCACGGGTGCATTGGCTCAAGGGGGGGCTCGCCGACCTGACGGAACTCCCGCAGCTCGCACTGGCGTTGATCGAACGACCGGTCACAGCCTGATCACGTCATGGCATCGGGTCGCCCCGGCGGTCATCCGGGCTCGCGGGGGCGTGCCATCATCGAGCTTCGATCGACCAAGTGGAGTCCGAGTTGGGAGGGCGCGTGGCGATGGAGGCCGGCCCTCGCGACACCGCACAAAGCACGGAGCAGGGCACCGCGGAGGACGTGGACCAGCTGGTTACCGAGGGGTACGCACTGGATTCCGAAGGTGATCCGCTGAGCCCGGACGGACCGGAGGACCAGACCCCCGACGGCGTCAGCGACGACGGACCGGAACCGGACGAGATGTCCGGGCCGGAGGTCGAGGTCGAGCTGCGCCCCCAGCGCAGGCTGCGGCTCTGGCAGCTCGCCCCGATCGTGGGCCTCGGCGCGGTCGGCTCCCTGATGTTCGCCTTCCCGCTCGCCTTCGAGTTCGGGGACGGCGGCGCCGTGGTCGCCATGCTCGGCCTGCTGATCTGCGCCACCGCGGCCGGCTGGGGCATGATGGCCGCCCGCCGCGTCGGTTACACGTGGCCCGGCCTGCCCGCCCGCGGCTCCGGCCGCCGCCCGGACTGGCGCATCGTCCTCGCCTACGCCCTCATCGTGGCGGCGGTGGCCTTCCTGGCCGTCTGGCGAGTGGCACGGCTCCGTTAGAGCGCCCCGCACGAAGCGCCCCGTAAGGGGCGCGGGGAACTGCGCGACCAGCCCCAAAACACCCGCAGCTGACCCTCAAACCGCAAGCCCTCCCACGGCTCACCCAGCGGAGCGCTCCCGTACGATCGAGGAATGAGCACGCGGATCGCCTTCCTCAAGGGGCACGGGACCGAGAACGACTTCGTGATCGTCCCGGACCCCGAGAACGCCATCGACCTCCCCCCGGCCGCCGTCGCCGCCCTGTGCGACCGCCGCGCGGGCATCGGCGGTGACGGAGTGCTCCACGTCGTCCGGTCCGCCGCGCACCCCGAGGCGAAGGCGCTGGCCGCCGAGGCGGAGTGGTTCATGGACTACCGCAACGGCGACGGCTCGATCGCGGAGATGTGCGGAAACGGCGTCCGGGTCTTCGCGCGCTACCTCCTGCACGCCGGACACGTCACCGCGGGCGACCTGACCGTCGCCACGCGCGGAGGCGTGAAGAAGGTCCACATCGACAAGGACGGTGACGTCACCGTCGGCATGGGCGCCGCCCGGCTCCCCGAGGGTGACGTGACGGTGAGCGTCGGCGAGCACAGCTGGCCCGCGCGCAACGTGAACATGGGCAACCCGCACGCGGTGGCGTTCGTCGACGACCTCACGCACGCCGGTGATCTCCTCTCCGCGCCCCCCTTCAGCCCCGCCTCCGCCTACCCGCAGGGCGTCAACGTCGAGTTCGTGGTCGACCGGGGCCCCCGCCACGTGGCGATGCGCGTCCACGAGCGCGGCTCCGGCGAGACCCGCTCCTGCGGCACCGGCGCGTGCGCCGTCGCCGTGGCCACCGCCCGGCGCGACGGCGCCGACCCGGCGGTCACGGGCACCCCGGCGACCTACACCGTCGACGTGCCCGGCGGCACGCTGGTCATCACCGAACGACCCGACGGCGAGATCGAGATGACCGGCCCCGCGGTGATCGTCGCCGAGGGCGAGATCGACGCCAAGTGGCTGGAAAACGCGGTGCGTTGAGATGTGATAGGGCTTCAGATCGAGGAGTCCGTGGCGCGGACGTCGTAGAGATCCAAGCCCATCATGCGTTCAGGGGTGTGAATCCATGGCGCCCGCAAGTGGGGTGGCCGGAAACCGTAAACCTCGGAACCTTCGCTCGAATGGGTGATCCGTTTCACGCTCGGCGAGAGGCGGTCGGGCGGGCGTGATGGGCTCGGTAGCATCAAGCACCGGCACGGACGGGGGAACGACACGATCCCATGAGCCGCCGCACGCCCTGGGGCACCCGTCCGCCGGTCCACGCAGCCGGAGGTGCCCATGAGCGCGGAGGCCACGAACCCCGCCGTATCGCCCGCCCCTGCGCCGCAACCAGCGCACCGCAGGAAGGGCCGACCTCGTATCGACCTGCGCCGTCTGGGCCGCGCCGCACTCCTGGGCCCGACGACCCGCGACCGGTTGCCCGACGCGATCAGCCATGTCGCCGAGGCGCACCGCGCCCACCATCCCGACGCCGACCTGGAGCCGTTGCGCCGGGCGTACGTCCTCGCCGAGTCCTCGCACCGTGGTCAGATGCGCAAGAGCGGTGAGCCGTACATCACCCACCCGCTCGCCGTCACGCTGATCCTCGCCGAACTCGGCGCGGAGACCACGACCCTGACGGCCTCTCTGCTCCACGACACCGTCGAGGACACCGATGTGACCCTCGATCAGGTACGCGAGGAGTTCGGCGAGGAGGTGTGCTTCATCGTCGACGGCGTCACCAAGCTGGAGAAGGTCGACTACGGAGCCGCCGCCGAACCCGAGACCTTCCGCAAGATGCTCGTCGCCACCGGCAACGACGTCCGCGTGATGTCCATCAAACTCGCCGACCGGCTGCACAACATGCGCACCCTCGGCGTCATGCGTCCCGAGAAGCAGGAACGCATCGCCAAGGTCACCCGGGACGTCCTGATCCCGCTCGCCGAACGACTCGGCGTACAGGCGCTCAAGACGGAGCTGGAAGACCTCGTCTTCGCGATCCTGCACCCCGAGGAGTACGCCCACACCCGCGACCTCATCGCGGACAACGCCGCACAGGACGGCGACCCGCTCGCCGAGATCGCCGACGAGGTGCGCGGCGTCCTGCGCGAGGCGGGCATCCAGGCCGAAGTCCTCATCCGGCCACGCCACTTCGTCTCCCTGCACCGCGTCTCCCGGAAACGCGGACGGCTGCGCGGCACCGACTTCGGCCGGATCCTGGTCCTCGTCGGCGAGGACGCCGACTGCTACGCCGTCCTCGGCGAGCTGCACACCTGCCTCACGCCGGTGGTCTCGGAGTTCAAGGACTTCATCGCCGTACCGAAGTTCAACCTGTACCAGTCGCTGCACACCGCCGTCGCGCGCGGCGACGGCCAGGTCGCCGAAGTCCTCATCCGCACCCACCGGATGCACAAGGCCGCCGAGGCCGGCGTGGTCGCGCTCGGCAATCCGTACGCCACACCCGCGGAGGAACAGACCGACGGACGGCGGACCGACGCCGAGGGCGAGCGCATCGACCCCACCCGCCCCGGCTGGCTCTCCCGGCTCCTCGACTGGCAGGAGGCCGCCCCGGACGCCGACATGTTCTGGTCGACCCTGCGCGAGGACCTCGCCCAGGACCGGGAGATCACCGTGTTCCGGCCCGACGGGGGCACGCTGGGGCTCCCCGAGGGCGCCAGTTGCGTGGACGCGGCGTACGCGCAGTACGGCGAGGACGCCCACGCCTGTATCGGCGCCCGCGTCAACGGCCGACTGGCGACGCTCAGCACGGTCCTCAAGGACGGCGACACCGTCCAGCTCCTGATGGGCCAGGACCCGGCCTCCGAGCCCTCCAGAGAGTGGCTGGAGCACGCCCACACGCCCGCCGCGCGCATCGCCATCCAGCGCTGGCTCGCCACCCACCCCTCGCCCGCCGCCGATGCGCAGGACGAGCGCGACGGCGGTCCCAAGGACGAGACGCCCACCCTCCGCCCCGCCCTCGACGAGCCCGCCGCCGCCTCCGACACCGTGGGTGCCGTCGGCGCCGTGGTCGTCGTCGACAGACCCGAGGCGACCGTCCGGCTCGCCGGCTGCTGCACGCCCGTACCGCCCGACGAGGTCACCGGTTTCGCCGTGCGCGGGGGAGTGGTGACCGTGCACCGCGTCGAGTGCGCCGCCGTGACACGGATGAAGGGCCTCGGGCGCCCGGAGATCGACGTGCGCTGGGGCGACACCACCGAGTTCCGGGTCACCCTCGTCGCCGAGTCCTTCCAGCGCCCCCACCTGCTGGCCGACCTCACCGAGGCCATCGCCCTCGAAGGCGTCGACATCGTCACCGCCACCGTCGAACCCCCGACCCAGCAGCGCGTCCGCCACACCTACACCCTGCAACTCCCGGACGCCGCCCACCTCCCGGCCCTGATGCGCGCCATGCGGAACGTACCGGGCGTGTACGACGTGGGCCGGGCCCAGCACCAGACGGTGGCCGCCCACTGAGCGATCTGGGCGGGCGGGGGCGGCTCGAAGGACGGGCGGGTCGAAGGATGGGCGGTCTGCGCGGGCGGCTCGGCTGACGGGCGGCTCGGCGGACCGTGAGCCGCTCGTTCGAGTGGGCCCGCTGCGCGTCGGCGGCACCGGGCGGGGGCGCGCTGGTAGCGGTGGTCCATGCCGCTCACCCCACGCTCCAGGAGCCGCCGCGTCCAGGCCGCGCTGCTCGCCTCCGCCGTCTCCGTCTGCCTGATCGCCGCGAGCGCCCCGTCCCCCGCCGTCCCACTGGGCGTCGGCGACCGGCTCTTCCCGCACCTCGGCAACCCGGGGTACGACGTGCGGTCGTACGACCTCGACTTCACCTACCCCGGCAGCAACCGCGAGCCGCTCACCGCCGTGACCACCATCGACGCCCGGACGACCGCCCCACTGGAGCGGATCAACCTCGACTTCGCCCACGGCGAGGTCGACTCCGTCGAGGTCGACGGGGCGCCCGCCGCCTTCACCGGCGTGGGGGAGGACCTGGTGATCACACCCCGGGCGCCGCTTACCGAGGGAAGCGGGACGCGTATCACCGTGCGCCACACCAGTGACCCGGTCTACACGGGCGAGGTGGAGGGCGGCTGGGTACGGACCGCCGACGGGCTCGCGATGGCCAACCAGGCGGACGCGGCGCACGTCGTGTTCCCCTGCAACGACCACCCCTCCGACAAGGCCATGTTCACCGTCCGCGTCACCGTCCCCGACGGCTACACAGCCGTCTCCAACGGCCTGGCCACCGGCACCGACCGCGCCGCCGGCACCACCACCTGGACGTACCGCACCCAGCACCCCATGGCCACCGAACTGGCCCAGATCTCCATCGGCCGCTCCGCCGTCGTGCACCGGACCGGACCGCACCGCCTGCCCGTACGCGACGTGGTCCCCGCCAAGGACCGCGCGAAGCTCGAACCGTGGCTCGCGAAGACCCCCGCTCAGATCGAGTGGATGGAGAAGAAGGTCGGCCGCTACCCGTTCGAGACGTACGGCGTGCTGATCGCCGAGGCGCAGACCGGGTTCGAGCTGGAGACACAGACGCTCTCGCTCTTCGAGAGGGCGCTGTTCGTCCGGCCCGAGTACCCCAAGTGGTACGTCGAGTCGATCATGGTCCATGAGTTGGCCCACCAGTGGTTCGGCAACAGCGTCAGCCCCCGCACCTGGTCCGACCTGTGGCTGAACGAGGGACACGCCACCTGGTACGAGGCCCTGTACGCCGAGGAGACCGCCGGCCGGTCGATGGCCGCGCGCATGAAGGCCGCATACGGAGCCTCCGACCGCTGGCGCGCCGCCGGAGGACCGCCGGCGGCGCCCAAGAAGCCCAAGAACGGCCAGAAGATCGGCATCTTCCGGGCGAACGTCTACGACGGCGCCGCCCTCTTCCTCTACGCCCTGCGCCAGGAGATCGGCGCCTCCGCCTTCGCCCTGCTGCAGCGGGCCTGGGTCACCGTCCACCGGGACGGTGTCGCGTCCACCGCCGACTTCCGGGACCTCGCCTCCCGGATCGCCGGACGCGACCTGGGCGACTTCTTCCACGCCTGGCTGTACGAGCTGAGGACGCCACCGATGCCGGGGCACCCGGACTGGAAGTCGGCGCCGGTGGAGGCCGCGGCCCGGCGATGACCGGGACCCCGCACGGGTGTGACCCCCGCGCGGACGGGAAATAACCCGGGTGACGAGACGGGGCGTGCCGTGCGACCATCTTCGGGTCGACGACGGCAGGCCCCGGGAATCCCCGGGAAGCCCCGGACGTTGTCACCGGTGACGGATCGGGATCCGTGAAGATCCGTCGACCTTCGGTATCCCCAATCGACGTAAGGACCCAATGACCTCCTCTTCTTCCCCTTCCCAGGCCGCACAGAGCGCCTTCGCGCAGAACACCCCCGAAGGTCTTCGGGCCGATGCCCTGATGGAAGAGGACGTCGCCTGGAGCTTCGAGATCGACGGAGAGCGGGACGGCGACCAGTTCGACCGCTCCGACCGCGCGGCCCTGCGCCGTGTCGCGGGCCTCTCCACCGAGCTCGAGGACGTCACCGAGGTCGAGTACCGACAGCTCCGCCTGGAGCGTGTCGTGCTCGTCGGTGTCTGGACCACGGGAACCTCGCGGGACGCGGAGAACTCGCTGGCCGAGCTGGCCGCCCTCGCGGAGACCGCGGGCGCGCTCGTGCTCGACGGCGTGATCCAGCGCCGCGACAAGCCGGACGCGGCCACCTACATCGGCTCCGGCAAGGCCAACGAGCTGCGGGACATCGTCCTCGACTCGGGCGCGGACACCGTCATCTGCGACGGTGAGCTGAGCCCGGGGCAGCTCATCCACCTCGAAGACGTCGTCAAGGTCAAGGTCATCGACCGTACGGCCCTGATCCTCGACATCTTCGCCCAGCACGCCAAGTCCCGAGAGGGCAAGGCGCAGGTCGCGCTCGCGCAGATGCAGTACATGCTGCCGAGGCTGCGAGGCTGGGGTCAGTCGCTGTCCCGCCAGATGGGCGGCGGCAAGGGCGGCGGCCTCGCCACCCGTGGTCCCGGTGAGACCAAGATCGAGACGGACCGGCGGCGGATCCGCGAGAAGATGGCGAAGATGCGCCGGGAGATCGCGGAGATGAAGACCGGCCGCGAGATCAAGCGCCAGGAGCGCCGCAGGAACAAGGTGCCCTCGGTCGCCATCGCCGGTTACACCAACGCCGGCAAGTCCTCCCTGCTCAACCGGCTCACCGGCGCGGGCGTCCTGGTCGAGAACGCGCTGTTCGCGACCCTCGACCCGACCGTGCGCCGGGCCGAGACCCCGAGCGGGCGGCTGTACACGCTGGCGGACACCGTCGGCTTCGTACGCCATCTGCCGCACCACCTGGTCGAGGCGTTCCGCTCCACGATGGAGGAGGTCGGCGACTCCGACCTGATCCTGCACGTGGTCGACGGTTCGCACCCCGACCCGGAGGAGCAGCTGGCCGCCGTGCGCGAGGTCATCCGTGACGTGGGCGCCACCAACGTCCCCGAGATCGTGGTGATCAACAAGGCGGACGCGGCCGACCCGCTGACGCTGCAGCGGCTGCTGCGGATCGAGAAGCGCTCCATCGCGGTCTCGGCCCGCTCCGGCCAGGGCATCGAGGAACTGCTCGCACTGATCGACGACGAACTGCCGCGCCCCTCGGTGGAGATCGAGGCGCTCGTGCCGTACACCCACGGCAAGCTCGTCGCCCGCGCCCACACCGAGGGCGAGGTGATCTCCGAGGAGCACACCCCGGAGGGCACCCTGCTCAAGGCCCGGGTCCACGAGGAACTGGCGGCCGACCTGACGCCGTACGTTCCGACGGCCACGACGGCCTGAATCGTCCGGCCGGGCCCGACGGTCCGGCCGCGTCGACCGCCCAGGTGTACCCGAAGGCCCGCCCTCTCCGCCGAGGGGCGGGCCTTCGGCATGCTCTCGCCCGATGCACAGGTGGTCGCGATCAGCGCCAGAGCCGCGACGAGTCCGGTGACGGTCAGCAGGTGGTACCGCCGATGTGGGAAACGCATGGTTCTCGACCCCCGTCGGAACAATCCGTGTGTTTCTCGCCCACTATGCGGGGGCGCTGGGGGACGGACGGAGGGCGCGCGACCGGAATCTCCGCGCGCCACCCCACCACCTCCGCCCCTCCCGGGGCGGCACCACCTGATCAGCCGGGCGTCGGTCGGCCGGGCGTCGGCCGGCGTGCTGCCGGCCGGCCCGATGTCACTGCGACGCGAACTTGTCGCTCACCGCCTGGTACACGCCCTCGGCCTCCTTGCCCAACCGTGGCCCGGCCAGCCAACCGGCGCTCACCGGCCCGATGGAGGTGTTGGACACCAACGCGGGCTCACCGTCCGAGCCGGTGGCCACCCAGCCGCCGCCGGACGAGCCGCCGGTCATCGAGCAGCCGATGCGGTACATCGTCGGGTCGGACTCGACGAGCGAGAGCCGCCCGGGCTTGTCCGTGCACTGGTACATCGTCTCGCCGTCGTACGGAGTCCCGGCGGGGTAGCCCGTCGCGGTGATGCTCTCCACCTGCGGCACGGAAGGCGCGTCGAAGTCCACAGGCAACGCCGAACCGACCGTCTCCTCCAGCGACTTGCCCCCGCTGCCCTCCTCCGGCGTCACATGGATCACCGCGAAGTCGTACGGCGCCCCGTCACCGCCCGTCTGACCGCCCTGCTCGATCCACTGGTCCGAGGTCTGCGCCCAGTCACCCCACCAGACGCCGTACGGAGCGACCTCCTCCTTCGTGGCCGTCTTCAATTCCGACGTCGGCCTGGCGCTGTCGTTGTACGAGGGCACGAAGGCGATGTTCCGGTACCAGCCGCCCGACTTCCCGGCGTGCACACAGTGACCGGCCGTCCACACGAGGTTGGACTTGCCCGGGTTGGCCGGGTCCTGCACCACCGTCGCCGAGCAGACCATCGTGCCCTCGGGCGCGTCGAAGAACACCTTGCCCGCCTCCGGCACGTTCGCGTGGTACTGCGCCGCCACCGCCTTCGCGTCGATGGACTGGGGCGTCGGGTCGGTCACACCCTGGTCACCGGTCAGGTCTCCCTCGTCGACCTCCTTCTCCGGCTCCTCGGCGTCCCGCATCCGGTCCGGGTCCCACAGGTCCTTGATGATCGGGTTGACGTAGTCCTCGGCCTCGCGCAGCCAGTCGTCCTTGTCCCAGTTCTTCCAGGCCCCGCCCCGCCACTTGTCGAGGTCGATCCCGTGTTCCTTGAGCTTGTCCTTGATGTCGTCCGGGATCCGGATCTTGCCGTCGCCCGCGCTGCCGCTGTCCTGCGCGGACGCCGACGCCTCGGCGTTCGCCGTCGTGTCACCCGAGCCGCACGCCGTGGCGGTCAACGACAGAGCCGTGGCGAGGCCGACCGCGGCCAGAACGGGGGAGGTCCTGCGGCGCGTACTCCTCCCACGACGAGCGGCGAAGAGCGGTCGTATGGGTCGCATGGTCTGAACTCCCCCTGGGGCGTAAGAGAAATCTGTGGTGCCGAAACGGACAGCGTGCGACACCTCCGCACGCCGGCCGCCTCCTTGTACGTAGCCGACACGGCATTCGCGCGGCTCCGCACATCTGTTTCTGCATACGTAGTGCCTACGTAGTCGTCGTCCGCGCGGCTTGGTGCCATCCACCCAGCCGCTTCCTTCGGAACGGCACCACACACTATGCGGTCGTTGTGGGGGACATCCGATGGAACGGCAACGGTTTCGCTACGAGCCGACCGGCAGGGCAATCGCCCCCTTCCACCCCCATTTGACGTGCCGTCGTGTCGTCGTACCCGGTCCTGCCCGACGCCGCCGGCGACATCAGTTGCTGTTCGGGGGTCGTTTCCGGCAACGGCAGCACACGGGCGAGGAACGGCAGGCGCAGATCACTCCCCACGTCCCCGAGACGTTCAAATGCCCTTTCCAGTGCGGTAGTTGAGCGATTGAGCCTAAGTTGGGGATGAAAGTCACCGCTCACGTTTCGAAGGAGCCGCACCGCATGTCCGACCACTTCCCCCGGGACGATGGTGTCGCGCGCGCCAACCAGATCCGGACGAACGTCTCTCATTCCGCGCGGATCTGGAACTACTGGCTGGGAGGCAAGGACCACTACGAGGTCGACGAGGAGGTCGGCGACCAGATCCTCGGCTTCGTGCCCGAACTTCCCCGCTCCGCCGTGGCCGACCGCCGCTTCCTGGCCCGCACCGTCCGCTATGTGGCCGAGGAGGCGGGCATCCGACAGTTCCTGGACATCGGAACCGGCCTGCCCACCGCGGACAACACCCACGAGGTCGCCCAACGTGTAGACCCCTCCTGCAGGATCGTCTACGTCGACAACGACCCCATCGTTCTCGCGCACGCACACGCCCTGCTCAACAGCACACCCGAAGGCGCCACCGACTACATAGACGCGGAGAGCCATGCTCAGGACTTGTGGATCGGCTCTCCTGGGAGGGCGCACGAGGGGCGTACCTTCCCGAGTGAGTGATCAGCAAGTCACCGAGTAGGCCCGCGTTGCAGCGCGGGTCGGGAAGGCACGCCCGTGCTCAGAGTAGTCACCGACGACGGCACCACCGAGACCGGCTCCTTGATGGACGACATCGTCCGCGAGGGCGCGAGGCGGATGCTCGCCGCCGCCCTGGAGGCCGAAGTCAACCAGTACATATCCGAGTTGGCCGAGCAATGCGACGAGGAAGGTCGCCGTCTGGTGGTTCGCAACGGCCACCACCGCGAACGGACTGTGACCACGGCTGCCGGCCCGATCCCGGTGCGAGCGCCCCGGGTGAACGACAAGCGCGTCGATGCCGCCACGGGCGAGCGCAAGCGGATCTCGTCGAAGATCCTGGCGCCCTGGTGCCGGAAGTCCCCGAAGATCAGCGAGGTGCTGCCCCTGCTGTACCTGCACGGACTGTCGTCGGGGGACTTCGTGCCGGCGATGGAGCAGTTCCTCGGCTCGGCGGCTGGTCTCTCGCCGGCGACGGTGACCCGGCTGACCAGGCAGTGGACCGACGACCACGCCGCATTCCAGGCCCGCGACTTGTCCGAATCCGACTACGTGTACGTGTGGGCCGACGGCGTGCACCCCAAGGTCCGCCTCGGCCAGGCGCACTCCTGCGTCCTGGTCCTCATGGGCGTGCGTCTGGACGGCACCAAGGAGCTGATTGCGCTCGCCGAGGGCCTGCGGGAGTCGACCGAGTCGTGGGCGGATCTGCTGCGCGACTGCCGCCGGCGCGGCATGCGCGATCCCGAACTCGTCGTCGGCGACGGCGCGATGGGCCTGTGGCGGGCCCTGGCCGAGGTGTTTCCGCAGGCCAAGCAGCAAAGGTGCTAGGTTCACAAAGCCCGCAATGTGGTCAACTCGCTGCCGAAGTCCGCACACCCTGGAGCGAAGAAGGCGCTGCAGGAGATCTACAACGCTGAAGACCGCGACCACGCGATGAAGGCGGTCAAGGACTTCGAGTGCGCGTACGGCGCGAAGTGGCCCAAGGCCGTGAAGAAGGTCACCGATGACGTCGATGAACTTCTCGCCTTCTACGCCTTCCCGGCCGAGCATTGGGTGCATCTCCGGACCACGAATCCGATCGAGTCGACCTTCAGCACCGTCAAGCTCCGCACCAAGGTCACCCGCGGCGCCGGCAGCGCGGCCGCGGCCCTGGCCATGGTCTTCAAACTCGCCGAGTCCGCTCAGGTTCGCTGGCGCGCGATCACCGCACCCCAGCTCGTCGCTCTCGTCCGCACGGGAGCCCGCTTCGAAAACGGTCGCCTCGTCGAGCGAGCGGAGGTCACCGCAGCCTGAACACCCTTCTGATCCACAACTTGGCTATGACTCTCGCCGATTTTCCGGGTTGACGCTGATGGCCACCAGGGCGCGGTCCAGGGCGTGGACTTCCGTCTCGGTGGTGAGTTCGTCGAACTGCTTGGCCGCGTTGGCTGTCAAGGCGAACTGGTCCCGACGGGGCCATGTTTGCCGACACCGAGGGCGAGAAGGTCAATCTGGAGCGCGCTCGAACTCAACCGCGTGGTCGCTGGCCCATCTCGCGAAGGTGCCGGCCGGTCGGCCGGCCAGGCGCTCCACATGATCGGTGGTGCGGTGCGACGGCGGTCGGCGCTCCGAGGCAGCGATCAGCGCCTCTACCAGTTGCGGGGGACGACCGTCTGCGAGCATGCGCGAGCGCGCGAGCTCGGCAGGCAGTGCTTCGAAGCGCAGACGGCGCCCGAGTGCGGCACTGAGGCTGGCGACCTGGTCGGCACGGCTGAGCACCTCAGGTCCTGTCAGCAGGTACGGGCCGTGATCCGGATGGCCATGGTGCGCGAGCAATGCACCTGCGGCCGCGTCGGCGACATCGCGCTCGTCGACGACCGCGGTGCGCGCCATGTCCGGGCCTGCCACCACGTCGCCCGCCCGCAGCTGTGCCGCCCAGCCACGGGCGTTCGAAGCCAAGGTGTCGCTGCGCAGCACCACGGGTCGCAGACCGGCCTCGTGGAGCAGGGCTTCCATGTCCGCGTGCACCTGAACGATCGGATCACTCTGGCGAGCGGCTGCGTCGTCGATGGCCGTCGAGGACAGATAGACGACACGGGGCGCCGCTGCGCTGAGTTCCGTAACCAGGTCATGCGCCGGGGCGGAAGCGAGCAGTGGCCACAGGAGAAAGACGGCGTCGATACCCACCAGCGCCGCACGGACGGCGGTGGGGTCTGTCAGGTCGCCGACCACCGACTCGGCCCCGGGGTGCGGGCCGGTCCGGCGGCGCACGAGGCATCGCACGCGCGCGCCGTGTGCATGGAGGCGGTCGACGACCTCACGGCCGAGGTTGCCGGTTGCGCCGGTGACCAGGATCGATGGGCGGTGGCGGGTGCCCGCGGAGCGAGGGATATCAGGCATGATCGAGACGTTAAGGGTTCAGGTCGACATGAAGGCAAGGCGCGTGTGGTGAAGGCGATCGGAGAAGCCGCTGCAGAACTCGGAATCGAAGCTCACGTGCTGCGGCACTGGGAGCAGGTGGGGGCACTCACCGTCCGTCGCGACGGCAACGGCTACCGCATCTATGACGACAACGCTCTGGAGCAGGCGCGAACCGTGCTGAAATTGCGGCACGTCGGGCTCTCGTTGCCGGAAGTCATTGCCGCCATGGCGCCGAAGAAGTCGGCGGCCCAGACGGTTGTAAGGGAAAAGATCGCTGCCCTCGAACGTGAGGTCACCCAAAGGCTGCAGGCCATCACCTTCCTGCAGCACACCGTCGAATGCCGGCACCGTTATGTCGACGACTGCCCGGACTGCGCACACTTCACCCGCGAAGACTGATCCGCCCCCGAGCCCTCATCTCGTCGCGCTCGTCCACGCCGGCGCCCGCTTCGAACGCGGCAAGCTCATCGGACGCCCCCACGACCAACCGACCGCTGTAGCCGCCTAAAGATCTTTACCCACAGGTCTTGACGATAGCTCACGCGGAACGTCCACGACCCCGACACGATCCTGAGGGGCGCCGCGGTCACCCTGGACTTCGATCAGCCGATCGCGATCACCATGATGGGCGTCCTGAACTTCGTCATGGACACCGACGAAGCGGAGGCCATCGTGCGGCGGCTGGTGAATGCCGTACCGCCCGGCAGTCACCTCGTCATCTCCCATCCCACCACCGAGGTCGACGGCGAAGCGATGACGCAGGCGGTCAACTACTGGAACGAACAGGGCTCTGCGCCGATGACCCTGCGCAGCCATGCCGACCTCGTACGCCTCTTCGGCGACGTCGAAGTCCTGTCCCCGGGCATAGCTCCTGCTCCCGCTGGCGCCCGGGAGCCGACGACGAGGACATTGACGTCACTCACTTCGGCGGTGTCGGGCTGAAACGGTGACGCACTGAGCGTGCCCACTTCGCTGACCCACTGCACCAACCCGCTGCACGACAACCCGCTGCCGCGGCAGGGCCGTGGGTGCACGGCCTGTGGCTGGGTCGGTGGGACGGCAGTGGATCGAACCGGACCGACAGCGCTCTCGCACGGCAAGGATTTTTTTCTTACCCGCTTCCCCGTACCGGTCGCGTCGTTGGTACGTGCGGGGGACCCGCCGGTGTTCGGTGCCCCCTGCCGACTTGCCTCTGATGAGCCGTGGGAGGAAGTGCAGTAGTGGCGGTGACCGAGTCTGCGGTGGCGTCGGTCGGGCGTGAGCCCGAGCGAGCGCGTTCGGGATCGGAGAGCGAACGGGCCCGACCACGACGGGAGCACGACGGGGCGGGTGCGGTGAGGTCGGGGCACGGGGCGCTCCTGCGGCCGCAGGCCGCCCGCGACACGGCGGCACGCACCTACGCCCGCTCCCTGCCTGTCGTGCCCGTACGCGCACGCGGGCTGACCATCGAGGACGCCGACGGCCGCCGCTACCTCGACTGTCTTTCCGGCGCGGGCACCCTCGCCCTCGGCCACAACCACCCGGTCGTCCTCGAAGCGATCCGCAAGGCGCTCGACTCGGGCGCTCCCCTGCACGTCCTCGACCTCACCACCCCGGCCAAGGACGCCTTCACCACCGAACTGCTCCGCACCCTGCCGCCAGAGCTCGCCGCCCGCGCCCGTGTCCGGTTCTGCGGCCCCTCCAGCGCGGACGCGGTCGAGGCCGCCTGCAAACTGGTCCGGGCCGCGACCGGACACTCCGGCATGCTCGCCTTCACCGGCGCCCACACCGGCCCGACCATCGGAACCCGCGAAACGCCCACAGGCGCCCGCGATCTTCAGGTGGCCCACCTGCCCTACCCGCAGGACTACCGCTGCCCGTTCGGTATCGGCGGCGAACGTGGCGCCGAACTCGCCGCCCGCTGGGCCGAGTCCGCCCTCGACGACACCGAGCCCGGAGCGCCGCTGCCCGCCGGCATGATCCTCGAACCCGTCCAGGGCGAGGGCGGTGTCCTCCCCGCCCCCGACGGCTGGCTGCGCCGTATGCGGGCCATCACCGCCGCACGCTCGATCCCACTGATCGCCGACGAGGTCCGCACGGGCGTCGGCCGCACCGGACGCTTCTGGGCGGTCGAGCACAGCGGCGTCGTCCCCGATGTCATGGTCCTGTCCCAGGCCATCGGCGGCAGCCTGCCCCTGGCCGTCGTGGTCCACCGCGACGACCTCGACGTGTGGCGGCCCGGCACCCACGCGGGCCCCTTCCGCGGCAACCGGCTCGCCATGGCCGCGGGCGCCGCCACCCTCGCCCACGTCCGCGAAAACGGCCTCGCCGAACGTGCCGACACCTTGGGCGCCCGCATCCTCGCCCAGCTCCGCCCCCTCACCGAGCGCTTCGCCTGCGTCGGTGACGTACGAGGGCGAGGGCTGATGATCGGCATCGAAATGGTCACCCCGGACGCGCCTCCTGGATCCGACGGCATCGGCCCCCCTCCACCCGCACCCTCCCTCGCCACGGCGGTGCAGCGCGAGTGCCTCCGCCGAGGTCTGATCGTCGACCTCGGTGGCCGCAACGGCGGCGTCGTACGCCTCCTCCCACCCCTCACGATCACCGATGAACAGACGAACGCCGTGCTCGACCGTCTGACGGACGCGATTGCCTCGGTGGCGGCCACCGCACGGGCGCGATTCCCGGCGCACCCGGGCCGCGTGCGAGCCGGAGGCTCCGCACACACGCCGGGCGGATGAACACCACCCCCACCCCAGCAGCCGCCCGCCAAGCCACGCCCGCACCAGCCATCCACCCACGGCACCGCCCCACCGCCCGGACCGCCCTCCCGACACCGCACTCCACAGCCCCGCCCCCTTTCCACACAAGCCCCACCCCCGCTCGCCCGCAACAACCCGCGCTTTCCCCCTCACACGAGCAACCCCAGGAACCGCCGTGAACCCGCCGCCCGCCCCCGGGGCCCGCACCCACCACCACACCCGGGAAGCCCACGCCCTCCCCACCCCGGGCCAGCTGAGTGCCGAACGACCGCCTGGCCAGGCGAGTGCCGAACCACTGCCTAGCCGACCTGAACCATTGCTGGGCAAGCTCGAGCCGGGGCAACTGCGGTCCCGCCAAGCCGAGTCGGGGCAGCAGTCGTCGGGCCAGGTCGAGCCGCCGGGGCAGGCTGAGTCCAGTCAGGTCGAGCGGGGGTCCTGCCGGCTGGGGTCGGGGTTCAGCCTGGTGGCGCCCTGGCAGCACCAAGCGGGCCCTGGACCCGGCACGCCCGCGCAGGCCCCGCCCCCCACCCAGCCAGTCCCTCGCCAATCCGCACCCCCTCAGCTTCCGACTGAGCCAAGCCATGAGCGCGGTCGGCCGGCCCCTCGCCGAGCCACCGACGGCATCCGGGCGCCCGAACCCCCGCCCCACCTCGACGCCGACCTTCTTCACCACCCCGACCCGCACACCGCTGCCCAGGCCGCAGCGGTCGAGAACCTCTTGCGCTGCTGGGTACGCGAACACGACCTCACCCCTCCCCAAGACCACGGTGGCCTCCTCCACATCCCTCTCCCTGCCACCGGCACGACCCTCATCGCCCCGGTGCGCTACTGGTCCCCGACCGGCTGGCACCGATTCGGGCTCCCCCGTCTCGCCGGGGCCCCCGACACCGCACCCCCTCTCGACGCGATCACGGTTGCGGCGCTACTAGCCCGCGAAGCGACCGCACGACACACACCGGGCACAGCCACCAAGCCCCGACCCACGGCCGCGCCCACCCCACACACCCATCCCACCCGGCGCGAGCAGCTCACCCAGCGCGCGCACAACGCCCGCGGCGAGCGGCCTGACCAACCCCCCTGTCTCGGCCACGACAGCCCCCTCGTCCAGCGTGACCAACTGGACCTGGTCGGCAGGGTTGCCGACTCCGCCCGCCGTGTCGCCGTGTTCATCAGCGAGCGCCGAGCTCAACCCGCCGACGGCCCCGACCGTTTCCTGGCCGCAGAGCAGGCGCTTCTCCTCGGCCACCCTCTGCACCCCACCCCGAAGAGCAGGGAAGGGCTCTCCGAGGCCGAAGATCAGCTGTACTCACCCGAGTTGCGTGGCTCCTTCCCCCTGCACTGGCTGGCGATCGCGCCCTCCGTCCTGTCGACCGACTCGGCGTGGACCGAGCGCGGCCGTCTCGTCCCGGCCGACCGGCTGACCGCGCGGCTGGCCGGCCCGGCACTGCCACTGCCCGACGGCTTCACCGCTCTGCCCCTCCACCCCTGGCAGCTCCGCGAGGTCCGCCACCGCCCGGCCGTCGCCGCTCTGCTCGACGCCGGTCTGGTGCGCGACCTGGGTCCGCACGGTGCCCCATGGCACGCCACCTCCTCCGTCCGCACCGTTCACCGCACCGGTGCCCCCGCGATGCTGAAACTCTCCCTGGGCCTGCGCATCACCAACTCCCGTCGTGAGAACCTCCGCAAGGAACTCCACCGCGGTGTCGAGGTGCACCGCCTGCTGCGCACCGGCCTGGCCGAGCGGTGGCAGGCGGCCCACCCCGGATTCGACATCGTCCGCGACCCGGCCTGGCTGGCGGTCACCGCACCGGACGGCGACCCCCTGGCGGGCCTGGACGTGGTCATCCGGCACAACCCGTTCGGCCCGGGGGACGACGCGTCCTGCGTCGCCGGCCTCGTGTCACCCGTGCCGTACCCCCATGGCGAACACTGCCCCGACGACCGCCATCTCAACGACCGCCATCCCAATGACGGTCATTCCGACGACCGTCGTCCCGACGAGCGCCTGCTCATGCGGTCGCGGCTCGAAGAGGTCGTCACCCGTCTCGCCGGGCGCACCGGGCGTCCCCGGGGCGCCGTGGCCGTCGAGTGGTTCCTGCGCTATCTCGAGCACGTCGTGCGGCCCGTGCTGTGGCTCGACGGTGAGGCCGGGATCGCCCTCGAAGCACATCAGCAGAACACGCTCGTCCTCCTGGGCCCCGACGGCTGGCCCATCGGCGGTCGGTACCGCGACAACCAGGGCTACTACTTCCGCGAATCCCGCCGTGCGGAGCTCCGATCCCGGCTGCCCGGCATCGGGGAGCGCAGCGACACGTTCGTCTCCGACGAGGTCGCCGACGAGCGGTTTGCCTACTACCTCGGCATCAACAATGTGCTCGGCCTGATCGGCGCGTTCGGCTCCCAGCATCTCGCCCACGAGCGAGTTCTTCTCGCCGCCTTCCGCCGCTTCCTCACGGATGTGGCGACCGGTCCCGCCCGGCTGAACACCACCCTGCCGGCCCGACTGCTCGACTCACCGCTCCTGCGCTGCAAGGCCAACCTCCTGACCCGTCTCCACGGCCTCGACGAACTCGTCGGCCCGGTCGACACCCAGTCCGTCTACGTCACCATCGCCAACCCCCTCCACGCATGACCGACTGCTCCACCTCCTATAGCTGTCCAACCCACTCGTCCGCGTACGCCGCCTCCCTTCAGCCCTGAGGAACATGACCCACCCGATCTCCTGAGAGGAGCGTCGCCGTGTCTCCCACCGACGCGAGCACCGACGCCGGCACTGCCTCGGCCCCCAGCAACGAGGACACACTCGAACTGCGCCTGACCGACGACTTCCTCGCGCTCCTGTCCGAGGACCCCGACCCCTACGGTGGCAGTACCGAGGCGGGGCAGCGGGGACTCCGGGCCAGTGGCGAGCTGCTCGACCACCTCGCGGACTGGGGGCCGGTCGTCACCCCGGCAGGCACCCTGCAGCTCGTCCCGGTGCGCCTCCAACGGGACCTCCCGCTGATCTCCCGCTGGATGAACGACTCGGCCGTGGACTCCTACTGGAAGCTCGGCGGAGCCGAGGACGTGACCGCGAACCACCTACGGACCCAGCTCGGCGGAGACGGCCGCAGCATTCCTTGCCTCGGACTACTGAACGGCTCCCCAGTGAGCTATTGGGAGATCTACCGGGCAGACCTCGACCCTCTCGCCCGCCACTACCCGGCCCGCCCGCACGACACCGGGATCCATCTGCTCATCGGCCCCGTGGCCGATCGGGGGCGTGGTCTCGGCTCCACCCTGCTCCGTGCCGTCGCCGATCTCGTCCTCGACAGACGACCTTCCTGTGCCCGCGTCGTCGCGGAACCCGACCTTCGCAACTTCCCCTCCGTCTCCGCTTTCCTCAGCGCCGGCTTCCGGTACTCCGCAGAGGTCGACCTGCCCGACAAGCGGGCCGCCCTCATGTGCAGAGATCGGCTGCTGCGCGATCTGATGTAGATCCGATGTGGATCTGCTGTGACGCCGTCATATCTGGTACACCGCCCGATCCGATCCGGTTCCCGGTCGAGCCGACGCAATTTCCGGGCCCTGCGACCATCCCGTCCCGTCACGTCATGCCCCGTGGCCATGCGTCCCGTGTCCACCCCGCCCCGTCGAAGAGAACACGTCTTGATCCCGCCCCACAGGCCCCACGCGACCCCGCCTCCCAGACCCCACACGTCCGCCGCGATCACCCGTTTGTCAGTGGTGACCCGTAGGGTGGTCGCGCTATGACGAAGCCCTCACTCCACGAACTCCTGCATGCCGCCGTCACCGCTGTCGGCGGCACGGAGCGCCCCGGCCAGGTGACCATGGCCGAAGCCGTCGCGGAGGCGATCGACGACGGCTCCCATCTGCTGGTCCAGGCAGGCACCGGCACCGGAAAGTCACTCGGTTACCTGGTGCCCGCGCTCGCCCAGGGAGAGCGTGTCGTCGTCGCCACGGCGACCCTCGCCCTCCAGCGGCAGCTCGTGGAGCGGGACCTGCCGAGAACGGTCGACGCGCTGCACCCCCTGCTGCGCCGCCGCCCGGAGTTCGCGATGCTCAAGGGCCGGTCGAACTACATGTGCCTGCACCGGCTGAACGAGGGCGTGCCGCAGGACGAGGAGGAGGGCCTCTTCGACCAGTTCGAGGCGGCCGCGCCCAGCAGCAAGCTGGGCCAGGACCTACTGCGGCTGCGGGACTGGTCGCAGGAGACCGAGACCGGCGACCGGGACGACCTCACCCCAGGTGTGTCCGACCGTGCCTGGGCGCAGATCTCCGTGTCCTCCAGGGAATGCCTGGGCGCCACGAAGTGCGCGTACGGCGCCGAGTGCTTCGCCGAGATGGCCAGGGAGCGGGCCAAGCTCGCCGAGGTCGTCGTCACCAACCACGCACTGCTCGCGATCGACGCCATCGAAGGCGCTCCGGTGCTCCCGCAGCACGAGGTCCTGATCGTGGACGAGGCGCACGAACTCGTCTCCCGGGTGACCGGTGTGGCGACCGGCGAGCTCACCCCGGGCCAGGTCAACCGCGCGGTGAAGCGGGCGGCGAAGCTCGTGAACGAGAAGGTGGCGGACCAGCTGCAGACCGCCGCCGAGGGCTTCGAGCGGGTCATGGAGCTGGCTCTGCCGGGCCGGCTGGAGGAGATCCCCGAGGACCTGGCGTACGTCCTGATGGCGCTGCGCGACGCCGCTCGCGCCGTGATCTCGGCGATCGGCAGCACCCGTGACAAGTCCGTCCAGGACGAGGACGCCGTCCGCAAGCAGGCCCTGGCGGCTGTGGAGAGCGTGCACGACGTGGCGGAGCGAATCAGCAACGGCTCCGAGTGGGACGTCGTCTGGTACGAACGCCATGACCGATTCGGTGCGTCCCTGCGCGTAGCACCCATGTCCGTCTCGGGTCTTCTCCGGGAGAAGCTCTTCGCGGACCGCTCCGTCACCCTGACCTCGGCCACGCTCAAGCTGGGCGGCGACTTCAACGGCGTAGGGGCGTCACTGGGACTGGCCCCCGAGGGCACCCAGGGCGACGACCTGCCGCAGTGGAAGGGCGTGGATGTCGGATCGCCGTTCGACTACCCGCGGCAGGGCATCCTCTATGTCGCCAAACATCTGTCACGTCCCGCGCGGGACGGCGACCGCGCGGACATGCTGGACGAGCTCACGGAGCTGATCCAGGCGGCCGGCGGTCGGACGCTCGGGCTGTTCTCGTCGATGCGGGCCGCCCAGCTGGCGGCGGAGGAGCTGCGGGTCCGCATCCCCGAGAACCCGATCCTGCTGCAGGGCGAGGAGACGCTCGGAGAGCTGATCAAGGGCTTCGCGGCCGACCCGAAGACCTGTCTCTTCGGCACCCTCTCGCTCTGGCAGGGCGTGGACGTGCCAGGTCCCAGCTGTCAGCTGGTCGTGATGGACAAGATCCCGTTTCCCCGGCCCGACGACCCGCTGATGAGCGCGCGCCAGAAGGCCGTCGAGGAGGCGGGCGGCAATGGCTTTATGGCCGTCGCCGCCACGCACGCTGCCCTGCTGATGGCACAGGGCGCCGGCCGTCTCGTCCGGGCGCAAGGGGATCGCGGTGTGGTCGCCGTACTGGACCAGCGACTCGCGACCGCGCGGTACGGCAGCTATCTGAAGGCCTCACTGCCCGACTTCTGGTACACGACGGACCGTAACCAGGTCCGTAGGTCCCTTGCTGCGATCGACAGTGCCGCCACCGCGAGGGAAGAGGCGGAGAAGCAGGAACAGGTGGCCGAAGCGGAGGCATGACGAACGGCAGGTGGCCTGTCCCCAGGAACCACGGGGACAGGCCACCTGCCGTGATGCGCACGGGCTCGGCTTCGGACCGCGAGGCTTCGGCGGACCCTGGGCAGCCCAGGGCCCCGGAACCGGCGCAGTGGATTCCGGGGCCCGGATCAGGGGCGGGGACGGGCACGGGCAACCGTCCGCCGCTGGGTGTCAGACGCGGCGCAGGACGGCCACCACCTTGCCGAGGATGGTCGCGTCGTCACCCGGGATGGGCTCGTAGGCGGCGTTGTGCGGGAGCAGCCAGACATGGCCGTCCTCGCGCTTGAAGCGCTTGACCGTGGCCTCGCCGTCCAGCATGGCGGCCACGATGTCGCCGTTCTCGGCGACGGGCTGACGGCGGACCGTCACCCAGTCTCCGTCACAGATGGCGGCCTCGATCATGGAGTCGCCGACGACTTTCAGGACGAAGAGTTCGCCGTCGCCCACCAGCTGGCGGGGGAGCGGGAACACGTCCTCGACGGACTCCTCGGCGAGGATCGGGCCACCGGCGGCGATCCGGCCGACGAGCGGCACGTAGGACGCGGCCGGCTTGCCCGCCGTGTCCGTCGGCTGGGCCGAGGCCTGGTCGGAGCCGCGGACCTCGTATGCACGCGGACGGTGCGGGTCGCGGCGCAGGAAGCCCTTGCGCTCCAGTGCCATCAGCTGGTGCGCCACGGAGGATGTGCTGGACAGGCCGACCGCCTGGCCGATCTCCCGCATCGACGGCGGGTATCCGCGCCGCTGCACCGAGTCCCTGATCACCTCGATGACCCGGCGTTGCCGGTCGGTGAGCCCGGAGCTGTCCGCCCTGATGCCTGGAGGTCGGCCGGGCAGGGCGCGCTTGGGCCCTTCATGGTTCGTGGCTTCGTTCATCGCATGCACCGGCTCGAGTCGGCTCTGGGAGCGGTCCTGGGCAGTGATGGTGGCACTGTCAGCGGTGGTGGTCACGTCGGCCCCTCTCGATGGTCTCCCGTGCAGCACAACGGTAGTTGCTTTCGAAAGGTTGCGCCAAACACACGTTCGAGTGAAAAACCGTGGATTGTCTGACGTGACCATGCGTCGGGGTGTAGGGCGGCAACTTCGGCGGACAAAAGCATTGATTCCTGTACTCTTCACCGCCGAGGCGAAGGGCCTTGTGGGCCGCTGTCGTCGCGTGGCCCAGTCTGCCATCCGGTACTCCGTCGATCGGGTACCGACCCCGTTCTCGTGGCGCCCCCGCCGCGTCCGCGTCCGCTCCGCGACGGTTCGGACGCGCTCCGCGACCGACTCTCCGTCTGGCACATGCCGATACGTGCGCGACACGCGCGCCGTGGGGGGATTTACGTGCCAAGCCCTACATCTAGTGCTTGGATTGCCGCAACGGCCCAGAAGTTGTGGTCCCCCGGGTCCTCGGGCTCAAGGTCATCCCCTATGCTTGGGGCTGCTTCCGCGGGGCCCAAGTGGCTCGTGGGGCTTATTGAGTCGTGCTGTGAGGAGGGTTGGAGTTATGCACTGTCCCTTCTGCAGGCACCCCGACAGCCGCGTCGTCGACAGTCGTACGACGGACGACGGCACGTCGATCCGCAGGCGCCGCCAGTGTCCCGACTGCTCCCGTCGTTTCACGACGGTGGAGACGTGCTCGCTGATGGTGGTCAAGAGGTCCGGCGTGACCGAGCCCTTCAGTCGTACCAAGGTCATCAATGGCGTCCGCAAGGCATGCCAGGGCAGGCCTGTCACCGAGGACGCGCTCGCCCAGCTCGGCCAACGGGTCGAGGAGGCGGTGCGCGCGACCGGAAGCGCCGAGCTGACCACCCACGACGTGGGGCTGGCCATACTCGGCCCGTTGCAGGAACTCGACCTCGTCGCCTACCTGCGGTTCGCGAGCGTCTACCGGGCGTTCGACTCGCTGGAGGACTTCGAGGCCGCGATCGCGGAACTCAGGGAAGAGCAGGGGAAGCGCCCCGACGCGAACGACGAGGACGTCGAGAGCACGGTCGAGGGGCGCGTGGAGGGCGACCGCGGGTCCGGAGGGGCCGCGCAGGTCCCGGTGCCCGCCAACGCCGCCAACTGACGGCGGGCCGCACCGCCGGACCAGTGGGTCCGGGCGACGGGCGGCGATCCAGACCTGTCGCGAACGGCTGTGTCAGCCGGGTCGCGACACAAGACAGAACACCGTGTCACGGGAACATCGTGGCACTTCAGGGCGTTTTCGCCCGTACAGGGAGGCGGCATGACAGAGACGGCGAGCGGTCCGGCACGGAGTTCCCGCGCCAAGGGCACCAAGGCGAGCAAGGGCCTGCGTATCGAGCGCATCCACACCACCCCGGGCGTGCACCCGTACGACGAGGTGGTCTGGGAGCGGCGTGACGTCGTCATGACCAACTGGCGCGACGGCTCGGTCAACTTCGAGCAGCGCGGCGTCGAGTTCCCCGACTTCTGGTCGGTGAACGCGGTCAACATCGTCACCAGCAAGTACTTCCGCGGTGCCGTGGGCACCCCGCAGCGCGAGACCGGCCTCAAGCAGCTGATCGACCGCATCGTGAAGACGTACACGAAGGCCGGTGAGGACAACAAGTACTTCGCCTCGCCCGCCGACGCCGAGATCTTCGAGCACGAACTGGCGTACGCCCTCCTGCACCAGATCTTCAGCTTCAACAGCCCCGTGTGGTTCAACGTGGGCACCCCGCAGCCCCAGCAGGTCTCGGCCTGTTTCATCCTGGCCGTCGACGACTCCATGGAGTCGATCCTCGACTGGTACAAGGAAGAGGGCATGATCTTCAAGGGCGGCTCGGGCGCCGGCCTGAACCTGTCCCGCATCCGTTCCTCCAAGGAGCTGCTCTCCTCCGGCGGCAACGCCTCCGGTCCCGTCTCCTTCATGCGGGGCGCCGACGCCTCCGCAGGAACGATCAAGTCGGGCGGCGCCACCCGCCGTGCCGCCAAGATGGTCGTCCTGGACGTGGACCACCCGGACGTCGAGGACTTCATCGCCACCAAGGTGAAGGAGGAGGAGAAGATCCGCGCCCTGCGCGACGCGGGCTTCGACATGGACCTGGGCGGCGACGACATCACGTCCGTCCAGTACCAGAACGCCAACAACTCGGTCCGCGTGAACGACGAGTTCATGACGGCCGTGGAGAACGGCACCGAGTTCGGCCTGCGCGCCCGGATGACCGGCGAGGTCATCGAGAAGGTCGACGCCAAGGCGCTGTTCCGCAAGCTCGCCGAGGCCGCGTGGGCTTGCGCCGACCCGGGCATCCAGTACGACGGTGTGATCAACAACTGGCACACCTGCCCCGAGTCCGGCCGTATCACCGCGTCCAACCCGTGCAGCGAGTACATGCACCTGGACAACACGTCCTGCAACCTCGCCTCGCTGAACCTGATGAAGTTCCTCAAGGACGACGGCCTCGGCCACCAGTCCTTCGAGGTCGAGCGCTTCGCCAAGGTCGTCGAGCTGGTCATCACCGCGATGGACATCTCCATCTGCTTCGCCGACTTCCCGACCCAGAAGATCGGTGAGAACACCCGCGCCTTCCGCCAGCTCGGCATCGGCTACGCCAACCTCGGCGCCCTGCTGATGGCGACCGGTCACGCGTACGACTCCGACGGCGGCCGCGCCCTCGCCGGTGCCATCACCTCGCTGATGACCGGTACGGCGTACAAGCGCTCCGCCGAACTGGCCGCGGTCGTCGGCCCGTACGACGGCTACGCCCGCAACGCGGACGCCCACAACCGCGTGATGAAGCAGCACTCCGACGCCAACGGCACGGCCGTCCGCATGGACGACCTGGACACCCCGGTGTGGGCGGCCGCCACCGAGGCCTGGCAGGACGTTCTCCGCCTCGGCGAGAAGAACGGCTTCCGCAACTCGCAGGCGTCCGTGCTCGCGCCGACCGGCACGATCGGCCTGGCCATGTCCTGCGACACCACCGGTGTCGAGCCCGACCTGGCGCTGGTCAAGTTCAAGAAGCTGGTCGGCGGCGGCTCGATGCAGATCGTCAACGGCACGGTCCCGCAGGCCCTGCGCCGCCTGGGCTACCAGGAGGAGCAGATCGAGGCGATCGTCGCCCACATCGCCGACCACGGCAATGTGATCGACGCCCCGGGCCTCAAGCAGGAGCACTACGAGGTCTTCGACTGCGCCATGGGCGAGCGCGCCATCTCCCCGATGGGCCACGTCCGCATGATGGCCGCGATCCAGCCGTGGATCTCCGGTGCCATCTCCAAGACGGTCAACATGCCGGAGACGGCGACCGTCGAGGAGGTCGAGGAGATCTACTTCGAGGCCTGGAAGCTGGGCGTCAAGGCGCTCGCGATCTACCGCGACAACTGCAAGGTCGGCCAGCCGCTCTCCGCCAAGACCAAGGAGAAGGAGAAGACGGAGATCACCGAGAAGGCCGAGGAGACGATCCGGGCCACGGTCGAGAAGGTCGTCGAGTACCGCCCGGTCCGCAAGCGCCTCCCGAAGGGCCGTCCCGGCATCACCACCTCCTTCACCGTCGGCGGCGCCGAGGGTTACATGATCGCCAACTCCTACCCGGACGACGGTCTCGGCGAGGTCTTCCTGAAGATGTCCAAGCAGGGCTCGACCCTCGCGGGCATGATGGACGCCTTCTCGATCGCCGTCTCGGTGGGTCTGCAGTACGGCGTGCCGCTGGAGACGTACGTCTCGAAGTTCACGAACATGCGCTTCGAGCCGGCCGGTATGACGGACGACCCGGACGTGCGGATGGCGGCGTCGATCGTCGACTACATCTTCCGTCGCCTGGCGCTCGACTTCCTGCCCTTCGAGACCCGCTCCGCGCTCGGCATCCACTCCGCCGAGGAGCGTCAGCGTCACCTGGAGACCGGGTCGTACGAGCCGATCGAGGAGGAGGTCGACGTCGAGGGGCTCGCCCAGTCGGCGCCGCGCCAGTCCCTGAAGGCGGTCTCCGCTCCCAAGGCCGACGAGGAGGGCGCCAAGCCCGCTCCGAAGCAGGCCCACACCAGCGCCGAGCTGGTGGAGATGCAGTTGGGCATCCAGGCGGACGCCCCGCTGTGCTTCTCCTGCGGGACGAAGATGCAGCGGGCCGGCTCCTGCTACATCTGCGAGGGCTGCGGCTCGACGAGCGGCTGCAGCTGATCTGAGCGCCCCCGGGCGCGAACCGGCGTGACAGGGCGGTGGAGCCGAAGCAAGGCTCCACCGCCCTCGGTCTGTTGTTCGGGGGGTGCGTCAGGCCCGGGGTGGGCCGCCCATGACACGGGCGAAGGTCGCCGGGTCCTCGTCGAAGCCGGTGATGCCGGGGTGGAACGTCCATTCGCCGGTGGTGTCGCGGACGAACTCGGCGACGGTCGCGGCCGTCGACCCGAGGACACCGCCGAAGTCGTCCTCCGCCAGGACGGTGTAGTCCTCACGGATGCGCAGGGCGGGCTTGGTGACGTTGACGAAGGTCCTCGTGCCCGATCCCTGCTGTATGGCGACACCGATCACGACCCGGCCGTACCGGCTGTCGAGACGGTTCAGCTCGACGGTCATGACCTCGTCCCAGCCGAAGCCCTGCCCGGTCTTGCTGTCGCGGTTGAGGGTGATGGTGCCGTCGGGCGAGCGGCTGTCGAAGTGAACGACATAGGCGGGGGCGCCGCTCGGATCGGCCGCCGAGTAGGTCGCCGCGACGATGTCGAGATCCGTCGGCGGCTGTCCGGCCGGGCTCGGGTCCCACTTCAGCGACACCTCGACCTTGCGGATGCCCTTGTTGAGGCCGTTCAACAGAACTCCCTCCCCGTTCTTCTGTGCGTGCGGGCCGAACTGCCTGGCGGTCCAGGCCAGTTGTCCATCCTCGCATGCGCGCCGGGGCGCTCGCCCGGGTGCAACCGGCCGGAGAGTGACCGCCGCCACGTTCCGTGGCCTTACCATGGCGCGGTGCTGGTCAAGTGGATTCGCTGCACCGTGGTGGACCGCCGCGGTTTCGAGCGGGGGCAGCGAAAGTGGGCGGGGCTACTGGGGGAGCCGGGATTCCGTGGACAGGGTGGGGGTTGGAGCCGGGGGCGGGCCGGTGTGGCGCACATCTTCTCGTTCTGGGAGAGCCGTGCCTTCTACGACTCCTTCATGGCGCGCTCCCATGACCGGCTCGCCGCGTCGCAGTCGGGCACCTTCAAGGACATGCAGGTCAAGCTTTTCGATCACCGGTTCGACGTGAAGACCGGTTTCGAGCCGCGCTTCACGGACGCCGATCTGGTGCGGGTCGCGCACTGCCGTGTCCATGAGGAGCGGGCCGAGCACTTCGCGCTGATGCAGGAGAAGGTCTGGAACCCCGCGATGGCGGGCTCTCCGGGCATGGTGCGGGGCCTCTTCGGCGAGGCGCCCGCTCACGAGTTCATGATCCTTTCCATGTGGCAGTCGGCCGCGGAGCACGGCAAGTACCGCGTCGAACGCATCGAACGCCTGGCCCTGAGAGCCCAGATCGAGGCCGATGTCGCGGCAATGACCGGCGACATCGTGGAGCTGGAACCGAGCTGGACGGTGTGAGGGCCCGACTCGGGTGAGTTTGCGTCCCGAACCTCAGGGGCGGGTGTGCGGGACTTGTGTGACCTACGCCGTATGGCAGCCGGACGAGTGCTCGATCCGCCCTCGTGCCCTTTAGGGTCTTGGCATGGCACGACCACGGCGCATCATCCTTGTCCGACACGGCGAGTCAACGGGCAATGTTGATGACACCGTGTACGAGCGCGAGCCCGACCACGCCCTAGCCCTCACCGATCTCGGCTGGGAGCAGGCTGAGGAGACCGGCAAACGCATCCGCGAGGTCCTCGGCCGCGAGCGCGTCAGCGTCTATGTCTCCCCCTATCGCCGGACGCACGAGACGTTCCAGGCGTTTCACCTGAACCCCGAGCTGGTGCGCGTGCGCGAGGAGCCACGGCTGCGCGAGCAGGACTGGGGCAACTGGCAGGACCCGGACGACGTACGCCTGCAGAAGGCCTACCGGGACGCGTACGGCCACTTCTTCTACCGCTTTGCGCAGGGCGAGTCCGGCGCCGACGTCTACGACCGGGTCGGCGGCTTCCTGGAGAGCCTCTTCCGCAGCTTCGAGGACCCCGACCACCCGCCGAACGTTCTGCTGGTCACCCATGGGCTCGCCATGCGGCTGTTCTGCATGCGCTGGTTCCACTGGACGGTCGCCGAGTTCGAGTCGCTGTCGAACCCCGGGAACGCGGAGATGCGGATGCTCGTTCTCGGGGAGGACGGCAAGTACACGCTCGACCGGCCGTTCGACCGCTGGCGGGACCCTGAGTCGTACGGGGCCACCAGCTAGAGTGGCAGGGCGATGACCGCTGACTCCTCTCCTCATGGCCCCCTCGAACGGGCCCTTTCCAGCCTGCGCGGACTCGCGGTGGGGGACGCGCTGGGCTCGCAGTACTTCGTGCCCGTGAACTACCCGCTGCTCAAGAACCGCGAGACCCCGTCCGGCCCCTGGCAGTGGACCGACGACACCGAGATGGCCTGCTCGGTCGTGGCCGTCCTCGCGGCCCACGGGCGGATCGACCAGGACGAACTCGCCCGCTCCTTCGCGGTGCACCACGACTTCGACCGTGGCTACGGGCCCGCGGTCAACCGTCTGCTGCGTCTGGTCCGCGAAGGCGGCGACTGGCGTGAGCTGGCCTCCGCGCTCTTCAACGGCCAGGGATCCTGGGGCAACGGCGCCGCCATGCGGATCGCCCCGTTGGGCGCCTGGTACGCGGACGACCCCGAGCAGGCCACCCACCAGGCGGAGATCTCGGCCTACCCCACGCACCAGCACCGCGAGGCCGTCGTCGGTGCCATGGCGGTCGCCGCGGCCGCCGCCCTCGCGGCCGACCCCGCCGGACCGCCGAGCGCCGGAGCCTTGCTCGACGGAGTCATCGCCCTTGTCCCGAAGAGCGCCGTCGGCGCGGGTCTGCGGCGCGCTCGGGACATGCTCGACTACGCCGACGCGGACACCGTCGCCGCCGTGCTGGGCTGTGGACGGCGTACGACGGCGCACGACACCGTGCCGTTCGCGCTCTGGTCGGCGGCACGCGCCCTCGGTGACTACGAGCGGGGCTTCTGGACGACGGCCCAGGTGGGCGGTGACGTCGACACGACCTGCGCCATCGTCGGCGGAGTGGTCGCCTCCGGTAAGGCCGGGGCGCCTCCCGAGGCATGGACGCGGCAGACCGAGGCGTTCCCGGACTGGCTCCAGGTGGGATGACCCGCCGGGGCCGGAGAAGGCGTCCGGGCGAAAGAGGACGTGCTTCCCCGGGCCCACCCGCCCCAAGCGCCTCAACTGTCACAGGAATGCCACAGTGCACTCCTCGGTCGGCCCCGTGTCCTCACCCGCGACATACCCTGTCCGCCACGCCGCCTGTTGATCATGACCAGACGCGGCGACGAGGTACCGGCCACGAACCTTCTGCCGCAGCCGCCGTGCTGCGTACGGTGGGCGGCGAGGGCCGGTCGGGGGAGGGGGCCCATGTCCGAAACACCGTCAGCACCAGGTACACCGGAAACACCGTCAGTACCAGCCACACCGGAATCCGAAGACCCGTTGCCGAGGGCTCGCGCGGGGGCGGACAAGGACCGGTCCCGGCCGACGGCACCTGCCGACGCCACAGCGGCGGGCAAGGCGGGCGGACCCGGACCCATACCGGGCGGACCCGCACCCATACCTGCTAAACCCGCACCCGTACCGGGCGGACCGTCGCCCGCCCGGCCTGGACTGATCGATTTCGCGCCCGGCGATCCCGCGCCGATCCGTACCGCGACCCTGTGGGCCGCCCTGGCCGCCGGCCTGCTCAGCATGTTCCTGCTGGGCGACGGGCTGGCGGTCAACCTGGTCTTCGTCGCCGTGCCCGCCACGCTCGCCGTGTACTTCGCGGGTCGCCGGGCGGGCCGGCGTCCTCGCCCGTGGGCCCTCGTCTGGGGCGCGGGCGGGCTGGCTCTGCTGACCGTGCCTGCGCTGCGAGCCGCCGAGTGGCCCTCGTTCCTGGCCGTCGTTACCGCCTTCGCGGTGGGTTCGCTCGCCCTGCACGGCGGCCGCACCTGGCCGGCCGTTCTGCTCGGACCCGTCGGTGTCTTCACCTCGCTGGTCACCGGCGCGGCCTGGGCGTGGCAGGGCCTGCGCGAGCGGATGGGAGGCGACCGGAGCCGTCTTGCGCCTCTGCTGAGGGCGCTTCTCGTGGCCGCGGGCCTCCTCGTCGTCTTCGGCGCGCTGTTCGCCGGGGCCGACGCGGCCTTCGCCGATCTGCTCGGCGCTCTGGTGCCCGACGTCTCCGTGAACGACGGACCCTGGAGGATCCTGCTGCTCGCACTGGGTCTGTTCGGAACCCTCGCGGCGGCCCGTACAGCGGCCGCACCCGCCCGGTGGGACCGCGTCCAGGTGCCGGCGGGGCGTGCCCGCGGCCGCGTCGAGTGGGCGCTGCCCCTGGTCGGACTCGTCGGGCTCTTCGCAGTCTTCAACGCGGTTCAACTCGCCGTGCTCTTCGGTGGCTACGACGCGGTCCTGAAGGAGACCGGCCAGACCTACGCCCAGTACGCGCGCCAGGGTTTCTGGCAGCTGCTCATGGCCACGCTGCTCACCCTGCTGGTCATCGTGGTCGCCCTGCGCTGGGCGCCACGCACCCGATCGAGTGACCGGACGCTCGTGCGCGGGGTGCTGGGCACGCTGTGCGCGCTGGCGCTCGTCGTCGTGGCGTCAGCGGTGCGGCGTATGGACATGTACGTGGAGGCCTACGGGCTGACGCGCCTGAGGATCTCGGTGCTGACCATGGAGCTCTGGCTCGGCCTGGTCATCGTGCTCATCATGGCCGCCGGTGTGTGGGGCGCCCGATGGCTGCCGCGCGCCGTCGCGGCCAGTGCGGCCGCCGTGGTGCTCGCGTTCGGGCTGGTGTCGCCGGACGGGCTGATCGCCGAGCGCAACGTCGAGCGGTACGAGACCACGGGCCGCTTCGACCTGCCCTACGCGCGAGGGTTGTCCGCCGACGCGGTGCCCGCCCTGGACCGGCTGGCGGAGCCCATGCGGTCGTGCGCGCTGTGGGACATCAAGGAGGAGTTGGACGAGCGGCAGCACGTCCCCTGGTACGCCACGAGCTGGGGCGAGGCCGAGGCCAGGCGCATTTTGGACGAGCGTCCGCCGGTGGGGGACGCGAGCGGACCGGCGTGCGGTGAGCCGGGTCCGGAGTTCTACCGCTGAGAGTCGTCGCGGCCCACGCACGGCCGGATCACGCCCTGGACTTCGTGGACCAGGGCGTGATCCGGCCGATGTGCGGCCACTCCCATGACCGTTCCGTCAGCCTCCGGCGGTGGGTCCTGCCGTGCCGGAGAGGGCTTCCAGGTCGCTCCTGCGGACCCTGATCACCAGGACGGCGGTGGCCAGGGCGAGTACGGCCATCGCGACAGCCGGTATGAAAGCCGTCGAGATGCCCTGGGAGAGCACTTCATGGCTCCAAGGAGCCGGCAACTGCTGGGTCTTGGCGAACTCGGCCTTCTGTGCGTCCGTGGCCTGGGCCATGAAGAGCTGGACCTGCTTCTCCGCCTCGTCACGGCTCGCCGTACCGAAGACCGTCGTGAGGATGGACAGGCCGAGCGAGCCGCCCACCTGCTGCGTGACGTTGAGCAGACCGGACGCCGCGCCCGCCTCGTGCGGTGCGACCCCCGACACGGCGGTCAGGGTGAGGGTCACGAAGTTCAGGCCCATGCCGAAGGCGAAGATCACCATCGGACCGAGCACACCACCGACGTAGGAACTGTCGGGGCTGATGAAGGTCTGCCAGGTCAGGCCGAGCACCACGAGCGTGGAGCCGACCACCATGAACGGCTTGGGGCCGAGCACCGGCAGGAACCGTTGCGACAGACCGGCGCCGGTGACGATGGCGACGGTCACCGGGAGGAAGGACAGACCGGCCTCGATCGGGGTGTAGCGCAGCACGTTCTGCACGAACAGCACGATGAAGAAGAACATCCCGAACATCGCCGCCGCGAGACTCAGCATGATCACGTACGTGCCCGAGCGGTTGCGGTCGGTGAACATCCGCAGCGGGGTGATGGGCTCCCTCGCACGCCTCTCGATGAGGCCGAACGCCAGCAGCAGAACCACCGCTGCCGTGAAGGAACCGATGGTCAGGCCGTCGCGCCAGCCGTTCTCCGCCGCGCGGATGAACCCGTAGACCAGCGAGGCCATACCGGCGGTCGAGGTGAGCGCGCCCGCGATGTCGAACCGTCCCGGGTGCCGCTCGGACTCGCTGATGTACATCGGGGTGAGGACGGCGATCAGCACACCGATGGGCACGTTGACGAACAGCACCCACCTCCAGTCGAGCCACTCGGTGAGCATGCCGCCCGCGAGCAGACCGATGGCGCCGCCACCGGCGGAGACGGCGGCGAAGACGCCGAACGCGCGGTTCCGCTCGGGTCCCTCCGGGAACGTCGTCGTGATGAGCGCCAGCGAGGTCGGCGACGCGATCGCTCCACCGACGCCCTGCAGGGCGCGGGCCGCGAGCAGTTGCCAGGGTTCCTGGGCGAGCCCGCCGAGCAGCGAGGCGAGCGTGAAGACCAGGATTCCGGTCATGAACACCCGGCGGCGGCCGAGGATGTCACCGGCCCGGCCGCCCAGGAGCAGCAGACCGCCGAAGGTCAGCGTGTAGGCGCTGACCACCCATGTCAGGTCGGTGGTGCTGAACTTGAGCGCGTCTTGAATGTGCGGGAGGGCGATGTTCACAATCGTCGCGTCGAGTACCACCATGAGTTGGCAGGCCGCGATGACGGTGAGTGCGATGCCGGGGCGCCCCTCCCGGCGGGCAGCTCCCGGCTTCTGATCCTTAATCAACGGAGAGGTTGTCACTATGGGTCCCCCACAAGTGCCTTAGTGAACGCTCGCGTTCACTGACGCGTCCACGGTAGTGAGTCCCCCTTAGTGAACGCAAGCGTTCATTGAGTCGCCGCCGCGGTCCGCGTCGTCCGTCCGCTTCCGCTTTCGGCACCCCCGCCCCCTGGCTCAACGGAGAAACACAGATGGTCACTTCGCGCTGGACGACCGCTCCCGCCCCGACGGTCTCCCCGCGTCGGCGCGGCGCCGTGCTCGAGCGTGCGATCCTCGACGCCGCGCTGGAGCAGCTCAGCACGGTCGGCTGGAGCGGCCTCACCATGGAGGGAGTCGCCGCGGGCGCCCAGACGGGCAAGGCGGCGGTCTATCGACGCTGGCCCTCCAAGGAGGACCTGGTCGCCGACGCCCTGCAGGCCGGGCTGCCGCGTTTCGAAGAGGCGCCCGACCTCGGGAGCGTGCGCGAGGATCTGCTGGCGCTGTGCCGTCAGGCACGTGAGGCGATGTTCTCCCGCCCCGGGTTCGCTCTGCGGTCGGTGATTCACGAATGCGACACCATCCAGGCCGAGCGCTTCCATGGCGTGATCATCGAGGGGGTCGTGCAGCCGACGGTCAAGCTGCTGCGCGAGGTCGTCGAGCGTGGAATTCGGCGGGGTGAGGTGCGGCCCGACGCGGCCAACGGCTATGTCTTCGACGCGATTCCGGCCATGATGATGTACCGCTCGAAGATGTGCGGGAGCGAATGGAGCGAGCGGGAGATCGAGGAGATGATCGACCGGTTGATGGTTCCGTTGCTGCGCCGGTGAGGTGCCTGAGCGCAGTCGGTGAGAGGGGCGCGGTTGCCCCGGGAAACCTGGGTGTCGCGCGGGGACGCGGGCGGCGTAGGCTAAGGGCGCCATGCCGTACGAACCACCTACTCACACCGTCGAGCGCTCGCTGCGCGCCACGACCGGAGCGAAGGTCATTGCCGGTGTCGACGAGGTGGGGCGCGGAGCGTGGGCCGGCCCCGTCACCGTCTGCGCGGCGATCACCGGACTGCGCCGACCGCCCGAGGGCCTCACCGACTCCAAGCTCCTGACGATCAAGCGACGCGAGTCGCTCGCCGCGGAACTGCTGACGTGGGTCACCTCGCACGCCCTCGGTCACGCCTCTCCGGAGGAGATCGACGACCTGGGCATGACGGCCGCGCTGCGGCTGGCCGCCGTGCGGGCTCTGGAGGCCCTTCCGATACGGCCCGACGCGGTCATCCTCGACGGCAAGCACGACTACCTGGGGTCACCCTGGCGCGTCCGTACGGTGATCAAGGGCGATCAGTCCTGTGTCGCCGTCGCGGCCGCCTCGGTGATCGCCAAGGTTCAGCGCGACAAAATGATGGCCGAACTGGGTGTCGACCATGCAGACTTCGGTTTCGCGGCCAATGCCGGGTATCCGTCGCCTGTCCACAAGGCCGCGCTGGCGGAGCGGGGCCCCACCCCGTACCACCGGTTGTCGTGGGCGTATCTTGATGCGCTGCCCCAGTGGCGGCACCTCAAGAAGGCCCGCAACTGGGCGGACGGAAGCGTTCCGGAGATCGAGGGTCAGCTCGGCTTCGATTTCTGACGGATTCGTTCGCACTCATGTGCCACCCGCCGACGCGTGTCGCACCGACGTTTGATAAACATCAGCTCATGCCTCTCATTCCCGAGGAGCCTCAGATTCACGAGAGTGCCCAGGGCCCGCGTGCCACTCCGGCCAGCGGCCGGGTCGCGCCGACCCCCCGTCCCGTACCCGGTCCCCGTCCCGCGGCTCCGCCGCGTCCCGGTCGTCCGGGTCCTGCCCGGCCGGTGCCGGCCCAGCGCGCGGCTCACGCCGCGGCCAAGCCCGGGCCGTCCGCTCCTGCCGCAACCCCGCAGATCCAGCTGATCCCGGCCTCGGCCGAGGGTGCGCTGGACGCCGCCGAGGAAGCCGTCGACCTGTTGTTGGAGTCGGGCCGTGCTCCCGGTGACGTGCTGGTGATCACCACCGGCGAGTCGCATCCGTGGGCCGACCACGAGCTCTCCTTCGGCGAGGCCGCCTACTGGGCGCAGCACGACGCGGGCGACGACGTCTTCTACGCCGATGCCTCGGCCACCGACCGGGCCGCGCCGCGTCCCGTCGTCGTGGTCGCCGTCAACGGCGGAACCGATGCCGTCACCGCTCAGGCGCTGCCCAAGGCCCTCGGCCGGGCCCGGACCCTGCTGATCGTGTGCGGCGACCCGCAGACGATCAACTCGGTGCTGGGCGCCGGAGTCTGAGCGACTGCGGACCCCGCCCCCGGTCGGCCCGCGAGGGCCCGCCGGGGAGCCGTGTGTGCCCGGGGGCGACCTGGGTGGCACTGCGGCCACACCCCGTGATGGGGCGCTTCGGCGTGCCTGCGGGGTGTTTCGGCGTTGTGGGGGAGTGAATCGCCAGGCGCGTGGTGGGCGTTACTGCGCTGCCGTGCCGCGGCTCAGCAACGCTCAGCTTGTGGGTGCGGTGCGGTGCGGTGCGGTCGGATGCCGTGGACGTGTGGCGGGGGTGCGGAGCCATGTCGCCCCGTGCTCGGCGTGTGGCTGCATCCCGCGGACTCTGGCGGGGGGTGGTTGCGGGCGTGTGGGTGCCCGGGACGGGCATTCGCTGGGTCTGGGCAGGCATTCGCTTGGCCTGGGCGGGCATTCCCTTGGTCCGGGCCGGGCGCCGAAGCGGCTCGGAGCGGATGAGGCTCGGAGCGCCTGCGGCTCAGCGCGCCGCGGCTCGGCGCAGTACCTCCGACGCGACGCCACCGGTGCGTGGCATGGGCGGCGGCGCGACAGCCGTGGCGAAGGGCTCGGCCGGTGAGTCCGCGTGGGGACGGCGACCCCCTCGGCCCTCGCCGAGGACCTGCCAGCCGTCACGTGTCAGTGTGATGTACGCCCCGCAGCGCAGCCCGTGCAGTGTGCAGGCGTCCCGCAGCCCCCACATCCACGCCCCGTCCTCCTCCGTCCAACGCGCGTCGCCGTCACGGCAGTAGAGCAGCACGGCTGTACGCACCGGGGTGCGCCGGCGCAGATCGTGCGGAATGACCCGGCGCAGCTGGGCGAGGAGAGCGTTGCGGAACATCCAGCCGTCGGCCGGGGCCGGACGCCGGACGAACGAGGCGCTCGCCCTCAACCGCTCGTCCGGATCCAGCACGGCGATGACCGCCGTCGCGGGCCGGGGCTGATGGCGCGCGTGCAGTCCGCTGACGACCTCCCGGGGATTGCGCAGCAGCGGAATCCCTGCGGCGGCCCATTCCGCGGGCTCGAGCAACCGGTTGGCGGAAGTGGCGGAGAGGTCGGCAGAGGTCGACACGGAAGCCGCCGAGGACGGAGCGAATCCGAAGGTCACGATCCTCCCTTCGGCTACGCGCCCACACAGCGGGCGAGGGTCGGACTTGGGGGAGCGCACGCCGCAGCAGAAGCCCTACCGATTCACGAGTGGGCCGTGCGGGGAGCGGACCCCAATTCTTCCTGGCGAACTTGGTTGCGGCAACGAGCAATTGGGGCCACTGGCAGTTTTGTGGTGATCCACCGCTTATATCCCTGCGCATGGGACGCGCCCGCAACGCCCAAGCGGCACGGAACTCACGCGTGGTTGACGGTCGGTCACCCCCGGACGGCGAGCACGAGCGGCAACACCCCCTGTGCGCCCGCGCGCCGGAGCACGCGCGTGGCGACCGCGAGGGTCCAGCCGGTCTCCGTGGCGTCGTCGATCAGCAGAACGGGCCCGTCCGCTTCCTCGAGCGCGGCGGCCAGTTCGGGTGGCACGGTCAGCGCCCCGTCGAGCGCCTTGAGCCGTTGTGCGCTGTTGCTGCGGGTGACCTGCGTAACCGCGCCGGTGTACGCCACCGAACCCAGCAGCGGCAGACGCCCGATCTCGGCGATCCGCGCGCCCAGGGAACCGATCAACTGCGGCCGGGTACGGGAGGCCATGGTGACGACACCCACTGGTCGGGGTTGTGCGTCGGTCTGCCCGGAGGCCCAGCCGCCGGGGCCCTTCGCCCAGTCGGCCAGTACGGCCACCACCGCCTTCGCCACGTCGTCCGGAACCGGCCCGTCCGGGGCTTGCGGCGCGAGCATCGGCCGCAGTCGGTTGCCCCAGCCGATGTCCGACAGCCGCCCCAACGCTCGCCCTGGAGCCGCCTGTTCACCGGCCGGAATACGTCCTTTCAGATTGACGCCGACCGCCGGCAGCCCGGTCGGCCACATCTTGCGGGGCTCCACCTCGACCCCTGCCCGGCCCAACTCGCCGCGCGCCGCGTCCAGCGCCGCCGAGGAGACGGATTCCGCGAACCTGGGCTTGGTGCAGGTGTCGCACCGCCCGCAGGGCGCGGCCTCCTCGTCGTCCAGCTGCCGTCGCAGGAACTCCATCCGGCAGCCCGGCGTCGTGACGTAGTCGCGCATGGCCTGCTGCTCGGCCGCGCGCTGCTTGGCGACCCAGGCGTAGCGCTCGGTGTCGTACGTCCAAGGAACGCCGGTGGAGACCCAGCCTCCCTGGACGCGGCGGACCGCGCCGTCCACGTCGAGGACCTTCAGCATCGTCTCCAACCGGGAACGACGCAGTTCCACCAGCGGTTCGAGGGCGGGCAGGGACAGCGGTCGCTCGGCGTGTGCCAGGACGTCCAGGGTCCGGCGCACCTGCTCCTCCGGAGGGAAGGCGACCGAGGCGAAGTACTCCCAGATCGCCTGGTCCTCCTTGCCGGGCAGCAGCAGCACCTCGGCGTGCTCGACTCCGCGACCCGCGCGGCCCACCTGCTGGTAGTAGGCGATGGGGGAGGACGGCGAGCCCAGGTGCACCACGAACCCCAGGTCGGGCTTGTCGAAGCCCATCCCCAGAGCAGAGGTGGCGACCAGGGCCTTGACCCGGTTGGCGAGGAGGTCCTCCTCGGCCTGCTGCCGGTCGGCGTTCTCCGTCTTGCCGGTGTACGACGTCACGGTGTGCCCGCACTGGCGGAGGAACGCGGTCACCTCCTCGGCGGCGGCCACGGTGAGCGTGTAGATGATCCCGGAGCCCGGCAACTCGTCCAGGTGGTCGGCGAGCCAGGCCATCCGGTGGGCGGCGTCCGGCAGCTCGAGCACACCGAGGCTCAGGCTCTCGCGGTCCAGCGGCCCGCGCAGGACCAGGGCGTCCGTGCCGCCGCCGGTGCCGAGCTGCTCCGCCACGTCGGCCGTCACGCGCGCGTTGGCTGTCGCGGTCGTGGCGAGCACCGGCACTCCCGGCGGCAGGTCGGCCAGCATGGTGCGCAGTCGGCGGTAGTCGGGGCGGAAGTCATGACCCCAGTCCGAGATGCAGTGCGCCTCGTCGACCACGAGCAGCCCGGTCGCGGCCGCCAACTCGGGCAGGACCTGGTCACGGAAGTCGGGGTTGTTGAGCCGCTCCGGGCTGACCAGGAGCACGTCGACCGTGCCCGCGGTGACCTCCTGGCGGATGGTGTCCCACTCCTCGGTGTTCGACGAGTTGATCGTCCGCGCGTGGATGCCGGCGCGGGCGGCCGCATCCACCTGGTTGCGCATGAGGGCGAGAAGCGGGGAGACGATGACGGTGGGGCCAGCGCCCCGCTCGCGCAGCAGCGCGGTCGCGACGAAGTACACCGCGGACTTGCCCCAGCCCGTGCGCTGCACCACCAGGGCTCTGCGCTGATCCGCGACCAGCGCCTCGATGGCGTGCCACTGGTCCTCGCGCAGTCGCGCGGCGCCCGCCGACGCGCCGACGAGTCGGGCGAGCACGGTGTCGGCGGCCGTACGCAGCTCTTGGCGGTCCGTGGGGGGCAGGTCTTCGTCGCTCATGGCCCCATGCAACCCGATGCCTCGGACATCGCGCGAACGAGAGGAGCGAACTGTGGACAGGTTCTGACGTGGTCATGGTCGGACTTATCCACAGGGCAAAGCGGAATCTCGAGATCCGCGAGATGGTCGCCGCATGACGAATCACAGCGAAGCGGCCGGGACCTCCGGCAACAGTGACATCAGCGGGCAGAACGGATGCGGGGGAAGGGACGAGCCCTCCGCCTACCTGGGGCACGGAGCGACCGCCGGACCTCCCGACGGCCAGCAGGTGACTCTCCGCACCCCTGCCGAGCTGGCCGACGCCCTGCCCTACCTGCTCGGATATCGCCCCGAGGACAGCATCGTCCTCGTCGCACTGCATGACCAGGACGCCCGAGGTCGGTTCGGCGGCCGCGCACGTCTGGGCATCCCTGCCCAGACGGACGACTGGCCGTCCGTGGCCCAACAACTGGCCCACGGGCTGGTGACCGGAAGCGAGCGTCGAGGAGCCAGGCCGGAGAGCATGGTCGCCTTCCTCTGCCAGGACCCGGCGAGCGGTGAATCGCCACGCGACGTCATGGAACGCCTGCGACCCCTCGCCCAACTGCTGCGCAGGGCCTGCGGCACCCTGGACGTGCCGGTCGTCGAGGCCCTGTGCATCTCCGACGGTCGGTTCTGGTCCTACTGCTGTCCCGGCAACGGATGTTGTTCCGCCGACGGAGAGCCCATGGGCCTACCGGGTACCTCCGTGCTGGCCGCCGCCGCGACCTACGCGGGCCTCCAGGTGCGCGGCACGCTCAAGGAGATGAGGGCCAGGCTGTTGCCCTGGGAGACCGCAGCCGCGCTGCAGCAGGAAGCCGCCCTCGACGCCGCGCAGTCCGCGCTCGTCCCACGCATTCTGCACGCGGAGAGCCGCGCGGACGTGGCCGAGGAGACCCTCGCCGTGGCGCAGCGCGTCATCGAGCGCCTGGCCGCCGCTCCGGCCGTCCACGGCACACTGGACGCGGACCTGCACGACGACGAACTCGTCGGGCACGAGGACGCGGCCACACTGATCCTCGGACTCCAGGACCGCGCCACCCGCGACCGCGCCGCCGAATGGATGGAGGGCGACGACGCCGGCCCGGCCCTCCGGCTCTGGCGGGCCCTCGCCCGCCGCTGCGTCGGTCCCTACGGCGAGCATGCCGCCGCCCCGCTCACGCTGGTGGGCTGGGTCGCCTGGTCCTCGGGGGACGAACTGGAGGCCCGTGAGGCCCTGGCCATGGCTCTCGCCGCGGACCCCGACTACCTCTTCGCCCGTCTCCTGCACCAGGCCTGCAACGAAGGCCTCGACCCCGAATCCATTCGCCGCTGCCTGCGCGCCGAGCGCAGGGGACGCGGCTTGACGTCGACCTCCGGTGCCGGCGCCGGCACCGGCACCAGGGGCAGTGAGGGTGCCGCCGGGGCCGCGGTCAGTGAGGGTGCCGGTGCCGACGGCGGGGAGAGCCCTTCCGGCCAGCGTCCGGTCACGCAGTCGACCTCGGCCGAGCCCTGCGCCGCTACGGGCCCCCGGCGCCGGCGCAGGGCACACCCGGACGGGAGCGCCGACACCCGCACCGTCCGGCGATCACCCGGCGCCGCTCACCCCCGCCGATCGCGCTCCATTGCCGCCAAGGCACCTGCCGGCCGACGACCGGGGAGCACGGCCGACGGCGCGAGCGCCCGGGCGCGGGCCCGCCGCGGTGGCGGTGGCCAGACCACCGAGGGGGAGACGTGAGCGCGCCGAAGCGGCGCGGGGCGTGGAGGGGGGTGCTGTTCTGGATCGGGGCGTGGCTGAGCGCGCGGTTCCCCTACAAGCCCGTCGCAGCCACCTCGCTCAGTCTCTGGACACTCGGCTTCCTGGGCCCGGGGCGTGACCCGGAGCGGAGCCGCTCCGTTCACCTGAGTGGCGGTACCCGTGGCCTGGCCTCGTTGCCGTCGCACCCCGTCCCTCTCCGGCTCCCCACCTGGTGCCGAGCGCACCCCACGCGCGCCGAAGACAGAAGAAGCCACTCCATGCCCCTGCCCTCCATGTCCGATGCCGACAACGTCCCGTCCTTCCTCAGGTCGGCCCTCCCCGCCGCCCGGGGCGGCGGGGAGGGAACCGGCGCTCCACGCACGGCCATCCGCAGTCCAGCGCCCCGCAGCTCGGGCTCACGCCCACCGGTGCGGAGCGGCCCGGTGCCCGCGATGCCAGCCGTGCCCGCCGCGCGCGGCTCGACCGGGGTGCCGCATCCGGCCACCGGAAGCCCTTCGCCCCCGCAGACGTCGCCCTCCGTTCCCCGCCGCCCAGCGGAGCTGCCACCGGCCCACACGACGCTGATCTGTGTCGCCCTGCCGGGCCTCGCGATCTCGACGGAGCAGGGCCAACTGAACGGCCGGGGACTGGAGGGCTTCTACCGTGCCGGACGGCGCATGCTCTCCCGCTGCCAGGTGAGGGTGGCCGGACGGGAACCGCTCGCCGTGCAGGCGCGGATGGTCTCGGCCGACCGAGCCCGGTTCATGGCGACGCTGCGGATGTCCACCGAGGCGGGGCCGGACCCGGACGTCATGGTCGAACGCACACGGTATGCCGACGGCACCGAGCGGATCACTCTGCACAGCACGGCCCGCCGTCCAATGCGCCTGCCCGTCGAGGTGTCCCTGGGGACGGATCTCGCGGAATTGGGCGCCGTCGCCTCCGGCAGCGCCGGTCCGGAACTGCCGGCGAGTGTGCACGACTCCGGCCTCCGCTGGTCCAGTCCGCACGGGCACTCCACGGTGACAGCCCATCCGCCGCCCGCCGACGCCCTGGCCTCCGCGGGGCTGCTGCGCTGGGAGTTGGAGCTGCCGCCCGGCGGCACCCGCAGCGTGGAGCTACGGGTGCGACCGGCCGGCGCGGGTCCCATCAGACCGGTGGGACGGGGGGCCACGAGCCCCCTCTCCCAGGCCGGGGCGGCGGGCGACGACCCGACGGCACAGTCGTTGCTGCACACGTGCCTGGAGGACCTCGAAGCCCTCCTGCTGCGCGACCCGAAGAACCCGTCCGACACCCACCTCGCGGCCGGCGCGCCCTGGCGCTGCGGCATGGCCCCGGCCGACGCACTGGCCGCTGCCCGGATGACGCTGCCGCTGGGCACCCGCCTCGCCGCCGGCACCCTGCGCACCCTCGCCCGCACCCAACGCGTGGGCCGGGAAGCACAGTCCGGCATGATCCCGGGCCCTCGACGGGACGCGGGCCCGCATCTGCCGCCGGGCTGCACCGGCACCGAGGCGTCCCTCCTGTTCCCCGTGCTCCTCGCGGAGGCCAGGAGGTGGGGACTCCCCGAGCAGGAGACCGAGGAACTGCTGCCCGCCGCCGAGCGCTGCCTGCGGTGGCTGCGGGGCGCTGTCGGAAGCGGTCCCTATCTGCCCGACCCGCGCCCAGGGGGCCCGCTGCGCTGCGAGACACAGGCGCACGCCCACCGGGCAGCGCTGCTGGGCGCGGACCTCCTCGACGCGTACGGCCGACCGGGCGGGGCCGAGCTACGGGACTGGGCGAGAGAACTGCGGGCCCGCTTCGCGGTGGACTTCTGGGTCGAGGACCGGGGTGGCGGCAGACCCGCGGCCGCCCGTACCCCGGACGGACGTGTCGTGCCGCATCTGGGTGCCGGTGCCGCCCACCTTCTCGACACCGGGTTGCTGGGTGCCGGGGAGCAGGCCCCCGGACTTCTCGACAAGGTGCGGACCGAGCAGCTGGCGCGGCTGCTCGGAGGGCCGGCCATGGACTCAGGGTGGGGATTGCGGAGCCTGGGGGCGAAAGAAACGGGCTACAACCCCTTCGGCCATCGCAGCGGCGCCGTCCGCGTGCAGGAGACGGCGATCGCGGTGGCGGGGCTGGCGGCCGCCGGGTACGAGAAGGAGGCGAGCGCGCTTCTGCGAGGGGTGCTGGCGGCGGCGGAGAGCTTCGACCGTCGGCTGCCCGAGATGTACGCGGGCGAGCAGCGGACGGCGGGAAGCGCCCCGCTGCCCCACCCCGCGTCCTGCAGACCGGCCGCGACGGCCGCGGCCGCGGGGGTGCTGCTGCTCACCACCCTCGTCGGAATCCGGCCCGACGCCCCCGCAGGGACGGTGACGCTGCGGCCGGTGCGCAGCGCGCCGCTCGGAGAGATCGGGATGACGGGACTGCGTGTCGCGGGCGCTCCGTTCGCCGTACGAGTCAGCAGGCTCGGGCTCGCGATGGTCGAGGAGGCGGCCGATGGACTGCAGTTGGGAGTGTGACCTCCCGTGACGTGCGAGGGAACAGCAGACGGCGCATGGTGCACGAGGTTGGCGGTCGGTCCGCGGGACCGGTACCGGACAGAAGTGGATCAAGTGGGGAAGCGACCCTGAAGGGAGTGTTTATCGTCAGGCAGACGACTATGATCGCGGCATGCCCTACGACCCGTCGGACTATCCGCCCTTCGCCGTCACCGTGGACCTGGTCGTACTGACCGTCCGTCGCCATGCGCTCTGTGCGCTGACGGTGCGACGGGGCGAGCAGCCGTTCCAGGGGCGGTGGGCGTTGCCCGGTGGTTTCGTCCGGCCGGACGAGGATCTGTCGCAGGCGGCGGCGAGGGAGCTGGCGGAGGAGACCGGGCTCACCGCCCACGAACCGTCCGAGCCCGCGCAGGACAACGGCGCACACCTGGAGCAGTTGGCGACCTACGGCGACCCGAAGCGCGACCCGCGGATGAGGGTCGTCAGCGTCGCCCATCTCGCCCTCGCCCCGGACCTGCCCGCACCCCGGCCGGGCGGGGACGCCAACAGCGCACGCTGGGCACCCGTAGAGGAACTGCTGGCGCAGGGCGGTTACGGCCGTGACGGCGAGCCGATGGCGCCGCTGGCCTTCGATCACGCGCAGATCCTCGCGGACGGGGTGGAGCGCGCCCGTTCCAAGATCGAGTACTCCTCGCTGGCCACGGCTTTCTGCCCGCCGGAGTTCACGGTCGGCGAGCTGCGGCGTGTCTACGAGGCCGTGTGGGGGGTGGCCCTCGATCCACGCAACTTCCATCGCAAGGTGACGGGTACGCCGGGCTTCCTGGTGCCCACCGGCGGCACCACCACGCGGCAGGGCGGCCGTCCCGCCCAGCTCTTCCGCGCCGGCGGCGCCACCCTCCTCAACCCGCCGATGCTGCGCCCGGAGGTCTGACGCACGCGCGGCCCGGGCCCTCTCCACCGCGTTCGGCTGTCTTGGCCGTGCGGTGAGCCTCAAGGTGCCCGAAAAAACGGACATACCGCGCTATCTTGCCTAGGGTGATCCAGGCCATCGGATTGACCAGCAACCCTCGCAAGGAGTTTCCGCCCGCCGTCGACGATGTGTCCTTCGAGGCGCACTCCGGTCGCGTCACCGCACTCCTCGGGGCCCCCGGGGCGGGTAAGTCGACAGCGCTGAAACTCCTGCTCGAACTTCAACAGGGCCGTGGCGTCGCCTACTTCAGAGGGCGACCCCTGCACCGCATCGCCCACCCCTCGCGCGAGGTGGGCGTGCTCCTCGGCGAAGTGCCCGGCCATCCGGCCCGCACCGTCCGAGGCCATCTGCGCATGCTGTGCGCGGCCGCGGGGGTGCCCACGCGGAGGGCCGACGAAGTCCTGGAGGTCGTGGGCCTGGTCAGTCTGCGCGACGCGCGGCTGAGCACGCTCTCGCGGGGCATGGACCGCCGCCTCGGTCTGGCCTGTGCGCTGCTGTCCGACCCGCACACCCTCGTGCTGGACGAGCCGGCCGACGGGCTGGCCGTCCGTGAAGGCCGGTGGCTCCACGGAATCGTGCGGGCGCACGCGGACCAGGGCGGCACGGTCCTGTTCACCACCGCCGACCCCAAGGAGGCCGCGCGCACCGCCGACCGGGTCCTCACCCTCGAACAGGGCAGGCTGGTCGCCGATCAGGAGGTCGCCGACTTCTCCCGGACCCGGCTGCGACCCAGGGTCGCCGTCCGCACCCCGTACGCGGCCCGGCTGGAGGCGCTGCTCACCAAGGAGGCCCGGACCGCACGGCGTTCCGTGGAGATCGTGCCGGAGGGAGGCAACCGGCTGTCGGTGTACGGCAGTACGTGTGCGGAGATCGGGGAGGTCGCGTTCCGGCACGGCATCCTGGTGCACCAACTCGCGGACGAGATCGGTGACATGGGTCCCGTTCCGCAGATGCCGCCGGTGGCGGTCGAGGACGATCCGGAGTGGGGTCAGGGCGCGCCCGACCCGGTCCGAGGGGAGCGGGGGCCGCTCGAGACGCACCGGGCGGCCGCCGAGGAGCCTCGGGCGTGCACGTTCGCGAGCGAGCCGCAGACCCTGGAGTCGGCCTATGGCGAAGCGGGGGGCGACGACGAGCCCCGAACCGCCCTCGCGGCCGATGTCGACACCGCGCCGCCCGACGCGCGTCCGTCCGAGACGGGCACGTTGCCCCCCTCGCCGGCGCTGCTCCCGCCGCCCATCACCGTGCGGTCGGCGCCGAGCCCGCTGCGTCCGTTGCGATACGAGTTGCGGCGGGCGGGCGGGGTCGGCACCGCGTATGTCACTGCCGTGGCCGTGCTCGTCACGTCCGCCCTCATGGCGGTGGTCCTGGCCCGGATCGGGCACACCCCGCAGCCGCGACTGCTGGCCGCGTGGCCGCGGGAGCTGCCGCTGCCGCCCGCCGCCATCGGCTCGGGGCTGCTCGGGGCCATGGCCTTCGGTGACGAGTTCCGCCACCCCGCCCTGGCCGCGGACCGTGGCACCGTGCCGCGTCGCCTGGGCCTACTGGTCGCGAAGCTCCTCGTCGCGGCGGCCACCGCGGTGCTCCTGGCGGTCCTCGCCGTGGGCTGCGACCTCGAAGTGCTCTACCTCGTCTACGGGCCGGAGCTCATCTCCGTCCCCGCCGACTGGCTGTCGCTCGGCGCGAGTTGGGTCGGGCTCGTCGTGGGGTGCGCCTGGGCGGGGGTGCTCGCGGCGGGGGTCTTCCGCTCCACGTCCGCGGGGCTCGCCGCCGTGGTCGCCGTGCCCCTCCTTGTCGTACCCCTGGTGCAGAAGGCGCTGGAGGGATCGTCCGTGCGCAGCGCGATCGGGTTTCCGATGCGGCTGCGCGAGCTCGTGCTGGTGCAGTGGCCGTTCGGGGGAGAGCGCTATCTGGAAGCGGTGGCGCGGGCGATCGCCCAACCCGTCGGCGGGGCGCTGCTGTTGTCGTTGACCGCGCTGCTGGGGGCCTACGTCGTCACGAACCTGCGCGGCCGGGTCCGCGGATGACCGCCGCCATCCTTTCGTGCTCACCGTCCGTGCTCTTCCGCCGACGCAATGCGCACAACTCCTCGTAGAACGCCCATTTCTTTCCGATAAGGCGTCAATTGCGACGGGGTGAGCGATCACCCTTTCGTGTGCTTTTCACCAAAGACCTCAAGGGAGTTGAGAACGCAGCCGACAAAGGATGCGTGAGTACCCTTGCGCACACCATGATGACCGCCGCCCGCTCCGCCGACTCCGGCCTCGCAGGACCGGGCGAACTCGACCGCTACCCCTTCGCCGAGCACCCCGGCGTCGACCGCGTGGGCCTCCCCGCGTGGGACGGTGCCGACCCCGAGCTGGGGCGCGTGGGCCGACGTGCCGCCGGGAGCCGCGGCCGCGGCCTGCACGGCCAACTCGTCCAGCAGCTCGGCCAGATGATCGTCTCCGGGGACCTGGGCGCGGATCGCCCCCTCGTGCCCGAGGAGATCGGCCAGCGGTTCGAGGTCTCCCGCACCGTCGTCCGTGAATCCCTGCGCGTCCTCGAGGCCAAGGGCCTGGTCAGTGCCCGGCCGAACGTCGGCACGCGCGTCCGCCCCGTCAGCGACTGGAACCTGCTCGACCCGGACATCATCGAGTGGCGGGCCTTCGGCCCGCAGCGTGACGACCAGCGGCGCGAGCTCAGCGAACTGCGCTGGACGATCGAGCCGCTCGCCGCCCGCCTCGCCGCCGGACACGGTCGTGACGACGTCCAGCAGCGTATCGGCGACATGGTCGAGCTCATGGGCCACGCCATGGCCCAGGGCGACCCGCTGACGTTCTCACGCGCGGACGCCGAGTTTCACTCGCTGTTGATCCAGGTCGCGGGCAACCGCATGCTGGAGCACCTCTCCGGCATCGTCTCCGCGGCCCTCCAGGTCTCCGGCGGACCGGTCACCGGATGTGACCGGCCGACCGAGTCGGCGCTGGGCCATCACGCCCGGATCGTCGACGCCCTCGCCGCGGGCGACGGAGGGGCGGCCGAGGCTGCCATGCGGCAACTTCTCACCGTCCACCCCGAGGTGGAACGTGTGGTGCCCGCGCCGCGCGAGCACTGAGGGCGCTCGGAGCGGGACAGGGCAGCGCGGCCGGGGTGCCGGCCCCTTCCGTGGCGTCGCTCGACCGGCGGACCCGTGCCGCCGGGCCCCATCGGATCCTCCTGGGATTCGGCGGGGTCCGGCGGCACGACACCGGAGCGAGGGGGCGACCCGTGCTGCCGGGACGCCCCGTCCCGTCCCGGTCGGCCCGGTGGGCCTGCCGGGAGCGGTGTGTCCCGGCGCGACGCTCGTGCCCGAAGAGGGTGCCGGATCCTGCCGAGGGCGGTGATCCACACCGAGGAGTTCATTCGGGGATCGATCGGGTACTCACTTGAAGAGAACCGGTTGTGGCCTTGATCGATTACCTCTGGCAGTATCTGACCGCTTTTGAGTGCTTACGGGGTGTGACTCGGGCCACGCAGATTGGGCGTAACGCTCGTGGGGACAGCGCGATGACCTAAGAGGTGACAGCCGCGGAGGGAATACGGACGCCGTTCACGGCGCTGTGCCTCTTCCCGGCCCCCGCCCGCACCGTCGGCCCACTCCCAAGCCGGTGGTCGGCTCCTGTCCGCAGTGGACGGGGCCGGAAGCCGTTTTCCAACGTTCCGAGAGGTTGTTCGTGTCGGCCAGCACATCCCGTACGCTCCCGCCGGAGATCGCCGAGTCCGTCTCTGTCATGGCGCTCATTGAGCGGGGAAAGGCTGAGGGGCAGATCGCCGGCGACGATGTGCGTCGGGCCTTCGAAGCTGACCAGATTCCGGCCACTCAGTGGAAGAACGTACTGCGCAGCCTCAACCAGATCCTCGAGGAAGAGGGTGTGACGCTGATGGTCAGTGCCGCGGAGCCCAAGCGCACCCGAAAGAGCGTCGCAGCGAAGAGTCCGGCCAAGCGCACCGCCACCAAGACGGTCGCGGCGAAGACGGTGACCACCAAGAAGGCCACCGCCACAGCCGCCCCCGCGGTGCCCGCGGCCGACGCCTCCGCCGAGGACGCCGCACCCGCCAAGAAGGCCGCCGCCAAGAAGGCGGTCGCCAAGAAGGCGGCCCCCGCCAAGAAGACCGTCGCCGCCAAGAAGACGGCGGCCAAGAAGACGACGGCCAAGAAGGACGACGTCGAGCTGATCGAGGAAGAGGTCCTCGAGGAGACCCCGGGCGGCAAGCCCGGCGAGGAGCCCGAGGGCACCGAGAGCGCCGGCTTCGTGCTGTCCGACGAGGACGAGGACGACGCGCCCGCCCAGCAGGTCGCGGCCGCCGGCGCCACCGCCGACCCGGTCAAGGACTACCTCAAGCAGATCGGCAAGGTCCCCCTGCTCAACGCCGAGCAGGAGGTCGAGCTCGCCAAGCGCATCGAGGCCGGTCTGTTCGCCGAGGACAAGCTGGCCAACGCGGACAAGCTCGCCCCCAAGCTCAAGCGCGAGCTGGAGATCATCGCCGAGGACGGCCGCCGCGCCAAGAACCACCTCCTGGAGGCCAACCTCCGTCTGGTGGTCTCCCTGGCCAAGCGCTACACCGGCCGCGGCATGCTCTTCCTGGACCTGATCCAGGAGGGCAACCTCGGTCTGATCCGCGCGGTCGAGAAGTTCGACTACACCAAGGGCTACAAGTTCTCCACGTACGCCACCTGGTGGATCCGTCAGGCGATCACCCGCGCCATGGCCGACCAGGCCCGCACCATCCGTATCCCGGTGCACATGGTCGAGGTCATCAACAAGCTGGCGCGTGTGCAGCGTCAGATGCTCCAGGACCTGGGCCGCGAGCCCACCCCGGAGGAGCTGGCCAAGGAACTCGACATGACCCCCGAGAAGGTCATCGAGGTCCAGAAGTACGGCCGCGAGCCCATCTCCCTGCACACCCCGCTGGGCGAGGACGGCGACAGCGAGTTCGGTGACCTCATCGAGGACTCCGAGGCCGTCGTCCCGGCCGACGCGGTCAGCTTCACGCTCCTTCAGGAGCAGCTGCACTCCGTGCTCGACACGCTCTCCGAGCGCGAGGCGGGCGTCGTCTCCATGCGCTTCGGTCTCACCGACGGTCAGCCGAAGACCCTCGACGAGATCGGCAAGGTGTACGGCGTCACGCGTGAGCGCATCCGCCAGATCGAGTCCAAGACGATGTCGAAGCTGCGTCACCCGTCCCGCTCGCAGGTCCTGCGCGACTACCTCGACTAGGCAGCACGCCACCGGCGCGCGTGGTCGGTCCGAAGGCCCGGTTCCCTCGAAGGAGCCGGGCCTTCGGCGTGTGTGCGGCATGCGAAAGCCGATCCGGTGGATCACTCTGGGTGTGCCATCCAAGACCCGGAGTGAGGAGCGCGCATGCGTCGATCGTTCGCCCGACTGCTGGCCGTCGCGGCCACCGCGGCCGTCATACCGCTGGTGTCACCGCCACCGGCGACGGCCGAGGTCGTCATCGGGGGTCATCCGGTCGACATCTCCCAGGCGCCCTGGACGGTGGCGCTGGCCAGTCGTGACCGGTTCGGAGGTACGCGGGCCGGTCAGTTCTGCGGCGGTGTCGTGGTCGGCCCCACGACGGTGCTGACGGCCGCCCACTGCCTCAGCGAAGGCGTGCTGGGCGGTCCGCCGGAACGGGTCCCCGATCTGCGGGTCATCGCCGGTCGCGCCGAGCTGCAGTCGGCCGAGGGCGAGGAGGTCCCGGTGAGCGGCGCCTGGGTCAACCCCGAGTACGACCCCTATACGAACGCGGGGGACTTCGCGGTGGTCACCCTCGCCGCACCGCTGCCCGAGAACTCCGTCATCGCGCTGGCGGGCGCCGGCGACGCGGCGTACGTGCCGGGCACGCCGGCCGCGGTCTACGGCTGGGGGGACACCACGGGTGCCGGGGACTACTCACAGGGCCTGCGGGCCGCCTCGGTGGAGGTACTGGCCGACACCGTCTGCGAGCGGGCCTACCCGGGCAGCACGGAAGGCCGGTACCAGTCCGGCTCGATGGTGTGCGCCGGGGAGCAGAACGGCGGCCGGGACGCCTGCCAGGGGGACAGCGGAGGACCGCTGGTCGCCCGGGGGAAGCTGATCGGCCTCGTGTCGTGGGGCAGCGGCTGTGGGCTCGCCGGGAATCCCGGCGTCTACACCAGGGGCTCGTACGTGGCCCGGGTGCTGGCAGAGAGCCGCTGAAGCGGCGCTGAGGCGCCTTACGCGGCGGCGCGCCGTTGCGGGTGCGGAACGAGAGCGGGCGGCCACCCCGTGTGTGCGGGAGTGGCCGCCCGGTCACCGGCCTCGAGCCGGTGGCGGCTCGTCGTCAGGTGCGAAGCGTCAGCGCTCGTCCTCTTCTGCGGTCGCGGGAGCGGCCGTGAGCCGCTCCGTCTCGTCCTGTATCTCCGCGGCGATCTTCTTGAGCTCGGGCTCGAACTTGCGGCCGTGGTGGGCGCAGAACAGCAGCTCTCCACCGCTCAGCAGGACGACGCGCAGATAGGCCTGGGCGCCGCAGCGGTCGCATCGGTCAGCGGCCGTCAGCGGGGTCGCGGGGGTCAGAACAGTAGTCACGTCGCCTCTTCTCTAGCTCGACGAGCTGTCGTACCAGGGTCAACATCCAACCAGGCCGAAAACGTTCCCGCTCGCGGCTTTAACTCGAAAAAATCTTTCCGGGCCGGCTGTCTGCTGCCGGTTGGCGGCGAATGGGCCGTAGTGCGTGTCTTCGTGTCGTACGGGTTCGCGCTGTCTGTCGATGGTTCTTCGGTGGTTCTGGTGGTTGTTCTTTCGGTTGTACGGTCCTCCCGGCTGGGTTGCCGGTTGTTCATGAGGACGTGCCCGGAGCCTAAATGGTTCATGCCTCGAAGGGAACGTGATATGTACTTCACCCCATCGAGGGATCGAACGTGTATGCGACTCTGGACTACTCTGAGTTTCGGACGAGGGTGGCGTTACAACGGCTCTACCAGGCCTCGGTACCCTCGGACCGGCAACAGAGCCCGGCCCCTTACCCAAATGGGCCTCACCTGAAATTCAGCGAGGAGCGAACCGCGTGACCGCCGATACGTCCGTGCCGTCCACAGCGCTGCTGACCGGAGCAGACCGGGACGGTTCCAACTACACCGCGCGGCACCTGCTCGTCCTCGAGGGGCTCGAGGCCGTGCGGAAGCGCCCCGGCATGTACATCGGCTCGACCGACAGTCGAGGCCTGATGCACTGCCTGTGGGAGATCATCGACAACTCCGTGGACGAGGCCCTCGGGGGGTACTGCGACCACATCGAGGTGATCCTCCACGACGACGCCTCCGTGGAGGTGCGGGACAACGGCCGCGGCATCCCGGTCGACGTCGAGCCCAAGACCGGCCTGTCGGGCGTCGAGGTCGTCATGACCAAGCTGCACGCCGGCGGCAAGTTCGGCGGCGGCTCGTACGCGGCCTCCGGTGGTCTGCACGGCGTGGGCGCCTCCGTGGTGAACGCGCTCTCGGCCCGCCTGGACGTCGAGGTCGACCGCAGCGGCAGCACCCACGCCATCAGCTTCCGGCGCGGCGTGCCCGGCGCCTTCTCGGGCAACGGCCCGGAGGCCAAGTTCGAGACCGGCGGTCTGCGGAAAGGCAAGCGGATCCCCAAGACGCGCACCGGCACGCGCGTGCGCTACTGGGCCGACCGCCAGATCTTCCTGAAGGACGCCAAGCTCTCCCTGGAGAACCTGCACCAGCGGGCCCGCCAGACCGCGTTTCTCGTGCCCGGTCTGACGATCGTCGTCCGGGACGAGTTCGGCCTCGGTGAGGGCGGCAGCAAGGGCGAGGAGTCGTTCCGCTTCGACGGCGGCATCAGCGAGTTCTGCGAGTACCTGGCCTCCGACAAGCCGGTCTGCGACGTCCTCCGCTTCTCCGGGCAGGGCACCTTCAGGGAGACCGTGCCCGTCCTGGACGAGCACGGTCAGATGACGCCCACGCAGGTCACCCGCGAGCTCGGCGTCGATGTCGCCATGCGCTGGGGCACCGGCTACGACACCACGCTCAAGTCGTTCGTGAACATCATCGCCACCCCCAAGGGCGGCACCCACGTCGCGGGCTTCGAACAGGCCGTGGCCACCACGATGAACGAGGTGCTGCGCGCCAAGAAGATGCTGCGTGTGGCCGAGGACGACGTCGTCAAGGACGACGCCCTCGAAGGCCTCACCGCCGTCGTCACCGTGCGGCTCGCCGAGCCGCAGTTCGAGGGCCAGACCAAGGAGGTCCTCGGCACCTCGGCGGCCCGGCGCATCGTGGCACAGGTGATCGCCAAGGAGCTCAAGGCGTTCCTGACCTCCACCAAGCGGGACGCCGCGGCCCAGGCACGGGTCGTCATGGAGAAGGCCGTCGCCGCCGCTCGTACGCGTATCGCCGCACGTCAGCACAAGGACGCGCAGCGTCGTAAGACGGCGCTGGAGTCGTCGTCGCTGCCGGCCAAGCTCGCCGACTGCCGTAGCGACGACGTGGAGCGCAGCGAACTGTTCATCGTCGAGGGGGACTCGGCGCTCGGTACGGCGAAGCTCGCCCGGAACTCCGAGTTCCAGGCGCTGCTGCCGATCCGGGGCAAGATCCTCAACGTCCAGAAGTCGTCCGTGACCGACATGCTCAAGAACGCCGAGTGCGGCGCGATCATCCAGGTCATAGGGGCGGGCTCGGGGCGCACCTTCGACATCGACGCGGCCCGCTACGGCAAGATCATCATGATGACCGACGCCGATGTCGACGGGTCGCACATCCGGTGTCTGCTGTTGACGCTCTTCCAGCGATACATGCGGCCGATGGTCGAGGCGGGACGCGTCTTCGCGGCGGTGCCCCCGCTGCACCGGATCGAGCTGGTCCAGCCCAAGAAGGGGCAGGACAAGTACGTCTACACGTACTCGGACCGGGAGCTGCGCGACAAGCTGCTGGAGTTCCAGAGCAAGGGCGTCCGGTACAAGGACTCCATCCAGCGCTACAAGGGCCTCGGCGAGATGGACGCGGACCAGCTGGCGGAGACCACGATGGACCCGCGTCACCGCACGCTGAGGCGGATCAACCTGTCGGACCTGGAGGCGGCGGAGCAGGTCTTCGACCTGCTGATGGGGAACGACGTCGCACCGCGCAAGGAGTTCATCTCCAGCTCCGCGGCCACGCTGGACCGGTCGCGCATCGACGCGTAGCCCCGTTCGCCGGGCCGGATGCGGGTGCCTTCGGCCCGGCGGGGTGGGCTCGGGGCCCGCTCCTCCGGCCCTTGTGCGGATGCCGGTGGGTCTTCGCTGCCGCACGTGCGGGAGGCTGGCCGGGGTTTCACCTGATGGGGTGAACAATCGTGAAGAGGTGCGCCAGGGGTCTTTCCGTTCTGTCCATGCTTGGGCATGCAGTCAAGCACCGGCCGCCCCCGTCGACGCGGGGGTGGTTCTGAGAGCCCGGTTGAGCAGCACGAGGGGCACGGCCTCGCCAGCGCGGACGTGCGGTTCGACGATCCCTGGTACGACGCGCTGGCCTCCGGCTGGGGGGAGTTGGACGGCACCGGCGGGCCGGCCCCGGTCGCGGCCGACGCGCGGGAGAGCCGGAGCGAGGGCGCGGCGGACGTCTATCTGGAGGTCCAGCGGAGCGCGGCCTTCCAGGAGGTGCGCAGCCGCTACCGCAGGTTCGTGATCCCGGGCGTCGCCGTCTTCTTCACCTGGTACGTGGCCTACGTCGTGACGGCGACCACCGCCCCGGGCCTGATGGCACGGCCGGTGGCGGGCGCGGTGAACGTGGCGATGCTGGCGGGGCTCGGGCAGTTCCTCACGACGTTCCTGTTCACCTGGGCGTATGCGCGCCACGCGAGGCTGCGCCGGGACCGGGCGGCGCTCGATCTGCGCTGGGACACCCAGGAGTTGACGCGCAGCCTCAGAGGGGGTGCGCGGTGACCGCCGACCATCAGACGCTGGCGCTGGTGCTGTTCAGCGCGTTCGTGGCGGTCACGTTGGGCATCACGACGTGGGTGAGCCGCAACCGCCATGGCTCCGCCGAGGAGTTCTACGCCGGCGGGCGGCTGTTCTCGCCGATGGAGAATGGTTTTGCCATCGCGGGCGACTACATGTCCGCCGCCTCCTTCCTCGGCATCTCCGGGCTCATCGCGCTCTTCGGGTACGACGGACTGCTCTACTCCGTGGGCTTCCTGGTCGCCTGGCTCGTGGTGTTGTTCCTGGTGGCCGAACTGGTGCGCAACTGCGGGCGGTTCACGCTCGCCGACGTCGTCGCGGCGCGGATGAGCGAACGGCCGGTGCGGATCGCGGCGGGAACTTCCTCGGTGACGGTGTCCGTTCTGTATCTGGTGGCGCAGATGGTGGGAGCGGGCACCCTCGTCGCGCTCCTGCTCGGAGGAGAGAGCGAGGCGGCGCAGACCTGGACGGTCATCGGGGTCGGCGCCCTCATGGTCGTCTATGTGTCGCTGGGAGGGATGCGGGCCACCACCTGGATCCAGATCGTGAAAGCGGTCCTGCTGATGGGCGGGGCGATCGCCCTGACCGTGCTCGTCCTGGTCCGGTTCCACGGCGACTTCGACCAGTTGCTGCGGACGGCGGCCGCGCGCAGTGGACACGGCGACGCGTTCCTCGCGCCCGGGCTGCGGTACGGCGGGGACTGGATCGCGCGGTTCGACTTCATCAGCCTCGGGCTCGCCCTGGTGCTGGGCACGGCCGGGCTGCCGCACATCCTGTCGCGCTTCTACACCGTGCCCACCGCGCGGGCCGCACGCCGTTCGGTCGTCTGGTCGATCGGTCTCATCGGCGGCTTCTACCTGATGACGATCGTGCTGGGCTTCGGTGCCGCCGCCATCGTCGGCCCGGAGGCCGTGCGGGGCTCCAACGCGGCCGGGAACACCGCGGTGCCGCTGTTGGCCCTGGACCTGGGCGGCGGAGCCGACTCCACCGGCGGAACGGTTCTGTTCGCGATCGTCGCGGCCATCGCCTTCGCCACGATCCTCGCGGTCGTCGCCGGGATCACGCTCGCGTCGTCGGCGTCCGTCGCCCATGACCTCTACGCGTCGCTGCGGCGCAGGCGTTCGAAGCCGCACAGCGAGGTCGCGGTGGCGCGCACGGCCGCCGTCGGTATCGGCGTGGTCGCGATCGCGCTCGGGCTGCTGGCCAAGGACCTCAACGTGGCCTTCCTCGTCGGCCTGGCCTTCGCGGTAGCCGCCTCTGCCAACCTGCCCGTCCTGCTGTACTCGCTGTTCTGGCGGGGGTTCACCACCCGAGGGGCGGTGTGGTCCGTGTACGGCGGACTGATCCCCTCCGTGGTCCTCGTGCTGCTGTCACCGGTGGTCTCGGGGAGCGCCGACTCGCTGTTCCCCGGCGTGGACTTCCAGTACTTCCCGTTGCAGAACCCCGGCCTCGTCTCCATCCCGTTGGGCTTCCTCGCCGGCTGGCTCGGTACGGTCACCTCGGCCGAGCCGCCGGACGAGGCGAAGCACGCGGAGACCGAGGTGCGGTCGCTGACCGGAGCGGGAGCGGTGTGATCGCTGGGGGTGTCCGACAGGCGCAGCACGCCTTGCGGCTTTGAGGCTTGTCAGAGAAGCGCGTGCTGAAGGTCCCTCAGGAGCGCGTCGCCCACTCGTAGCGGTGCTCCGGGCGGCCCGCGTCGCCGTACTTGAGGGTCAGCCGGGCCCGTCCCGTGCGTTCCAGGAGCTTCAGATAGCGCTGGGCGGTCTGACGGCTCAGGCCCGTCCGCTCGGCGATCTCCTGGGCGGACAGCGCGCCCTCGGCGGTCATCAGGGCACGGCGCACGAGTTCGGTGGTGGTGGGGGAGTGCCCCTTGGGCAGGTCCGGTTCGCCGCCCGCCGAGAGTGCGCCGAAGATCCGGTCGACCTCGGCCTGTTCGGCCTCACCGCCGCCGTCCAGGGTGCGCCGCAGCTCCGCGTAGGCCTCCAGCTTCGCCCGCAGCCCGGCGAACGCGAACGGCTTCACCAGGTACTGGAGCGCGCCCTGGCGCATCGCGGCCTGGACGGTCGAGACGTCGCGGGCGGCCGTCACCATGATGACGTCGGTCTCATGACCCCGCCGGCGCATCTCCTGGACGACCACGAGGCCCGTCTCGTCCGGCAGGTAGTGGTCCAGGAGGACCAGGTCCACGTGGGGCGACGTCTCCAACAGGTGCAGCGCCTCCGCCGCGTTGTGGGCCACACCGGCGACGTGGAAACCGGCGACCTTCTCCACATAGGCGGCGTTGACGCGGGCGACTCTGACGTCGTCGTCCACGATCAGGACCTCGATCATCGCGACTCCTTGTCGGCGACAGTGACGGCGGCTTCGGTTTCCCGCTGCGGGCCCGGTTCGGCGAGTGCGTCGGGCAGGACGACGGTGAACTCCGCGCCCCCGCCCGCCGCCTCACCGACCCGGGCGCTGCCTCCCTGCCGCTCGGCGAGCCGGCGCACCAGGGAGAGCCCGATGCCGCGTTCGCGGTGGGCCGGGCGCGTCTTGGTGGACCAGCCGTCCGTGAAGATCAGCTCCCGTTTGTCGGGCGGGACTCCGGGGCCCGTGTCCCGTACCCGGAGGATCGCCGTACGGCCCTCGGCGCGCAGCTCGACCTCCACGCGCGCGTGCGGGGTGCCCGCGACGGCGTCCAGGGCGTTGTCGACGAGGTTGCCGACGACGGTGACCAGGCCCCGGGGGTCGATCAGCCGGTCCGGCAGCAGTGTGCCGCCCGCGAGCGAAAGGGCCACTCCGCGCTCGGCAGCGACGGTCGCCTTGCCGACCAGCACCGCGGCGAGCAGGGGATCGTGGATCTTCTCGGTGACCTGCTCGGCGGTCGCCCGGTGGTCGCCGACCACCTCGCCGACGAACTCCACGGCCTCGTCGTACATCTCCAGTTCGAGCAGGCCGAGGAGGGTGTGCATCCGGTTGGCGTGCTCGTGGTCCTGGGCGCGCAGGGCGTCCGTCAGGCCGCGCGTGGAGTCCAGTTCACGGCCCAGCTGTTCCAACTCGGTGCGGTCGCGGAGGGTGGCGACGGCGCCCCCGTCGTCCGTGGGCATGCGGTTGGCGACCAGCACGCGGTGGCCGCGCACGGTCAGCAGGTCGGTGCCCGTGACGCGGCCGGCCAGTACATCGGTCGTACGGCCGGGGCCGAGCGCGTCGTCGAGCGACCTGCCGAGCGCCTCGTCACCGATGCCGAGCAGACGCCGTGCCTCGTCGTTGAGGAGGCGCACGCGCCCGGCGCGGTCCAGCGCGACCACGCCCTCGCGGATGCCGTGCAGCATGGCCTCGCGCTCCGCCAACAGCCCCGCGATGTCGGAGAAGGCCAGGTCACGCGTCTGGCGATGAACCCGCCGGGAGATCAGATACGCGGCGAGCGCCCCGACCGCCATGGCCCCACCGGCGTACGCCAGGAGCCCGGGGATCGCGTGGATCAACCGGGCGCGCACATTGTCGTACTCGATCCCCACCGAGACCGCGCCGACGATCGTCCCGTCGGTGTCGCGCAGCGGCACCTTGCCCCGGGCCGAGCGTCCGAGGGTCCCCGAGTCGATCTCCATGACCTCGTCGCCGGCGAGGGCGCGGCGTGGGTCGGTGGAGACGAGCCCGCCGATCTCCGCCGGGTCGGGGTGCGACCAGCGCACCCCCTCGCGGTCCATCACGACCACGTACTCGGCCCCGCTGGCCTTCCGGATCCGCTCCGCCTCGACCTGCACGGGGCCGTCCAGCGACGGTTTCGTGGAGACCAGGTCCTCCGCGATCTGCGGCTGGGCCGCCGTGGTCTGCGCTATGGCGAGGGCCCGGCGCATCGCCTGGTCGTCCAGTTGTTCGCTGAGCGGTGCGAGGAACAGCCCGGTCGCGAGGACGGCGACACCGGCGGCGATCGCCACCTGCATCAGCAGGACCTGCGAGAACACCCGCCGCGGCATACCGAGACGCAGGCGGCGTGCGGGGGGAGTGGGGCTCATACCCATGACGGTACGTGGACGGGGTGGTCCAGCCGTAGTGGGGTGTGGCGCGCATCTCACCCACCGGGTGTTTGCGCGACGGCGGCGGGATCGCGTGGTCGGCTACATGACGCTCGCGGGTGTCAGTTCGCGTACGGCCAGTACGTCCATCCTCGTGGGGGAGCCCAGCGGGGAGCCGCAGCTTTCCTGGCGGGGTGGCCCGGCGGTGCCCTGGGCGACGGTGACGGTCCAGCGGCGGCCGTCGGTGTGGGCGACGACGACGTCCCAGTGGGGAGCCGTGCCGTCCGTGCGGACGACCGTCAGGGCGCCGACGGTGTCCTCGCCGTACTCCGTGCGCACCGCCAGCTCGGCGGCCTGCCCGGGGCGTTCCCAGGCGGAGTTTCCGCGGCATCCCTCGGTGACGACCCTGCCCTCCCGGACGCCTTGGAGGACCTCCTTGACGTGATGGGCCTCGGCGCGGCCGTACACGTAGCCGAAGGGCAGCACGAGCAGGGTCGGGGAGAAGCGGTGACCACCCAGATGGGTGACTTCCCAGGTGCCCTCTACCCCGGAGGCGGCGAGCTCGGCGGCGAGCGGGCGGCCGAGCAGCGCGCAGCAGCGGTCGCGCTTGCCGTTGGTGCAGACGAGTGCGAGAGGGTCACCGGTGTGGGGCCGCCCGCCCAGCACGGTCCCGAAGGTGTGGTGATCGCCCCTGCCGAGCGCGGCGAGATCGAGGTCGAGCAGCCGCTCGGGGTCGGACGTCGTGGCGCTGTGCAGCCAGACGTTCCCGGGAGCGGTGTGGGCCACGTACACCTGGCGCTCGTGGACCTCGCGGCAGTCCGCGTGGCGGCCGGGGCGCCGGATGAGCGCCACGCGTACGCCGGTGCCCTCCGTCGCGGCTTCGAGGGCGCGGCCGAGCGCGGGGTCGAGATGGCTCGAGGTGAGCGCCTTGACGCCCCAGGGGCCCGGCTGTTCCAGCAGCAGCCATGTCCTCGCCGTGGCGGCGGTCCCCGCGAGAGGCTCGTCGAGGTGTCGGGACGCGGATGTGCACGTACTCACAGAGGTGAGCCTAACCTGACTTCCCCGCGACCGGACTCCGGCTGGGCCGAAGGAGGGGTGGGAGCGCGGCTCGGTGACGCGGTGCGGCGGTGCGGGACGGCGACGCGAGGGGCCCGCGCTGTAGTGCAGGCGAGCCCCCGTTCAGGATCAGGCGTCGGGGATGTCCGACTTTGCCCGGATGAGAGTCTCGCGGCTGATGACCACGATCCTCTCGTAGTCAGCGCGCGAGGCGTCGGCAGGAAGCTCGGGGTCGAGTTTCTCTGTCCGATCTGTCCCGATCACTGCGAAGTTGCCGTCTTGCAGTTCGAAGATGTCTGGGCACGTCTGCCCCGCGGCGCTGCCCCTCTCGCGGGGCGAGGCACCGATGCGGCGCACGATTTTCAACGGGTTCGATCCTTGGGTCATGAGTAGTGATACGAGCGGGCTAATTTTGCCCCATGAGCCCGGTTGATGCGCATGCATCGAAGGCGCGATGGAGTGAAGCGTGGGGCAGGGGTCGCGCCGTACGAGTCGAGCGCCGTGCGGGGTGAAGGGCTTCACTCGGCGGGAGGTTCGCCCACGACCCACCACTCGTCCGTGCTCGCTTCCTCGAGGTCGTTGATCAGGGTGTCGACCATCCTGCCGATCTCCGACTCCTCCGAACCCTCCTTCAGGCTCGACCGGTGGTGGCGCGTGGCGGCCCAGTAGTCGCGCATCAGCGTGCTCTGAAAGATGCCGCGGAGGTGCCCGTACAACTCGGCCCGGCTGAAGACGCCGACCCGGTAACCCTGAAGGACGTGGGTGTAGAGGAGGTTGGCGAAGAGGTACTGCCGTTGCCGGTCCGTGGACAGGTCCTCCTCGTAGGCGTTCAGGACGGGCAGCAGGGTCGGGTCCGCGGCCGCCTTCATGACCAGCTCGAAGTTGTGCCGCTGGTAGGCGATCAGTGCCGCGCGCTGTTCCGTCTCGCGTTCCAGCCGTTCCAGGCGCCGAAGCAGGGTGCTGATGCGCCGCTCCACGGCGAACGCGCCCAGCGCCCCCACCGCGAAGGCGAGACCCGCTGCCGCGGCGGGGCCGAGTCCCCGCGCCCCATGATTCTGTGTGGCCATGTCAATCCCCGATTCAGGCGGCCGTCCGCCGGTCGTCGGGTGTGGGTCGACAGGTTGGGGACCGGCGAGCGGTGGGCGGCGCTTGCCGTCTCCCAGTGTCCCGAGAGGCGCTCGTCCACCGGGAGGCGGAGAGGAGGCGCACGGAAGGATGCGTGGGTCGCGCGACCCGGCGCCATGCCCATCGTGTGCCCCACGGGCGCCGCTGACAATCTCTCGGGGGGTGTGCGGCACCACTCGTATCCTGGTGCGGCATGCGAGCGGCACATGAGAGCAACGGTCTGGGAGAGGGCGCGTGTTGAGCCAGTCGTCGAGCCGGGGTCCGGGGTCGAGTCCGCGGCAGGTGCCGCCGATCCCCGTCGTAGTCCTCGCCGGGTTCCTCGGATCCGGCAAGACGACCCTGCTGAACCACCTGCTCCACCGCAGTGGCGGCAGCCGGATCGGCGCCGTGGTCAACGACTTCGGCGCGATCGAGATCGACGCCATGGCCGTGGCCGGCGCGCTCGGGGACTCCACCGTGTCGCTGGGCAACGGGTGTCTGTGCTGTGCCGTCGACGTCGAGGAGCTGGACCGCTATCTGGAGCGGCTCGCCGATCCCGCCGCCGGGATCGACGTCATCGTCATCGAGGCGAGCGGGCTCGCCGAGCCGCAGGAACTCGTGCGGATGGTGCTCGCCAGCGAGAACCCCAGGGTGGTGTACGGCGGGCTGGTCGAGGTCGTCGACGCGGCCGAGTTCGATCGGACCCGGCAGCTGCATCCCGAGATCGACCGCCATCTCGCCATCGCCGACCTGGTGGTCGTCAACAAGCTCGACCGGGCCGAGGACGGGGCGGGAGTCCTGTCGCTCGTCCGCTCGCTCAGCGACCGCGCGGCGGTCGTGCCCGCCACCTACGGGCGGATCGACCCCGACTTCCTGTTCGACTGCAGGCCCTCCGAGGAGCGCGTCGGCCAGCTCTCCTTCGACGACCTCCACCGCCACGACGAGCCCGGGGAGGAGTACACGGATCATGCCGGGCATCTGCACACCGGCTACGACAGCGTCTCCTTCGTCTCCGACGTGCCGATGGATCCCCGGCGGCTGATGGAGTTCCTGGACGGGAGGGCCGAGGGGCTCTACCGCATCAAGGGGTACGTCGACTTCGGGCCGTACGACCCCCGCAACCGCTACGCCGTGCACGCCGTCGGCCGCTTTCTGCGGTTCTGCCCCGAGCCCTGGCCGCCCGGCGAAGCCGCCCGCCTCACCCAGCTCGTCCTCATCGGGTCGGGCATCGACGTCCCGGCCCTGACCAAGGAGCTGGACGCGTGCAGGAGCGAGAAGGACGCCCCGCACGCCGACGAGCACGGCATGTGGGGCGTCCTGCGCTATGTCCGGCAGACCGAGGCCGACGAACCCGAGGTCTCCTACGACTACGACTACGACGCCGACCGCGTCTGAAGGCCGGGGCTCACACCGGCCCCGCCACCGACGACACCGTCTTGCCCAGGGACACACCCGAGCCGTCGCGGCGCGGGTCCATCTCCGGGAGGTCCGCCGGGGCGCCGTTCTTCTGCGCGGCGCGGGCCGGGGCGGGTCCCGCCCAGGCGACGGACAGGCAGTCCTCGCCCTTGAGGAACCGCTGGCAGCGCACACCGCCCGTGGCGCGGCCCTTGCGGGGGTACTGGTCGAACGGGGTCAGCTTGGCCGTGGTCTGGACGGAGTCGTCCAGGGTGCCCCGGGAACCGGCGACGGTGAACACCACCGCGTCCACGGCCGGGTCGACGGCCGTGAAGGAGATGACCTTCGCGCCCTCGGTGAGCTTGATGCCCGCCATACCCCCGGCCGGGCGGCCCTGCGGGCGGACCTGGGCGGCCTGGTAGCGCAGCAACTGCGCGTCGTCCGTGATGAAGACCAGGTCCTCCTCGCCGGTGCGCAGCTCGACCGCGCCGACGATCCGGTCGCCCTCCTTGAGCGTGATGACCTCCAACTCCCCCTTGTTGGACGGGTAGTCGGGGACCACTCGCTTGACGACACCCTGCTCGGTGCCGATGGCCAGCCCCGGCGACGACTCGTCGAGCGTCATCAGACAGATGACCGTCTCGCCGTCCTCGAGGGAGAGGAACTCCGCGAGCGGGGCGCCGCCCGAGAGGTTGGGGGCCGCCGCCGTGTCCGGCAGCTGCGGCAGATCGACCACGTTCAGGCGGAGCAGGCGGCCGGTCGAGGTCACCGCGCCCACCTCGCCCCGCGCCGTCGCGGGGACCGCGGAGACGATGACGTCGTGCTTGACGCGCTTGGCGTCCTCGTCCGCCGTGAAGGGCTCGCCGTTGGCCGTACGGGCCAGCAGCCCCGTCGACGACAGCAGCACCCGGCACGGGTCGTCCGCGACCTGGAGCGGCACCGCGGCCACCGCGGTGCCGGAGGACTCCATCAGCACCGTACGGCGCTCGGTGCCGAACTTCTTCGCCACCGAGGCCAGTTCACCGGAGACCAGCTTGCGCAGCTCCGCGTCCGACTCCAGGATCCGGGTCAGCTCGGCGATCTCGGCGTTGAGCCTGTCCTTCTCGGACTCCAGCTCGATGCGGTCGAACCGGGTGAGGCGGCGCAGCGGCGTGTCGAGGATGTACTGCGTCTGGACGTCCGACAGCGAGAAGCGCTCCATCAGGCGCTCCTTCGCCTGCGCGGAGTTGTCGCTGGAGCGGATCAGACGGATGACCTCGTCGATGTCCACCAGCGCGGTGAGCAGACCCTCGACCAGGTGGAGCCGGTCGCGCTTCTTGCCACGACGGAACTCCGAGCGGCGCCGGACGACCTCGAAACGGTGGTCGAGGTAGACCTCCAGCAGCTCCTTCAGGCCCAGGGTGAGGGGCTGGCCGTCGACCAGGGCCACGTTGTTGATGCCGAAGGACTCCTCCATCGGCGTGAGCTTGTACAACTGCTCCAGGACGGCCTCCGGCACGAAGCCGTTCTTGATCTCGATGACCAGGCGCAGGCCGTGGGCGCGGTCGGTGAGGTCCTTGACGTCGGCGATGCCCTGCAGCTTCTTCGCGCCGACCAGGTCCTTGATCTTGGCGATCACCTTCTCCGGGCCGACGGTGAACGGCAGTTCGGTGACGATCAGGCCCTTGCGGCGGGCCGTCACGTTGTCCACCGTCACCGTGGCGCGGATCTTGAAGGTGCCGCGGCCCGTCGCGTACGCGTCCCTGATGCCGGTGAGACCGACGATCCGGCCGCCCGTCGGCAGGTCGGGGCCCGGGACGTGCTTCATCAGCGTGTCCAGGTCGGCGTTGGGATACCTGATCAGGTGGCGGGCGGCCGCGATGACCTCGCCCAGGTTGTGCGGCGGCATGTTGGTCGCCATTCCGACGGCGATGCCGGACGCGCCGTTGACCAGCAGGTTCGGGAAGGCGGCGGGCAGCGCCACCGGCTCCTGCTCCTGGCCGTCGTAGTTCGGCGCGAAGTCGACCGTGTTCTCGTCGATCGACTCCGTCATCAGGCTCGTCGCGTCGGCCATCCGGCACTCGGTGTACCGCATGGCGGCCGGCGGGTCGTCGTTGCCCAGGGAGCCGAAGTTGCCGTGGCCGTCGACCAGGGGGAGCCGCATGGAGAAGGGCTGGGCGAGGCGCACCAGGGCGTCGTAGATCGACGAGTCGCCGTGCGGGTGCAACTTACCCATGACCTCGCCGACGACGCGGGCGCACTTCACATAGCCGCGGTCGGGGCGCAGGCCCATCTCGTTCATCTGGTAGACGATCCGGCGGTGCACGGGCTTCAGGCCGTCGCGGGCGTCGGGCAGGGCTCGGGAGTAGATGACCGAGTACGCGTACTCCAGGAAGGAGCCCTGCATCTCGTCGACGACGTCGATGTCGAGGATCCGCTCCTCGAACGCGTCGTCGGGCGGCGGGGTCTTCGTGCTGCGGCGGGCCATCGCTGCCGGCTCCTCTTTTTCTGGTCGCTCACCTACGGGGCGCTCACGTCTCCAGCTCACTCCCACCGGGAGGTGAACGGGATCTGACGCGCACCATTGTGGACTGCCGCACTGACAAGCCCGACACGACCCGGCGCCGACCGCCGGGCACGCCCTCCCGGGCCGCCGCGTCAACAGCGTGCGCCGACTTTAACCAGTGACCGTCGGCGGCAACCCCCGTCTCGCTCTCGGCGTACGAGCCCCGGGAACTTCTCCAGGCGTCCGCGCGCTTGCATACAGTGGCAGGACCGGCAGGAAAACAGCGGTTTCCACGACGGTTCCACGACGGACGGACCACGGATTCCGCGACCACAGCACAGCGATCGAAGGGACGTACCGCCCATGGGTCACACGGCCACAGCCGAGGCCGGCTCCGAAGGCCTGACAGTGAGGGAGCACCGCCTGGCCAACGGCCTGCGCGTGGTGCTCTCCGAGGACCACCTGACCCCGGTCGCGGCGGTGTGCCTCTGGTACGACGTCGGTTCGCGCCACGAGGTCGAGGGCCGCACGGGCCTCGCCCACCTCTTCGAGCACCTGATGTTCCAGGGCTCGGGCCAGGTCAAGGACAACGGCCACTTCGAGCTGGTCCAGGGCGCGGGCGGTTCGCTGAACGGCACCACCAGCTGGGAGCGCACCAACTACTTCGAGACCATGCCCACCCACCAGCTGGAGCTCGCGCTGTGGCTGGAGGCCGACCGCATGGGCAGCCTGCTGCTCGCGCTCGACCAGAAGAACCTGGACAACCAGCGGGCCGTCGTCAAGAACGAGCGCCGCCAGCGGTACGACAACGTGCCCTACGGCACCGCCTTCGAGAAGATCTTCCGCCTGGCCTACCCGGTGGGCCACCCCTACCGGCACACGCCGATCGGCTCGATGGACGACCTGGAGGCGGCCAGCCTGGAGGACGCCCAGCAGTTCTTCAGGACGTACTACGCGCCCAACAACGCCGTCCTGTCGATCGTCGGCGACATCGACCCGGAGCAGACCCTCGCCTGGGTCGAGAAGTACTTCGGCTCCATCCCCTCCTACGACGGCAAGCCCGCGCCCCGCGACGGCGCACTGCCCGACGTCATGGGCGCGCAGATGCGCGAGGTCGTCGAGGAGAACGTGCCCGCCCGCGCGTTGATGGCCGCCTACCGGCTGCCGGAGGACGGCACGCGCGCGTGCGACGCGGCCGACCTGGCGCTGACCATCCTCGGCGGCGGCGAGTCCTCCCGCCTCTACAACCGGCTCGTCCGCCGCGACCGTACGGCCGTGACGGCGGGCTTCGGCCTGCTGCGGCTGGCCGGCGCGCCCTCCATGGCGTGGCTGGACGTGAAGACCTCCGGCGACGTCGAGGTGCCCGTCATCGAGGCCGCCGTCGACGAGGAGCTCGCCCGGTTCGCCGCCGAGGGCCCCACGGCCGAGGAGATGGAGCGCGCCCAGGCCCAGTTGGAGCGTGAGTGGCTGGACCGGCTCGGCACGGTCGCGGGCCGCGCCGACGAACTGTGCCGGTACGCGGTCCTGTTCGGTGACCCCAAGCTCGCCCTGACGGCCGTCGACCGGGTCCTGGAGGTGACGGCCGACGAGGTCCAGGAGATCGCCAAGGCGCGCCTGAGGCCCGACAACCGCGCGGTGCTCGTCTACGAGCCCGTCGCCGGCGAGGAGGACGCCGAAGAGGGCGCCCAAGAGGAGACCGCCGCGGCCGAGGCCGCCGGAACCACCGACGAGACCGAGGAGTCGGCGAAGTGACCGAGCTCGCGACCATGGAATTCCACCCGCAGCCCCAGGCCGGCGAGGCCAGGCCCTGGGCGTTCCCGGCGCCCGAGCGCGGCACCCTGGACAACGGCATGACCGTGCTGCGCTGCCACCGCCCCGGCCAGCAGGTCGTCGCCGTCGAGGTGCTCCTCGACGCGCCCCTGGACGCCGAGCCCGCCGGCATCGAGGGTGTCGCCACCATCATGACCAGGGCCTTCTCCGAGGGCACCGACAAGCACACGGCCGAGGAGTTCGCCGCCGAGCTGGAGCGGTGCGGCGCCACCCTCGACTCGCACGCCGACCACCCCGGCGTACGCCTGTCCCTCGAAGTGCCGGTGTCGCGGCTGGAGAAGGCCCTCGGTCTGCTCGCCGACGCCCTGCGGGCCCCCGCGTTCGAGGACGGCGAGATCGAGCGGCTGGTGGCCAACCGGCTCGACGAGATCCCGCACGAGACCGCCAACCCGGGCCGCCGGGCCGCCAAGGAGCTCTCCAAGCAGCTGTTCCCGGCCACCTCCCGGATGTCGCGGCCCCGCCAGGGCACCGAGGAGACCGTCGAGGGCATCGACTCCGCGGCCGTGCGCGCCTTCTACGAGCGGCACGTACGCCCCGCGACGGCCACCGCCGTGGTCGTGGGCGACCTCACGGGGGTCGACCTCGACGCGCTGCTCGGCGACACCCTGGGCGCCTGGACCGGCTCCCCGGCTGCCCCGCGGCCCGTGCCGTCGGTGAGCGCCGACGACACCGGGCGCGTGATCATCGTGGACCGTCCCGGTTCCGTGCAGACCCAGTTGCTCATCGGCCGCGTGGGCGCCGACCGGCACGACCGGGTGTGGCCGGCCCAGGTGCTCGGCACCTACTGCCTCGGCGGCACCCTCACCTCCCGTCTGGACCGCGTCCTGCGCGAGGAGAAGGGCTACACCTACGGCGTGCGGGCGTTCGGCCAGGTGCTGCGGGCCGCGCCCGACGGTTCGGGCGTCGCGATGCTCGCCATCAGCGGCTCCGTCGACACCCCCAACACCGGGCCGGCGCTGGACGATCTGTGGACGGTGCTGCGCACCCTCGCCGCCGAGGGCCTGACCGACGCCGAGCGTGATGTCGCCGTGCAGAACCTCGTCGGGGTCGCCCCGCTCAAGTTCGAGACGGCCGCGGCCGTGGCGAGCACGCTGGCCGACCAGGTCGAGCAGTACCTGCCGGACGACTACCAGTCGACGCTGTACCGCCAACTCGCCGCCACCGGCACCGTGGAGGCCACCGCGGCGGCCGTGAGCGCCTTCCCGGTGGACCGTCTGGTGACCGTCCTCGTCGGGGACGCCGCGCAGATCGAGGAGCCGGTCAGGGCCCTCGGGATCGGCGAAGTGACCGTCGTCCCGGCCGAGTAGGGGAACGACCGTACGGACGCGTGTCAGTGGGGCCCTGGTGACGGAAGAGTCACCAGGGCCCATGTTTGTCCGTATTGGTGGCGGAGGTTGCGTGTCTGACCTGTGGCGTAGTTAACAAATCCTGTGATCCGTTTGTTATTTCGAAGACGGCCCACTTAGCGTCAGTCCGGCTGTTCGTCAGAAGTTCGCCGCATCCGCGGCACCGGACAGTCATCGCCGAGTCCCCATGGCGCGAGCCAGGGGAGCCGGGGACCCACCGAAGTCCCTGGGGTGAATCGGGTGCCCTTCGCGGAGCGACGCGAAACGAGGGGTAGCCGTAGGAGACCTTCCTGCTCCGAACCCGTCAGCTAACCCGGTAGGCGAGAAGGAAGGAAAGGATCAGCCACTTCATGGCGTTCACCCGCGCCCCCGGCAAGCACCGCCGTCCCGGCCGTGTGCAGCGCACGACCACGAGGAACGTGGGCGTAGCCGCTCTCACCACCACCGGTGTCCTCGGCACCCTCGCCGGCCCCGCGCTCGCCGCGGAGGAGCCCGCCGTCGAGCAGACCGGCCTGAACCAGATCATCACTCTCGGCGACACGGTCGCCGACCAGGTCGACGCCCAGGCCGTGGCCCAGCAGCAGGCTGCCGAGGTGGCCGCTGTCAAGAAGAAGGCGCAGGAGGAGGCCAGGAAGGCCGCCGCCGAGAAGGCCGAGCAGGAACGTGCCGCCGCCAAGGAGCGCGAGGAGATCAAGGCCCGTGCCGCCCGCGCGGCCGAGCGCGAGCGCCTCAACGCCTACGTCGCCCCCATCAGCGGCTCCTACATCTCCACCGGCTACAAGGCCGGCGGTGCGGTCTGGTCCTCCGGCAGCCACACCGGTGTCGACTTCCACGCCGCGTCCGGCACGGCCGTCCACGCGGTCGGCTCCGGCACGGTCGTCGAGGCGGGCTGGGGCGGTGCCTACGGCAACAACATCGTCATCAAGATGAACGACGGCACGTACACCCAGTACGGCCACCTGTCGTCCATCGGCGTCTCCGTCGGCCAGACGGTCACCCCCGGCCAGCAGATAGGCCTCTCCGGGGCCACCGGCAACGTCACCGGGGCCCATCTGCACTTCGAGGCCCGGACGACGGCCGAGTACGGCTCGGACATCGACCCCGCCGCGTACCTGCGCTCGCACGGCGTGAACGTCTGACGCGCACCCACGCTTCCAGGAGGCCCCGGCTCACCGAGCCGGGGCTTTCCTCGTTCTACGAACCACCTTGTGACGTACCTCCTGTCCAAAAAATATCCCTGGATTCCGGTCCGCCATCGGAAATTCCGCTCCGCTGCAATAGAGTCGCTGGAACACACGTCAATCATCGACGTTTCACGGGGATTAAGGCGGAGGTCGGTCATGCGTATTCCGGCGCACTCGGTATGCACGGCGATCCGTGATGACATCGTCGCGGGTGTCTACGAGCGCGGCAGCCGGCTCACCGAGGAACTGCTCGCCCGCCGCTACGGCGTCAGCCGGGTGCCCGTGCGCGAGGCGCTGCGCACGCTGGAGGCCGAGGGCTTCGTGGTGACCCGCCGGCACGCGGGCGCGTGCGTCGCCGAGCCGACCGAGCAGGAGGCCGCCGACCTGCTGGAGATGCGCATGCTGCTGGAGCCCCTGGGCGCCGCCCGGGCCGCGCAGCGCCGTACGGAGGCGCACCTCAAGGTGTTGCGGGGTCTGGTCAGGCTGGGCCAGGAGCGGGCCAGGAGGGGCAACAGCGAGGATCTGCGCTCCCTGGGCGGCTGGTTCCACGAGACGCTCGCACAGGCCTCCGGCAGCCCCGCCCTGACCTCGACACTCGCCCAGCTGCGGCACAAGATCGCCTGGATGTACGCGGTCGAGGCGCCCTCCGACCCCGGGGAGTCCTGGGCGGAGCACGGCGGCATCGTGGACGCGGTCGCGCGCGGCGACAGCGACCGGGCCCGGGCGATCACGTCCCTGCACACCGAGCGCGCCACGGCCGCGCACCGGCTCCGATTTCCGGCCGGGTCCGGCGGTGCGGAGCGCCCCGACCGTGTGAGGACTTCGCAACACCCCGTAAACATGCCGAGCCTGCGGCATTAACACGGGCGCCGTATACAAAGAGGGAAGAATTCCGAGGGGCATTTTTCCTGCTGCCCGCGGAACGGAAACCGGACGTAAATACGAAGGGCCCGCCCGATAAATCGGACGAGCCCTTCGGTGTGTGCGCGGGGCGGCTTTTTCAGGCCTTTCCGCTGCGGTTACCCGGTCGCTCAGACCGTCTCGGGGAGTTCTTCGAGCCCCTCGGCGACGAGCTTCGCCAGACGGTCGAGCGCGACGTCCGCGCCCTCGGCGTCGGAGGCGAGCACGATCTCCTCGCCGCCCTGGGCGCCGAGGCCCAGGACCGCGAGCATGGAGGCCGCGTTGACGGGGTTGCCGTCGGCCTTGGCGATCGTCACGGGGATACCGGAGGCCGTGGTGGCCCGGACGAAGATGGATGCGGGTCGGGCGTGGAGGCCCTCGGCCCAGCCGACGTTGACGCGGCGCTCAGCCATGTGATGCTGCCCTTCAGGTGTCTCGGGTGCTGCAGAGAGGTCTAGACCGGGTTGTCTAGACCAGTTTCCCATATGGGGCGACCGACCGGAACGGGCCCACGGCCTGACCACGAACCGGCTGTCGCGCTTGTGTTGTGCTGCTGTCGTGCCTCCCCAGACTGCCCCGCGCCGTTGTCGGACGCGAGCCGTACTCTGGGGCCCATGCAGACCTCGTCGGACCGGCACGAGTACCCCGCCCACTGGGAGGCCGACGTGGTGCTGCGCGACGGCGGCACCGCACGCATCAGGCCCATCACCGTTGATGACGCCGAGCGTCTCGTCAGCTTCTACGAGCAGGTCTCGGACGAGTCGAAGTACTACCGCTTCTTCGCGCCGTACCCTCGCCTGTCCGCCAAGGACGTCCACCGCTTCACGCACCACGACTTCGTGGACCGGGTGGGGCTCGCCGCCACCGTCGGCGGCGAGTTCATCGCCACCGTACGCTACGACCGCATCGGCGCCGACGGAATGCCCGCGTCCGCCCCCGCCGACGAGGCCGAGGTCGCCTTCCTCGTGCAGGACGCCCACCAGGGCCGCGGTGTCGCCTCCGCACTGCTCGAACACATCGCCGCCGTGGCCCGCGAGCGCGGCATCAGACGCTTCGCCGCCGAGGTGCTGCCGGCCAACAGTAAGATGATCAAGGTGTTCACCGACGCCGGGTACCAGCAGCAGCGCAGCTTCGAGGACGGCGTCGTCCGGCTGGAGTTCGACCTCGAACCGACCGACCGCTCCCTCGCCGTCCAGCGCGCCCGGGAGCAGCGCGCCGAGGCCCGGTCCGTCCAGCGGCTGCTCGCCCCCGGCTCGGTCGCGGTCGTCGGAGCCGGGCGCACACCGGGCGGAGTGGGCCGCAGCGTGCTCGCCAACCTCCGGGGCGCGGGCTTCACCGGTCGGCTGTACGCGGTGAACAAGGCGCTCGGGGAGGGCGAGAAGGAACTCGACGGGGTGCCCGCGCACCGGTCCGTCACCGACATCGAGGGCCCCGTCGACCTCGCGGTGATCGCCGTCCCCGCCGCCCACGTCCCCGAGGTCGTCGCCGAGTGCGGGGAACACGGTGTGCAGGGCCTCGTGGTCGTGTCCGCCGGATACGCCGAGAGCGGGCCCGACGGGCGCGAACGCCAGCGCGAACTGGTGCGCCAGGCCCGCACGTACGGCATGCGCATCATCGGGCCGAACGCCTTCGGCATCATCAACACCGCCCCCGACGTACGGCTCAATGCCTCGCTCGCCCCCGAGACCCCGCGTTCCGGGCGCATCGGTCTCTTCGCCCAGTCCGGCGCCATCGGGATCGCCCTGCTCTCCCGGCTGCACCGGCGCGGGGGAGGGGTCACCGGCGTCACGGGTGTCTCCACGTTCGTCTCGTCCGGCAACCGCGCGGACGTGTCCGGGAACGACGTCCTCCAGTACTGGTACGAGGACCCGGACACCGATGTCGTCCTGATGTACCTGGAGTCCATCGGCAACCCGCGCAAGTTCACCCGCCTCGCCCGGCGCACGGCGCTGGTCAAACCGCTCGTGGTGGTGCAGGGGGCGCGCCATGGTTCCGCGCCCCTGGGACACGCGGTGCGCGCCACCCGGCTGCCGCACACCACCGTCTCCGCGCTGCTGCGGCAGGCCGGGGTGATCCGGGTCGAGACGATCACGGAACTGGTCGACGCGGGGCTGCTGCTGGCCCGGCAGCCGCTGCCGGCGGGGCCGCGGGTGGCGATCCTGGGGAACTCCGAGTCGCTCGGGATGCTCACCTACGACGCGTGTCTCTCCGAGGGGCTGCGACCGCTGACGCCGCTGGACCTGTCGACCGGGGCCTCGGCGCGGGACTTCCACACGGCGTTGTCGCGGGCCCTCGCCGACGACTCGTGCGACGCGGTGGTGGTGACGGCCATACCCGCGCTGGGCGAGACGTCGCCGGGGGACGCGGCCCTGGCGGAGGCGCTGCGGTCGGCCGCCGCCGCGAACCCGTCGAAGCCGGTGCTGGTCGTCCACGTCGAACTGGGCGGCCTCGCGGAGGCGCTGTCGGCCGCGACGAGCACCGCACCGAGGGCCGCGGAGACGGCCCCCGACGCCGCCGACCCGGGTGCGCCGGGCGCCGGTGCGCCGGGCCGGGGTCTGCCGGGCACCCCCGTGGCAGGAGCAGGTTCGGAAGGCACCGGCGCGGCAGGCGTCGGTGTGCCGAGGGGGCCGGCCGTCGAGGGGGCGCAGCCTGTGCCGGCAGCTTCTTCGGAGGCGGCCGGATCCCGGCTCATCCCCGCCTACCCCGCCGCCGAGCGGGCCGTCCGCGCGCTCTCCGAAGCCGTGAACTACGCCCAGTGGCGGCGGGACGCGGCGGAGCCGGGACGGGTGCCCGAGTACGAGGACATCGACGAGAAGGGGGCAGCCGAGCAGATCGACGCGCTGCTGGCCAGGGGCGAGGGGCTCACCCTCGGGGCCGAGGAGACGGGCGCGCTGCTCGCGCGGTACGGCATCCACCTGCGGCAGGCCCGCCCCGCGCCGACGCCCGACGAGGCCGCGAAGGCGGCGCGGCTCATCGGCTATCCCGTCGCGCTCAAGACGACCGCCCCGCACCTGCGCCACCGGGCCGACCTGGGCGGCGTACGGCTCGACCTGGCGGACGAGGAGCAACTGCGGCGGGCGTACGCGGAGTTGACGGAGCTCTTCGGAGGGCCCGACGAACTGCGCCCGGTCGTGCAGGGCATGGCTCCGCGCGGGGTCGACACGATCGTGCGGACGGTGGTGGACCCGGCGGCCGGAGCGGTGCTCTCGTTCGGGCTCGCCGGCCCAGCGTCGCAGTTGCTCGGGGACATGGCGCACCGCCTCATTCCGGCCACCGAGCGGGACGCGGCCGCACTGGTCCGATCGATCCGGACGGCGCCCCTCCTCTTCGGCTGGAGGGGCTCGGCCCCCGTCGACACCGAGGCACTGGAGGAGCTGTTGCTGCGGGTCTCCCGACTGGTCGACGACCACCCCGAGGTCGTGGCGGTCTCCCTGGAGCCCGTCGTCGTCGCCCCGCAGGGCCTCAGTGTGCTCGGCGCAACCGTCCGGCTCGCGCGCCCGCCCGCCCGCGACGACCTCGGCCCCCGGACGCTCCCGGTGTACTGAGCGCACCGCTCCCGGCCCACCGGAGGCGGCGCGCGGCCACCGTACGGACGGCGCGCGAGCCCGCGCATTGATCCGTGCACGACAGAACAGAGACGGCAGAGCGGTCCCTCGCAGTCGGTGCGCCACCGTAGGATGGACGTCATGGCCAAGACCAGTACGACGACCCAGGGGCTGCGTGCGGCGATCGAGCGCAGCGGCTACTACCCGGCTCTCGTGGCCGAGGCGGTGGAGGCCGCTGTCGGCGGCGAGGCCATCAAGTCGTACCTGGTCCATCAGGAGACGACGTTCGACGCGAACGAGGTGCGGCGGCACGTCACCGTCCTCGTCCTCACGGGCAACCGCTTCATCGTGAGCCACACCGACGAGCAGGCCGCCGACAGCACGTCGCCCACGCCGTACGCCACGACGTCGACCGAGTCGGTGAAGATCGGCCGCATCTCGTCGGTCGTGCTCAGCCGGGTCGTCGCCAATCCCGAGTCGTACACCCCGGGCACCCTGCCCCGCGAGGTCGTCCTGACCATCGGCTGGGGAGCCGTCTCCCGCATCGACCTGGAGCCCGCCGCCTGCGGCGACCCCAACTGCGAGGCGGACCACGGGTACACGGGCAGCTCGACGGCGGACGACCTCAGCCTGCGCGTCAGCGAGGCCGGGGACGGCCCGGAGACCGTGCGTCAGGCCCTCGCCTTCGCGCAGTCCCTCTCCGAGGCGACCGCGGACACCACCCGCTGATGGCACTGCCCACCTGGGACCACCCGGAACCCCTGGCCCTCGGCTCCGCCCCCGTCCCCGAGTACGGCGTCGGCTCGCTCGCAGACCTCCTGCCCACCCTCGCGGCGGGCATGGGGGTCCCCGGCACGACCGCCTCGATACCGGAACTGACGGCGGCCGACCGGGCCTGTGTGTTCCTGGTCGACGGCCTGGGCTGGGAGCAGCTGAAGGCACACCCCGACGAGGCGCCCTACCTGACGGCGCTGCTCGCCTCCTCGCGCGGCGGCACCGGCCGCCCCATCACCGCCGGATACCCCGCCACCACCGCGACCTCCCTCGCCTCCGTGGGCACCGGCCTGCCCCCGGGCGCACACGGTCTGCCCGGCTACACGGTCCGCGACCCGCGGACCGGCGAGCTGATGAACCAGCTCCGCTGGCAGCCGTGGACGTCGCCGCAGGCGTGGCAGCCGTACCCCACGATCTTCCAGCTCGCCGACCGGGCGGGCGTACACACCGCCCAGGTCACCTCCCCGGCCTTCCAGAACACGCCCCTCACCCAGATCGCGCTGAGCGGCGGCACCTTCCACGGCCGCCTCTCCGGTGAGGACCGCATGGACCTGGCCGCCGAGCAACTGGCCGCCGGGGACCGCGCCCTGATCTACACCTACTACTCCGAGCTGGACGGCGCGGGGCACCGCTTCGGTGTCGACTCCGACGCCTGGCGCGGTCAGCTCATGCACGTCGACCGGCTGGTCCAGCGCCTGGCCGAGCAACTGCCGCCGCGCACCGCCCTGTACGTCACCGCCGACCACGGCATGATCGACATCCCGTTCGACGAGCAGCACCGCATCGACTTCGACGAGGACTGGGAGCTGCGCGCCGGGGTCGCCCTGCTGGGCGGCGAGGGCCGGGCCCGCCACGTGTACGCGGTGCAGGGCGCCGAGTCGGACGTCCTGACCTGCTGGCGCGAGGTGCTCGGCGAGCAGTTCTGGATCGCCTCGCGCGACGAGGCGGTCGCGGCGGGCTGGTTCGGCCCGCACATCGACGAACGCGTGTACGCGCGCATCGGGGACGTGGTCGCGGCAGCTCACGACGACGTCCTGATCGTCGCCTCCGAGCGGGAGCCCAAGGAGTCGGCGATGGTCGGCAACCACGGTTCGATGACCCCCGTCGAACAGCTGGTCCCGCTCCTCGAAGTACGCTCCTGAGAGGCCCCGCCGCCGCTCACCCCGCCTCCCGCCGGACCCGCCGCCCTCCTCGCCGAAAGGTGCTCAACTCGACATGCCCGAGCTGGTGTTCTTCTCCGGAACCATGGACTGCGGGAAGTCCACGCTGGCCCTCCAGATAGAGCACAACCGCTCGGCGCGCGGCCTGCAGGGCATGATCTTCACGCGTGACGACCGCGCCGGCGAGGGCAAGCTGTCGTCACGGCTCGGCCTGGTCACGGACGCCGTCGAGGTCGAGGACGGCCAGGACCTCTACGCCTACCTCGTCGACCACCTCTCCCAGGGCCGCCGCGCGGACTATGTGATCGCCGACGAGGCCCAGTTCCTCGCCCCGGGGCAGATCGACCAACTCGCCCGCGTCGTGGACGACCTGGGCCTGGACGTCTACGCCTTCGGCATCACGACCGACTTCCGTTCCAAGCTCTTCCCCGGCTCCCAGCGCCTCGTCGAACTGGCCGACCGCGTCGAGGTCCTCCAGGTCGAGGCCCTGTGCTGGTGCGGCGCCCGCGCCACCCACAACGCCCGCACCATAGGCGGTCAGATGGTCGTCGAGGGCGCCCAGGTCGTCGTCGGCGACGTCAACCAGCCCGACGACATCGGCTACGAGGTCCTCTGCCGCCGTCACCACCGCCGCCGGATGACGGCGGCCACGGCCCACGCGGGCGCCCTCTCCCCGGACGTCCTGCCGGTCGAGACGGTCTGACCTCGACACAGGCACCGATGCCGATGCCGATGGCGACGCCGGTCCCTACGCGGGTCCGCGCCCCCGTTCACTCGGCCGTGTGAACGCCTCCGTCGGCGGTCCGGTGTTCCGTGCGCACCACCGCGAACTTCGCGCCCTCCGGGTCGGCCAGGGTCGCCACCGGCCCGTGAGGGGTGTCATGGGCCGGTTCGAGGACATGGCCGCCGAGTTCGATGACGCGGTTGGCGGCCTCGTCGGGGTCCGTCACCTCGAAGTAGGTCAGCCAGTGGGGACCCCGGTCACGGGGGAGCGCGCCGCCGACGCCATGGATGCCGGCCACCGGGCGGCCCCCGACGCGCAGGGTCACGTAGTCGAGGTCGGCCGAGACCACCGGCTCCTCCTCGTAGCCGAACACCGTCTCGTAGAACTTGGCGACCAGTGAGCTGTCGACGGTGAGGAGTTCGTCCCAGGCGGGCGTGCCGGGGACACCGGTGATGTCCGCGCCGAGGTGCTCCGCCGCCTGCCAGATGCCGAAGACGGCGCCCGCGGGGTCGGAGGCGATCACCAGACGGCCCGCGTCACCGGCGTCCAACGGGCCCACGCCGACGGTGCCTCCACAGTGCCGCACGGTCTCCGCCGTGCGGTCCGCGTCGGGCGAGGCGAAGTAGGGCGTCCAGGCGATGGGGAGATGACGGTCCGGCGGCAGCTGGCCGATCCCCGCCACCTGGTGCCCGTCGAGCAGTGCCCGCACATACGGGCCGAGCTGCTGGGGACCGGGCTGGAACTCCCAGCCGAACAGGGCCCCGTAGAACTCCTGGGTCGTGGCCGTCCCGTGCACCATCAGGCTCACCCAGCAAGGTGTGCCCGGTGGATACACCGCGCCGTTCAGGCCGGTCGACCCCCGTGCCTCGGTCATCGTCACTCTCTCCTCGGCCCCTCGCGGTGGCCGTGTCCGTCGCCCTCGGTACGCGTGTACCGCGTCCACGCGCGATCACGCCCCGTGCCGATGCTCGCACCACCCGTAGTGCCACGGGCCCGCGCCGCACCGCCGTCGACGCGTACGTACGTGAGGATGCCCGGCTCGCCGGTCCCGGCTGTCGTCCGCGCCGCTGCCGTGTGGTGTCCATCGGTTGTACGGCTTGTGCCCGACCCCGTACACCCGGTGATCGGCACCGCCCGGCGGGCAGAGTAGCCGGAGCCGGGCCGGGCGGCCACCCCGTGCGCGAGGATGGGGGCATGAACGTCATCATCTCGGCCTCCGACCTCGGACACGAACTGGCGGGAGCCCGCCCGCCGGTGATCCTGGACGTCCGCTGGCAGTTGGGCGGTCCGAACCTGCGCCCCGAGTACGAGAAGGCCCACATCCCGGGAGCCGTCTTCGTCGACCTGGACACCGAACTCGCCGGTCCGGCGGGTTCCGGCGGCCGCCATCCACTGCCCGACCCCGACACCTTCGGCGCGGCGATGCGCGCGGCCGGCGTCTCGGCCGACCGGCCCGTCGTCGTGTACGACGGCGGGCTCAACTGGGCCGCCGCACGCGCGTGGTGGCTGCTCCGCTGGGCCGGCCACCCCTCCGTGCGCGTCCTGGACGGTGGTCTGGCGGCCTGGACCGGCGTGCTGACGGCCGAGATCCCGGAGCCCGCCCCCGGCACCTTCGAGCCCGTCCCCGGCACGCTGCCGCTGCTCGACGCGGACGGTGCCGCCGCGCTGGCCCGCACCGGACTGCTCCTGGACGCACGGGCCGCCGAACGCTACCGGGGCGACGTGGAACCCATCGACCCGGTCGGCGGGCACATCCCGGGCGCGGTGTCGGCCCCCACCACGGAGAACGTGGCCGAATCCGGCCGCTTCCGGACCGCCGCCGAACTGACCGACCGCTTCAAGGGACTCGGCGTGACCGCCGACTCCGAGGTCGGCGTGTACTGCGGCTCCGGCGTCTCCGGCGCCCACCAGGTGCTGGCGCTGGCCGTGGCGGGTATCCCGGCGGCCCTGTACGTGGGCTCGTGGTCGGAGTGGTCCCAGGACGGCGACCGCCCGGTGGCCACCGGGCCGGACCCCCAGTGACCCGGCGCTGACGGCACGCGCGAGGGCCCGCGTCTGAACGACGCGGGCCCCACACACGTATGAATGACCGATCCTGCACCCGAGAGAAACGGATCCGCTGGACGGAGTGGAACGAGTGACCGCTCCGACTCCCCACCGTCGTGGGGCCGTTACTCCTGCTTCTTGCGTCTCGTCCCGAACACGATCTCGTCCCAGCTCGGCACTGCCGCGCGCCGCCCCGGTCGGACACCGTCCGCCTCGGCCTGGCGGTCGGTGGCGCCGATGAGCCGGTCGCGGTGGCCGTTGACCGACCGAGGCATGAGGACGTCCGCGTAGGCGGAACCGGCCGAGGCCGCGGGGGCCGCGGACTCCTCCTCCGCCACTTCCTCGACGGAAGAGGACTCCTCCTGCGGTTCGGCGGAGGGCAGTTCGGGCACCACCAGGTCGCCCCGGTAGCTGGGGACGGCCTCCAGGATGCTGGTGAGCGAGTCGCGCTCGCTCACCATGTCCTCGTCGGCCTCGGGCGGCGCGGGCAGGACGGGACGTTCCGCCTGGCGGTCCAGGGGGCGGTCACGGGGGAGCCGCGCGATCCTCGGCACGAACGGGAAGCTCGGCTCGGGCGTCCCGAGGTCGTCGGACTCGCCGATCAGCGAGCGCGCCTCGTCGTCGACGGCCTGGACGAGCCGCCGGGGCGGGTCGTAGGTCCAGCTCGCCGAGTGCGGTTCACCCGCGACGCAGTACACCAACAGCACTTCCCAGGTGCCGTCGTCGCGGCGCCACGAGTCCCACTGGACGGTGTCCTTCTCGGCACCGCGCAGCAGCAGCCGCTCCTGGACGGCCTCGCCGAGCTGGGGCCCCGCGGCGTTCTCGCCGGGGCGGCGGACCGGGGTCTTGCGCGCCCGCTCGGCCATGAAGGCACGCTCGGCGAGGACGGGGCCCTCGAACCGGCGGACCCGGTCGACGGGGATGCCGGCGAGCTGCGCGACCTCCTCGGCCGTGGCACCCGCGCGTATGCGCGCCTGGATGTCACGGGGACGGAGATGGCTCTCCACCTCGATCTCGATCTGGCCGAGGCGGGGACGGTCGCCGCGCACGGCGGCACGCAGCCGTTCGTCGATCGGCAGCGTGTACTCCGTGGAATCGGCAGCCTTCAGCACCAGCCGTGTGCCGTCATTGGAGACGGCCACGACACGCAGTTCGGGCATGGGGACCTCCCGGGTGGTGCCTGCCGACGTCACGTGCGTCGCTGCTTCCGCTAGTCGAGTGTGGCCTGCCCGGGTGCAGCCTGCCACAACCTTGCCGAGTTGCCCGGCGTGTCGGGCGTGAGCCCGAGGCCGCCGTTATGGCACGGTTATCAATTCGCAACGCTAAGTGACGAACCTCATCACCCTGTGCAACGATCCCCCTCCCGGCGGTCCTCGAAGGCCCCGGACACCCTGGCGGGAGTCCGGACCCAGGGCTCGCAACAGTACTCCATTCGGGCCACTTGCGTGGATCGGCACGCCGCTCAACTTCTCATGAGGGACGCCGATCCGCTGCCGGAACAGACCTTTTCGTGACCCCGGGAGGGACGTGCTTCACATGATCAACAGAACCGCCCGACCGACTACGCCCCGAGCACCCGGCGCAAGTAGTCGTTCTGGAAACGCCGTTCGGGGTCGAGCCGGTCACGCAGCGCGGTGAACTCGCCGAAGCGGGGATAGACCTTGGCGAAGTAGTCCGTGTCCCGCGTGTGCACCTTGCCCCAGTGCGGCCGTCCCTCGTGCGCGGTGAAGATCCGCTCGGCGGCGGTGAAGTACGCCTGATAGGGCGTGCCCTTGAACATGTGCACGGCGACATAGGCGCTCTCGCGGCCGGAGGCGGTGGAGAGCGTGATGTCGTCGGCCGGCGCGGTGCGCACCTCCACGGGGAAGCTGACGCGCAGGTTCGAACGGTCGACCATCGCCTTGAGTTCACGCAGCGTGTCCACCACGGCCTCGCGCGGAACGGCGAACTCCATCTCCACGAACCGGACTCGGCGCGGAGAGGTGAAGACCTTGTAGGGGATGTCGGTGTAGGTCCGGGCGGACAGGGCGCGGCTGGATATCTGCGCGATCGTCGGGATGGTGGCGGGGACCGCCTGGCCCACCCAGTTGGCCACCTGGAAGACGCCGTTGGAGAGGAACTCGTCCTCGAACCAGCTGTTCAGCTGTGGCACCGGCTTCTCGGGGCCCGCGCTGCGGTTGTTGCGCTTGGTGTTGGTGTTGCCGGTGTGCGGGAACCAGTAGAACTCGAAGTGCTCGTTCTCGGCGTGCAGTTCGTCGAACTCGGCCAGCACCCTCTCGAACGGCATCGGTTCCTCGCGTGCCGTGAGCAGGAAGATCGGCTCCACGGCGAAGGTGATCGCGGTGACGATGCCGAGGGCGCCGATGCCGACGCGGGCGGCCGCGAAGACGTCGGGGTTCTCCGTCGCGGAACAGGTCAGCACCGACCCGTCGGCGGTGACCAGTTCGAGCCCCCGGATCTGGGCGGCGATCGAGGCCGAGTCGCGGCCGGTGCCGTGGGTGCCGGTGCTGGTCGCGCCCGAGACCGTCTGCTCCATGATGTCGCCCATGTTCGTGAGCGAGAGCCCCTCGCGCGCGAGAGCCAGGTTGAGCCGCTTCAGCGGGGTGCCGGCGGCGACCGTGACGGTCATGGCCTCACGGTCGATCTTGCGTATGCCCGTCAGCAGTTGAGGGCGGATCAGCACGCCGTCGGTCGCGGCGGCCGCGGTGAAGGAGTGGCCCGTCCCGACGGCCTTCACCCGGAGGTCGTCCTCGGCCGCCTGCCGTACCGCCGCGGCGAGTTCCTCGACGGTGGCCGGGGTGACCTCCCGTACGGGGCGGGCGGTGACGTTCCCCGCCCAGTTACGCCACGTGCCGCTCTTGCCGATCACTGTGGTGCTCATGGGGCCCTCCCCGCCTTGGAGCCGGCCTGCGCAGCCGGCGGTACCCGAGAAAACCGACCGCGACCGCGACGGCTCCGGAGGCCGCCGGAACCACGTACCCCGCCTTCGCCCCGGCCGCGTCGATCACCCAGCCGGAGACCGAGGACCCGAGCGCGACCCCGACCGCGAGCCCGGTGCCCACCCAGGTCATGCCCTCGGTCAGTTGCGTGCGTGGTACGTGCTCTTCGATGAGGGACATCGTCGTGATCATCGTGGGTGCGATGGACAGTCCCGCCACGAAGAGCGCCACGGCCAGGAACGGCAAGTTTCCGACCAGTAGGAGGGGGATCATACTCACGGCCATGCCGCACACGCCCAGCAGCCATCGACGTTCCGCCGCCCCGGAGAAGCACAGCAGCCCGAAGACGATGCCCGCGGCGCAGGAACCGGCCGCGTAGAGAGCCAGGACCACGCTCGCTGCGGCCTTGTGGCCCCGCTCCTCGGCGAAGGCCACGGTGACCACGTCGACGGCTCCGAAGATCGCTCCCGTGGCCACGAACGTCGCCACCAGGACCTGCAGTCCGGGCGAGCGCAGCGCCGAACGCCCCTTGACGTCCCGCTCGCGCGGGTGGGGCGCCGGTTCGGTGGCGCGTTGGGCCGTCAGCCAGAAGACCCCGGCCGCCAGGAAGCAGGCGGCGAGCAGCGGTCCGGCCTCCGGGAACCACGCCGTGGACAGCCCGATGGAGATGATCGGCCCGAAGATGAAGCACACCTCGTCGACGACGGACTCGAAGGAGTACGCGGTGTGCAGTTGCGGGGTGTCCCGGTAGAGCGCCGCCCAGCGCGCCCGGGTCATCGCCCCGAGGCTCGGCACACAGCCGATGCCGGCCGAGCAGAGGTACAGCACCCAGTCCGGCCAGCCGTAGTGCGCGGCGAGCAGGAGTCCCGCGGCGGCGGCCAGCGCCACGAGGGTCGCCGGGCGCAGCACCCGCCGCTGTCCGTACTGGTCCACCAGCCGGGAGATCTGCGGGCCGAGCACGGCGGCGGACAGCGCGATGGTCGCCGAGAGCGCTCCGGCCAGGCCGTACCGCCCGGTGAGCTGGGAGATCATCGTGACCACGCCGATGCCCATCATGGACAGCGGCATCCGGCCGAGGAGACCCGCGGCGGTGAAGCCCTTGGTGCCGGGCACGGCGAACAGGGCGGTGTAGGGGCTGGGCACGAGGGCTCCGGTCGTTCCGGGAAGCGGAGGGATGAGTTCCTCGTAAGGCGCGAACTCAGTCGATACAGCTTACGGGTGAGGTAACCCTAAGTCATTCTCGGGATGGGCCGAGATCCCGCCCGTCGGTGCCGGGTGGCAGGATCGGAGACATGCCACACGCGCACGACGCCACCCCCTACGACGCCCTGCTCCTGCTCTCCTTCGGCGGCCCGGAAGGCCCGGACGACGTGGTCCCGTTCCTGGAGAACGTGACGCGGGGTCGCGGCATCCCCAAGGAGCGCCTCAAGGAAGTCGGGCAGCACTACTTCCTGTTCGGCGGGGTCAGCCCCATCAACGACCAGAACCGCGCCCTGCTCGACGCCCTCCGCAAGGACTTCGCCGAGAACGGCCTGGACCTGCCGCTCTACTGGGGCAACCGCAACTGGGCGCCCTACCTGACCGACACCCTGCGTGAGATGGTCGCCGACGGCCGCCGCCGCATCCTGGTCCTCGCCACCAGTGCGTACGCCTCGTACTCGGGCTGCCGCCAGTACCGGGAGAACCTGGCCGACTCGCTCGCCGCCCTGGAGGCCGAGGGCCTGGAGCTGCCGAGGATCGACAAGATCCGGCACTACTTCAACCACCCCGGCTTCCTGGAGCCCATGATCGACGGCGTCCTGGAGTCGCTCGCCGACCTCCCCGACGACGTCCGCGACGGCGCCCACCTCGCCTTCTGCACGCACTCCATCCCCAACGCCTCGGCGGACACCTCCGGCCCGGTCGAGGAGCACGGGGACGGCGGCGCGTACGTCGCGGAGCACCTGGACGTCTCGCGGCTCATCGCCGACGCCGTGCGCGAGCGGACCGGCGTCGAGCACCCGTGGCAACTCGTCTACCAGTCGCGTTCCGGCGCCCCGCACATCCCGTGGCTGGAGCCGGACATCTGCGACCACCTGGAGGAGCGGCAGGCGGCCGGCGTCCCCGCCGTCGTGATGGCGCCCATCGGGTTCGTCTCGGACCACATGGAGGTCCTGTACGACCTCGACACCGAGGCCATGGCCAAGGGCGAGGAACTGGGCCTGCCCGTCCGCCGCTCCGCCACCGTGGGCGCCGATCCCCGGTTCGCCGCCGCGATCCGCGACCTGGTCCTGGAGCGGGCGGCGGTCGAGCGCGGCGAGGACGCGGTCACCCCCTGCGCCCTCGGCGCGCTCGGCGCGAGCCACAACCTGTGCCCGGTCGGCTGCTGCCCGGCCAGGACCCCGCAGCCCGCAGCCGCGGGCGTCGACAGCCCGTACGCGTGAGGAGCACCGTGACCGACCAGCCCGAGCGTCCGGACGGCCTGAAGACCGAACTGCTGGAGATCGCCCTGGACGCCGCCCGCCGCGCGGGCGACTTCCTGCGCGACGGCCGGCCCGCCGATCTGGGCGTCGCCGCCACCAAGTCCAGCGCGGTCGACGTCGTCACCGAGATGGACATCGCCTCCGAGAAGCTGATCACCGGCCTGCTGGCCGAGCGCAGGCCGCACGACGGCGTGCTCGGCGAGGAGGGCGCCAGCGTCACGGGCACCAGCGGCGTCCAATGGGTGATCGACCCCCTCGACGGCACCGTCAACTACCTCTACGGACTGCCCAGTTGGGCTGTCTCCATCGCCGCCCGGGTGGACGGCGAGACGGTCGTGGGCGTGGTCCACGCCCCGGTGCGCGGCGAGACCTTCCGGGCCGTCCTCGGCGAGGGCGCCTTCCTGAACGACCGCCCCGCGCGCGTGCGACCCGCTCCGGAGCCGGAGTTGGCCCTCGTCGGCACCGGCTTCGGCTACCTCGCCGAGCGCCGGGCCAGGCAGGCCGGCGTGTTGCGCGAGCTGATCCCCCACGTCCGGGACATCCGGCGCGGTGGGTCCGCCGCGATCGACCTCTGCGACGTGGCCGTGGGCCGCCTGGACGCGTACTACGAGCGCGGCCTGAACGCCTGGGACTACGCGGCGGGCGACGTCATCGCCCGGGAGGCGGGCGCCCTGACCGGTGGCCGCCCCGGAGAGCCCCTCTCACCCGACCTGACCATCGCGGCCCCACCGGGCCTCTTCGAGGCCCTCCAGACCCGCCTGGACGCCTTGGGCGCCTGGCACGACTAGGAACACCACAGCAGCGTCCCCCAGAGCCACAGCAGCAGTGGGCGCCCTACGGCGAGTGAGGCGAAGGGGCGCGCCTGTGTCGAGAGCCCGAGCGCGCGGAGGCCCGAAGGGTCGAGCACGGTCGGGCTCTCGACACAGGCTTCTGCGCCCCGGAGGCGAACCGAGCCCCAAAAAAAGCAGCAGCCCCCGGACTGGATCTGCCGGGGGCTGCTGTCATGCGTATGGGCTGGATCAGACGCTGTACGCGCCGACCTCCACACCGTGGTCGGCGGCGAGGCGGCGCAGGTCGTCGAGTTCTCCCTGCTCCACCTCGACGAGGAAGTCGTCGCCCTCGTCGCGAGCCCTGGTCAGGTCGGACTCGGTCGCCCTTATGCGCTGCAGAAGTCCTGCGGTGAATGCGTCCATGCTGCGCCCCCTCGTCCTGGGTCGTGGGTCGTTGGCACGGGGGTGTGCCGTTCGGAAGGGGCGATCACGTCTCCTGTGGATGCCCAGCGCCACCCTGGCCGGGCGGCGACGGTGCCGGACACCCACGCCCGCTCTGCGGAAAAGCGGACAGCCTGTACCGCATGGTGGTGCGGCACAAGCAGAGCGTGATCGCGGGGTGTAAAGCCGTCCTCCCCCCGGTCTTTCGTACGGAAACCTCAACCGGACGAAAAAGTCCCGCATTCCCGGTCGAGCATCCCGGTCCTTCCTGCGCGGGGTCGTCTTACAGCCGACTTACGGCCGAAAAAGGCAGGATGGAGGTCACACACCCACGAACACCCTGCCTGTGCGCGCCTGTGGCGCGCTACGCGGGTGGACAGAGGAAGGACAAGCGACGTGCGCGTACTCGTCGTCGAGGACGAGCAACTGCTCGCCGATGCGGTGGCCACCGGACTGCGCCGGGAGGCCATGGCCGTCGACGTCGTGTACGACGGTGCGGCCGCCCTGGAACGCATCGGCGTCAACGACTACGACGTGGTCGTTCTCGACCGCGACCTCCCCCTCGTCCACGGCGACGACGTCTGCCGCAAGGTGGTCGAGCTCGGCCTGCCCACGCGCGTGCTGATGCTCACCGCGTCCGGCGACGTCAGCGACCGCGTCGAGGGCCTGGAGATCGGCGCCGACGACTATCTGCCCAAGCCCTTCGCGTTCAGCGAGCTCATCGCACGCGTGCGTGCCCTCGGCCGGCGTACGAGCGTGCCGCTGCCGCCCGTCCTGGAGCGCGCCGGCATCAAGCTCGACCCCAACCGCCGCGAGGTCTTCCGCGACGGCAAGGAGGTCCAGCTCGCGCCGAAGGAGTTCGCGGTCCTGGAGGTGCTGATGCGCAGCGAGGGCGCGGTCGTCTCGGCGGAACAGCTCCTGGAGAAGGCCTGGGACGAGAACACCGACCCGTTCACCAACGTCGTACGCGTGACGGTCATGACACTGCGCCGCAAGCTCGGCGAACCGCCGGTCATCGTCACCGTGCCCGGTTCCGGCTACCGGATCTGATCCGCCATGGCCACCACCCCCGCGCCCCCGTTGGCGCCCCCGAAACCCACCTGGGACCCCAGGCGGCCCCAGAACCCGCTCCCGTGGCTGCGCCCGACCATCCGGATACGGCTCACGCTGCTGTACGGCGGCATGTTCCTGATCGCCGGGATCCTGCTGCTGTCGATCATCTATCTGCTGGCCGCCCAGGCCGTGAACACGGGCAACGCCCCGCTGTTCAAGATCGTGGGCGGCACGGACATCAGTGTCACCAGCGAGAAGTGCCCCGCGGTGGACGCCGGGTCGACCAATGTGCGGCTCTCGGACTTCAACGCCGCGATCTCCGCCTGCATCGACGCCCAGCGCCAGGTCGCCCTGGACACCCTGCTGAGCCGGTCGCTGCTGGCCCTGCTCGGGCTCGCCGTGATCGCCTTCGCCTTCGGGTACGCGATGGCGGGTCGGGTGCTCGCGCCGCTGGGCCGGATCACCCGCACCGCGCGCGCGGTGGCAGGCTCGGACCTGTCGCGCCGCATCGAACTGGACGGTCCGGACGACGAGCTGAAGGAGCTCGCGGACACCTTCGACGAGATGCTGGAGCGGCTCCAGCGGGCCTTCACGGCCCAGCAGCGCTTCGTGGGGAACGCCTCGCACGAGCTGAGGACCCCGCTCGCGATCAACCGCACGCTCCTCGAGGTGCACCTCTCCGACCCGAACGCGCCGACCGAACTGCAACAGCTGGGCAAGACGCTGCTGGCCACCAACGAGCGCAGCGAGCAGCTCGTCGAGGGTCTGCTGCTGCTCGCCCGCAGCGACAACCAGATCATCGAGCGCAAGCCGGTGGACCTCGCCGAGGTCGCCTCGCGGGCCATCGACCAGGTGCGCTCCGAGGCGGACGCCAAGAAGGTGGAGATCCGCGGCGAGCGGGCCCCCGCGGTCGTCCAGGGCAACGGTGTCCTGCTGGAGCGGATCGCCCTGAACCTCGTCCAGAACGCCGTCCGGTACAACGTGCAGGGCGCGGGTGGCTGGGTGGAGGTCACCACGGAACTCCAGCACGGTCACGCCCTGCTGGTGGTCACGAACACCGGGCCGGTGGTCCCGGCATACGAGATCGACAATCTTTTCGAGCCGTTCCGGCGGTTGCGTACGGAACGCACGGGCAGCGACAAGGGGGTGGGCCTCGGCCTGTCGATCGTCCGGTCCGTGGCCCGCGCTCATGGCGGTCACATCGCCGCCCGCCCACGCGAAGGAGGCGGGCTGGTGATGCGAGTGACCCTACCCGTCTGAGAAAATGACCCCCGGTTCCGGGACGTGTTCGCTTTGCGCGGAATTTCCCGGCGCCTGATCGAAACGGTCGTGCACGACCGATGTGTGATCGATCACAGGGGCGATTTTCCAGCCATCTACCGAGCGTGATCATGTAGCCGCCGTAAAGCCGGGAAAATCCGGGTTTTCGGGGGTTGAGATCACGGGAAGTACATGCTGAGGCGCCTTTGAAATGCAGCCTCAGGACCGTGTACGGTCCCGTTCGCCATCCAAGCCGATCACTCTTGAGGAGTCCGGTTGGGTGTCGATTGAGTAACAGACCTTGATGTGAGGCAAAATCTCCGCCTCAGGTCGGGCACAAGTCCGGCCTCTCACGCGTTACGTGCGCTGGAGACACCGCAGACACCCAGAGGGGGAGAGCGACATGGCAACGGATTACGACACCCCACGCAAGACCGACGACGACGTCGACTCGGACAGCCTTGAAGAGCTCAAGGCCCGCCGGAACGACAAGTCGACCTCCGCCGTGGACGTCGACGAGTTCGAGGCCGCTGAAGGCCTGGAACTGCCCGGGGCCGACCTCTCGAACGAGGAGCTGGCCGTCCGGGTGCTGCCCAAGCAGCAGGACGAGTTCACCTGCATGAGCTGCTTCCTGGTGCACCACCGCAGCCAGCTGGCCCGCGAGAAGAACGGTCAGCCGATCTGCCGCGACTGCGACTGAGGCGGGGTCGGCCGTGACTGGCTCGACCCCTCCTTGGAAGCGCCGCTCCCGCGAGGGAGCGGACCAGGGGCCGTACGACGGCTCCGACGGCGTGCGTGACGACGAGCGGGGCTCCTCCGAACAGGGAGCGGCCTCGCTCGAACGTGCGTCCGGCGCGGCGTCGGGGAGTGCCACGGACGAGCAGGGACGCCTGCCCGTTCCGGTGGAGAATCCGGCGCCGGTCGCCAGACGGCGGTCGGCCGCCGTCGCCGCAGTCCGGGACGGAGTGAAACAGGGCCTCAAGGTCGGGGCCCGCAAGAGCGGTGACCGGGCCAGAGCGGGGCTCGCGTACATCACCGACCGCGTCATCGAGATCGCCCCGCGGATCCCCGTACGCGATCTCGCCACCCTGCGCGCCCAGTTCCCGGGGCTGGGGCCCGAGCAGATCGCCGACAAGCTGGTGGCGGGGGCCGCCAACGCGTCCTCCACGGTGGGTGCGGGTGTGGGGGCCGCCGCGATGCTGCCGGCGCCGCCCGCCATGCCCGCGGAGCTGGCCGCCGAGATCACCGGCGTCGCCGCGATCGAGCTGAAGCTCATCGCCGAGCTGCACGAGGTGTACGGGGCGCGGCCGCCGGGGAATCTGCGGCAGCGCAGCACCGCGTATCTGGACTCCTGGTCCGGTGAGCGCGGGATCGACGTGATGAAACCGACGACGATCAACTCGGCGCTCGGTGGGCAGATGAAGCGGCAGCTGCGGCAGCAGATCATGAAGCGGATGGTGCGGAATCTGCCGAACCTGATGCCGTTTCTGGTGGGCGCCGCGGTCGGGGCGGTCATGAACCGCCGGGACACCAAGCACCTCGCCGAGCGGATCCGGAAGGACCTGCGGCGCATGCAGGTGCCGTGGGAGGCGTTGCCGGAACTGCCGCCGCTGGAGAAGCCGACGGATCCGGTGCCGGTGGGGGAGCTGCCGGAGGAACTCGGCGGGGGCGGCCGGGACGAGCCGTAGCGCCGCACGGCTGCTGGGCGGGCGTGAGTGGGTGGTGTGGGCGGGCACGCCCGACTTCGGCACCGCCGAAATGCGCCGCTGTGGCTGATCGCCGTCGCGGCGGGAGGAAGGGCTCGGCGGCGAGGAGCTGGGGCGTCGGCTCGGCAGCAGGGAGCCGGTGAGCGGTAAGAGTTCGGCTAGAGGTAGCCGGCCGCGTGCCGTGCCGTCGGGCGGGTGGGTTGTCCGCGTTGGCTCCGCCGCACCGGGGTCGCATCGGCCGCTGGGGCATCGGTGGTGTCCCGCGCGGCTGCGCGTTGTCGGTCGGAAGTCGCGCGTCGCGTCGGCGTGCGTGTCCGTCGGTCCGCGCTACGCCGTCGTCTGCTTCGCCGCTTCCAGTGCCGCTGCCAGGCGTTCCGGGGCTCGGGTCGACAGGTAGACGTACGGGGTCGGGTCCGTCGGGTCGGTGATCGGGATGCGCAGGGCCGTCGGGATGTAGGCGCGCAGGAGCATGAAGGCGTGCGGGTTGGCCTTGTGGGTGCGCCAGGCCTGGGCCTCCTCCCGGTCCAGGATCTCCGGTTCGCCGAGGGCGCTCACCGGGATCTTCGCCTCGCCCGCGATCAGGGAGTCGCCGACGACGCGGATACGGACCGAGCCGTACGAGCTGGTGACGACCGCCGCGACCGCGGTCCCGCCGGCGAGGCCGCCCAGCAGGGGGAGCGTGCCGAACGGCAGCAGGATGAGGGCCATCGAGACGCCGACCAGGAGGCAGACCAGCCACCACGTGCGGGGAGCGGTGAGGCGTTCTTCGTACGGCGGGACGGAATGCTGCATGGCGTCAAGCTTGGCATGCGGACCCTCCGGCCCCGAAGTAGGGGCGTCCGAGGGGAAACCCTGCCCGTAGGGGCGGTGGCCGGAGGCTGACGGACGGGTAAGGTCTGCGGCTGTGAGAGGTACTTCCGCGGCCCTGCGGCCCCCGGCGGACGCCACGGCGCCCGTACGCCATCCCGAGGCACCCGCCCCCGGAGAGCTGCTCGGCGCGCACTACGGGCAGTGTTTCGGCTGTGGTGGCGAGCAGCCCCACGGGCTGCACCTGGAGGCGAGGGCCGGCGAAGGCGTCACTCTCACCGCCGAGTTCACCGTACGGGCCGCCCATCAGGGGGCCCCGGGGCTCGCCCACGGCGGGGTCCTGGCCAGCGCCCTGGACGAGACCCTCGGCTCCCTCACCTGGCTGCTGCGCACCATCGCGGTGACCGGACGGCTGGAGACCGACTTCATGCGGCCCGTCCCCGTGGGCACCGTGCTGCACTTGAGTGCCGAGGTCACGGCCGTCGCCGGGCGGAAGATCTTCGCGACCGCCGAGGGACGCATCGGTGGCCCCGACGGACCGCTCGCCGTCCGCGCCGACGCGCTCTTCGTCGAGGTCAAGGTCGACCACTTCATCGACCACGGTCGCGAGGAGGAGATCCAGGCGGCCATGAACGACCCGGACCAGGTCCGGCGGGCCCGCGCCTTCGAGGTGAACCCGTGAGCGGCGGCCGTCCCCCTCTCGACGTCCTGATCCGGCGCGTCGACCCCGACGTGCCGCTGCCGGACTACGCGCGGCCCGGTGACGCGGGCGCCGATCTGCGCACCACGGAGAGCCGGGAGTTGAAGCCCGGAGAGCGGGCCGTGCTGCCCACGGGAGTGTCCATCGCGCTCCCCGAGGGGTACGCGGCCTTCGTCCACCCACGGTCCGGTCTGGCCGCCCGCTGCGGCGTCGCTCTGGTGAATGCCCCGGGGACGGTTGATGCCGGGTACCGTGGGGAGATCAAGGTGATCGTGGTGAATCTCGACCCGTATGAAGCCGTACGGTTCGAGCGCTTCGACCGGATTGCCCAACTGGTCGTCCAGCAGGTCGAGAAGGTGCGCTTCCGCGAGGTGGCGGAGCTTCCCGACTCGGCGCGGGCCGAGGGGGGCTTCGGGTCCACCGGTGGTCATGCCGCCGTGGACGGCGCGAGCGGCAACAGCAGCACAAGCGGCACAACGGGTGGGAATCGATACGCTTCGGTCGTATCCGACCGGGAAGGACAGTGACGTGTTCGGACGTCGCAAGAAGAAGGGTTCCGCCGAGGACGCGGCGGACGCGGCGAGCGAGGCCGAGCAGGTCGACGGCGTTGCCGGGGAAGCCGACGCTGAGGCGGACGTCGAGCGGGAGCGCGTGCGGCTCGAGCCCGAGCCCCGGCCGGACGGGCCGTGGGACAGCTCCGAGGTGCGCGACCCCAGCGAGGGCCGGGTGGACCTCGGCGGCATCTTCGTGCCCGGAGTCGACGGCATGGAGCTGCGGGTCGAGGTCGCGGGCGACGCGATCGTCGCCGCGACCGTCGTGCTGCGCGACAGCGCGGTCCAGCTGCAGGCCTTCGCCGCACCCAAGCGCGAGGGCATCTGGGGCGAGGTCCGCGAGGAGATCGCCTCCGGCATCACCCAGCAGGGCGGGGTCATCGACGAGGTCGAGGGCCCGCTGGGCTGGGAGCTGCGCGCGCAGGTGCCGGTGCAGCTGCCGGACGGCACGGGCGGCTTCCAGGTGGTCCGCTTCGTCGGCGTGGACGGGCCCCGCTGGTTCCTGCGCGGGGTGATCTCCGGGCGGGGCGCGGTGGAGCCGCAGACCGCCGGGCTGCTGGAGCAGATCTTCCGGGACACGGTCGTCGTCCGCGGCGAGGGCCCCATGGCTCCGCGCGACCCGATCGTCCTGAAGCTGCCGAACGACGCGCAGATGGTGCCCGAGGGTGTCCAGCAGGAGGAGCAGGCCGGGTCCCGCTTCTCCGGTGGTATGGGGCAGCTGCAGCGCGGGCCGGAGATCACCGAGGTCCGCTAGCGGTCCCGGCTGAGGCCGTCAGGGAACTGCGGGTCCGCGTGGCCGGTCGCGCAGTTCCCCAGGCCCCTGCGGGGGTGTCGGCGTCAGGGTTGTGTCAAAGAGGCGGCCTCCGGTCGCCTCTGCCCGTTTTGCCGTGATTATTGGCCGTAGGGTCGACGCTGCGTAGGCGGTGGTCACGGGAAGACAATGGGGACATGGGACGCGGGAAGCTTCGGATCTACCTCGGTGCGGCGCCGGGCGTCGGCAAGACGTACGCGATGCTGTCCGAAGCGCACCGCCGGATCGAACGCGGCACCGACTGCGTGGTGGCCGTCGTGGAGCACCACGGCCGTCCGCGCACCGAGGTGATGCTGCACGGACTGGAGCAGATGCCGCGTCGGTCGCTGGAGTACCGGGACGCGTTCTTCACCGAGATGGACGTGGACGCCGTCCTCGCCCGGCAACCTCGGGTGGCCCTCGTGGACGAGCTGGCCCACACCAACGTGCCCGGCTCCCGCAACGACAAGCGCTGGCAGGACGTCGAGGACCTGCTCGCCGCCGGCATCGACGTGATCTCTACCGTCAACATCCAGCACCTGGAGTCGCTCGGCGATGTCGTCGAGTCGATAACCGGCGTACGGCAGCGCGAGACCGTCCCCGACGAGGTGGTGCGGCGGGCGGACCAGATAGAGCTGGTCGACATGTCGCCACCGGCCCTGCGGCGGCGGATGGCGCACGGCAACGTCTACCAGCCGGACAAGGTCGACGCCGCGCTGTCGAACTACTTCCGCCCCGGGAACCTGACCGCGCTGCGGGAGCTCGCGCTGCTGTGGGTGGCGGACCGGGTCGACGAGTACCTCAACGCGTACCGCAGCGAGCACCAGGTGTCGCGGATCTGGGGCTCCCGCGAGCGGATCGTGGTCGGGCTGACCGGCGGCCCCGAGGGACGGACCCTCCTGAGAAGAGCCGCCCGGCTCGCCGAGAAGGGCGCCGGCGGCGAGGTCATGGCCGTCTACATCGCCCGCAGCGACGGGCTGACCTCCGCCTCGCCCAAGGAACTCGCCGTCCAGCGCACCCTCGTCGAGGATCTCGGCGGCACCTTCCACCACGTCGTCGGCGACGACATCCCCGCCGCGTTGCTGGCCTTCGCGCGCGGTGTCAACGCCACCCAGATAGTGCTGGGCGTCTCGCGCCGCAAGAGCTGGCAGTACGTCTTCGGGCCTGGCGTGGGCGCCACCGTCGCCCGGGACTCCGGACCCGACCTGGACGTCCACCTGATCACGCACGCCGAGGCGGGCAAGGGACGCGGACTGCCCGTCGCCCGGGGCGCGCGGCTCGGCCGGGCCCGGACGATCGGGGGCTGGGTGGTCGGGACGGTGGGGCCCATGCTGCTCGCGGCGCTGCTGGCCAACGTCGAGACCGATCTCGGTCTCGCCAACGACATGCTGCTCTTCCTGTCGCTGACGGTGGCCGCGGCCCTGCTCGGCGGTCTGCTGCCGGCCCTGGCCGCGGCCGTGCTGGGCTCGCTGCTGCTCAACTGGTTCTTCACCCCGCCGGTACACACGCTGACGGTCGACGACCCGACGAACATCGTCGCCATTGCGGTCTTCATAGGGGTGGCGGTGGCGGTGGCCTCCGTGGTGGACCTCGCGGCCCGGCGCACCCAGCAGGCCGCCCGGCTGCGCGCCGAGTCGGAGATCCTCTCCTTCCTCGCGGGCAGTGTGCTGCGCGGCGAGACCAGTCTGGAGGCCCTCCTCGAACGTGTGCGCGAGACCTTCGGGATGGAGTCCGTGGCCCTGCTGGAGCGCGAGAGCGATGTGGCCCCATGGACCTGCGCGGGCAGCGTGGGCCCCCGGCGGGTGGACCGTCCCGAGGCGGCGGACGTGGACATGCCGGTCGGGGACCATATGGCGCTGGCCCTGTCCGGCCGCGTCCTGCCCGCCGAGGACCGCCGGGTACTGGCCGCGTTCGCCGCCCAGGCCGCCGTCGTCCTGGACCGCCGGCGCCTCCAGCAGGAGGCCGACCGGGCCAAGGCGCTGGCCGACGGCAACCGCATCCGCACCGCGCTGCTCGCCGCCGTCAGCCACGATCTGCGCACCCCGCTCGCCGGTATCAAGGCCGCCGTGTCGTCCCTGCGCTCCGACGACGTGGCCTGGTCGCCGGAGGACGAGGCCGAACTGCTCGAAGGGATCGAGGACGGCGCCGACCGGCTCGACCACCTCGTGGGCAACCTCCTCGACATGTCCCGGCTGCAGACCGGCACCGTCACCACGCTGATCCGCGAGATCGACCTCGACGAGGTGGTGCCGATGGCGCTCGGCGGCGTCCCGGAGGGCAGCGTCGGGCTGGAGATCCCCGAGAGCCTGCCCATGGTCGCCGTCGACCCCGGGCTGCTGGAGCGCTCGGTCGCCAACATCGTCGAGAACGCCGTCAAGTACAGCCCGCCCGGCACGCCCGTCCAGGTCTCCGCGAGCGCCCTCGGCGGCCGTGTCGAGGTCCGGGTCACCGACCGCGGCCCCGGCGTCCCCGACGAGGCCAAGGACCGCATCTTCGCCCCCTTCCAGCGCCACGGCGACGCCCCGCGCGGGACCGGCGTCGGCCTCGGGCTCGCCGTCGCCCGGGGCTTCGCCGAGGCCATGGGCGGCACGCTGGACGCCGAGGACACCCCCGGCGGCGGACTCACCATGGTGCTCACCGTCCGGGCCGCACAGCACGGCTCCGGGCCCGATACGGCCTCGTCGGGCACCGATCCCGCCGCGGGCGCGTCTACGTCGGCGGACGCCGCCCCGTCGGCGGACCCGGCCGCCGACGCGGCGGTCGGCACGGCCACATCGGCAGAGAGGCGAATCGGATGAGGCGGTCCCCATGACGAGGGTGCTGGTGGTCGACGACGAGCCGCAGATCGTGCGCGCGCTCGTGATCAATCTGAAGGCCCGCAAGTACGAGGCCGACGCGGCCCACGACGGGGCGACCGCGCTCGCCCTCGCCGCCGCCCGGCACCCCGATGTCGTCGTGCTCGACCTCGGACTGCCCGACATGGACGGCGTCGAGGTGATCAAGGGGCTGCGCGGCTGGACCCGGGTGCCGATCATCGTGCTCTCCGCCCGGCACACCTCCGACGAGAAGGTCGAGGCCCTGGACGCGGGCGCCGACGACTACGTCACCAAGCCCTTCGGCATGGACGAGCTGCTCGCCCGGCTGCGCGCCGCCGTCCGTCGCGCGGAGCCCCTGGGCGGCGAGGAGGGCGACGTGATCGTGGAGACGGACGACTTCACCGTCGACCTGGCGGCGAAGAGGGTGAACCGGGACGGCAGGGACGTCCGGCTGACCCCCACCGAGTGGCACCTCCTGGAGGTGCTGGTCCGCAACACCGGGCGCCTGGTCGGCCAGAAGCAGCTGCTCCAGGAGGTGTGGGGGCCGTCCTACGGGACGGAGACCAACTACCTGCGGGTCTACATGGCCCAGCTGCGGCGCAAGCTGGAGCGCGACCCGTCGCGGCCCCGGCACTTCATCACCGAGGCGGGGATGGGGTACCGCTTCGAGAAGTGAGACGCCGAAGTGCGCACGGGTCCGCGTACGGGGGTGCTGGACTGTCGGCGGGCCCCGGTACGCTTTTTGTCATGAGTGCTGTTCCTCGTTCCGAGAAGCCGGCGGGCCGGTTCCGGCGCATGCTCGACCGGCTCTCCTCGTCCCAGACGGACCTGGAGTCGGAGGAGCTGCGCGAGGACGCGGAGACCGCGGGCTGCACGCGTATATGTGACTGTCACGACCGACAGATAGTGACCGTTACTGGTACCTTGCGCACGGTCACGCTGCGCCCCCGGGCCGGTGTCCCGGCCCTGGAGGCCGAGCTGTTCGACGGTTCGGCCGCCCTGGACGTCGTGTGGCTGGGCAGACGCTCCATCGTCGGGATAGAGCCGGGGCGCAAGCTGATCGCATCCGGCCGGATCTCGATGAGCCGGGGCCGTAGGGTGCTGTTCAATCCGAAGTACGAACTCAGACCGCTCGGACGGGAGTAGCCGGTGACGTCGCTCGACAAGCCGACGGAAGACGCCCAGCGCGGCGTCCAGGACGCCCAGGGCGGACAGGACGGCTCGCACGACTCCAGGGCGGTGACGGAGGCCGCGCTGTTCGAGGCGTTCGGTGGCGTGCGCGGCATGGTCGAGACCGTGCTCCCGGGCCTGCTCTTCGTCTCCATCTTCACGATCAACAAGGACCTGCACTCGGCGGCCCTCGCGGCCCTCGGCGTCTCCGTCCTGCTGGTCGTGGTGCGGCTGGTCATGAAGGACACCGTCAAGCACGCCTTCAGCGGTGTCTTCGGGGTCGCCTTCGGTGTCGTCTTCGCGATGATGACCGGCAACGCCAAGGACTTCTATCTGCCGGGCATGCTCTACACGCTGGGCCTCGGATGCGCGTACATCATCACGACGCTGGCCGGCGTGCCGCTGATCGGTCTGATGCTCGGCCCCGTCTTCAAGGAGAACCTGTCCTGGCGGACCCGGAACCCCGGACGCAAGAAGGCGTACGCGAAGGCGAGTTACGCCTGGGGCGCGATCCTGCTCGGCAAGTGCGCGATCCTCTTCCCGCTCTACTGGTGGGCCGACACCACACAGCTGGGCTGGGTCCTCATCGCCCTGAAGATCCCGCCGTTCCTGCTCGCGGTCTGGCTGACCTGGATCTTCCTGGCCAAGGCGCCGGCGCCGATCGACGTGTTCGCGGAGATGGAGGCGGAGGAGCGCGCGGCGGAGGAGCGGAAGGCTGCGGCTCGGGCGGGCGAGTAGGCACCCGGGGGTGGGTGCGGGCCTCACTGGGGGCTGCCGCCCCCAGGCCCCCGCTTTCGGACTGAACGGCCTCGTCCTCAAGCGCCGGACGGCTGGTTGTACCTGGACCGGCCTGAAGGCAGCCAGTACGAAGGGGCGCCCCGAATCGTCGGGGCGCCCCTTCGTCGTACCGTCCCGCGTCAGCTCGTCGCGTCCTCGCGCCGTACCGACAACAGGTCCTCCAACTGCTCCTCACGCGCCTGCGCGGCCACGAAGAGGAGTTCGTCGCCCGCCTCCAGGGAGTCGTCCGACGTCGGGGTGAGGACCCGGGTGCCGCGGATGATGGTGACCAGGGAGGTGTCCTCCGGCCACTCGACCTCACCGACCTGGGTGCCGGCCAGGGCCGACTCGGGCGGCAGGGTCAGCTCGACCAGGTTGGCGTCGCCGTGGCTGAAGCGCAGCAGCCGGACCAGGTCGCCGACGCTGACGGCCTCCTCGACCAGCGCCGACATCAGCCGGGGGGTCGACACGGCCACGTCCACGCCCCAGGACTCGTTGAACAGCCATTCGTTCTTGGGGTTGTTGACGCGCGCGACGACGCGCGGAACGCCGTACTCCGTCTTCGCCAGCAGCGAGACGACCAGGTTGACCTTGTCGTCACCGGTCGCGGCGATGACGACGTTGCAGCGCTGAAGTGCCGCCTCGTCGAGGGAGGTGATCTCGCAGGCGTCGGCCAGCAGCCATTCCGCCTGAGGGACGCGCTCGACCGAGATCGCGGTCGGCGCCTTGTCGATGAGAAGGACCTCGTGGCCGTTCTCCAGCAGTTCGCCCGCGATCGAGCGGCCGACCGCTCCGGCTCCGGCAATGGCGACCCTCATCAGTGACCGCCCTCCTCGTCGGGGCCCTCGGCGAAGGACGCCTCGACCTTCTCCACGTCGTCCGTCCGCATCATCACGTGCACGAGGTCGCCCTCCTGCAGCACCGTCTGGGAGGACGGCAGGATCGCCTCGCCCAGCCGGGTCAGGAAGGCCACGCGGACGCCGGTCTCCTCCTGCATCTTGCTGATCTTGTGGCCCACCCAGGCCGACGAGGCGTGCACCTCGGCGAGTTGGACGCCGCCGGTGGGGTCGCGCCACAGCGGCTCCGCCCCGGACGGCAGCAGCCGGCGGAGCATCTGGTCGGCGGTCCAGCGGACCGTGGCGACCGTCGGGATGCCCAGGCGCTGGTAGACCTCGGCGCGGCGGGGGTCGTAGATCCGGGCCGCCACGTTCTCGATGCCGAACATCTCTCGGGCCACGCGGGCGGCGATGATGTTCGAGTTGTCGCCGCTGGAGACGGCGGCGAACGCGCCCGCCTCCTCGATGCCCGCCTCACGCAGGGTGTCGCGGTCGAAGCCGATCCCGGTGACGCGCCGGCCGCCGAAACCCGAGCCCAGACGACGGAAGGCCGTGGGGTCCCGGTCGATCACGGCGACCGTGTGCCCCTGTTGCTCCAGGGTCTGGGCGAGGGTGGAACCCACTCGCCCGCAGCCCATGATGACGATGTGCACGACCGTCCTTCCGGTGTCAATAGCTACTGTTCAGCCGAAACGTCGAAAACAGGGTCTCAGACCGTCGCCCAAGCTACACACGCGCGGTCCGCCGGGGGCACCCCCGTGCACCCACGGGTCACATCGTGGGACGTCGGCGACTGATCCGGCGGACGCTGGTCCTCGTCAGGAAGCCGAGTCCGACGAGGGAGGCGAGAGCGCCGATCAGTTCAGCGGTCGCGGCCTGCATGGGGCCTCCAGGGAGTTGAGAGGGGGCGGGAACGTCACGGGTTCCGTCGGATGCCCGGCACACACACGGCACGTACACGGGATCGGGCACGTACACGGGATCGGGCACGTACACGGGATCGGCGGATTCGTCATATAGACGTGAGGACGCAGCTCATCAGACCGGAGGATGCGTGACGTGACGCACTTCGCAGTCGTCGGCGGACCGATTTCACCCCGGGGCCCGCCGGGATTTCACCCGGATGTGCCCAGAACCAGTCGGGGCGCTTACGATCCTCTGCGTGTCCAAACTGACCGACGTGCCCAAACGGATTCTGATCGGGCGCGCTCTGCGCAGCGACCGGCTGGGCGAGACGCTCCTGCCGAAGCGCATCGCACTCCCCGTCTTCGCCTCCGACCCGCTCTCGTCCGTGGCGTACGCACCCGGAGAGGTGCTGCTGGTCCTCTCCATCGCGGGCGTGTCGGCCTACCACTTCAGCCCCTGGATCGCCGTCGCGGTCGTCGTGCTGATGTTCACCGTGGTGGCGTCCTACCGGCAGAACGTGCACGCCTACCCGAGCGGCGGCGGCGACTACGAGGTGGCGAACACCAACCTCGGGCCCAGGGCCGGTCTCACCGTCGCCAGCGCGCTCCTCGTCGACTACGTGCTCACCGTCGCCGTGTCCATCTCCTCCGGCGTGGAGAACCTCGGCTCGGCCATCCCCTTCTTCGTCGAGCACAAGGTGCTGTGCGCGATCGGCATGATCGTGCTGCTGACGCTGATGAATCTGCGCGGGGTGAAGGAGTCCGGCAAGCTCTTCGCGATCCCGACGTACGTCTTCGTCGTCGGCGTCTACGCGATGATCGCCTGGGGTGCCTTCCGCGGACTGGTCCTGGACGAGACCATGCGGGCGCCCACCGCCGACCTGGAGATCAAGGCCGAGCACCAGGGCCTCGCCGGCTTCGCGCTGGTCTTCCTCCTGCTGCGCGCGTTCTCCTCCGGCTGTGCCGCCCTCACCGGTGTCGAGGCGATCTCCAACGGCGTCCCCGCCTTCCGCAAGCCCAAGTCGAAGAACGCGGCCACCACGCTGGCCCTGATGGGCTTCTTCGCCGTCACCATGTTCTGCGGCATCATCGGCCTGGCCATGGTCACCAAGGTGCGGATGGCCGAGAACCCGGCGCACGACCTGCTGCGCGACGGCACGCCGGTCGGCGACTCCTACGTCCAGAACCCGGTGATCTCCCAGGTCGCCGCCGCCGTCTTCGGCGACGGCACGTTCTTCTTCGTCCTGCTGGCCGCGGCCACCGCGCTGGTCCTCTTCCTGGCCGCGAACACCGCGTACAACGGCTTCCCGCTGCTCGGCTCGATCCTCGCCCAGGACCGCTACCTGCCGCGCCAGTTGCACACCCGCGGCGACCGCCTCGCCTTCTCCAACGGCATCGTGCTCCTCGCGGGCGCCGCCGTGCTCCTGGTGTGGATCTACGGCGCCGACTCCACGCGCCTCATCCAGCTGTACATCGTCGGTGTGTTCGTCTCCTTCACGCTGAGCCAGACCGGCATGGTCCGGCACTGGAACCGCCATCTGCGCACCGAGAAGGACCCGGCCAAGCGACGCCACATGATCCGCTCCCGGGCGATCAACACCTTCGGTGCCTTCTTCACCGGGCTGGTGCTGATCGTCGTGCTCGGCACCAAGTTCACGCACGGCGCCTGGGTCGCCCTGCTCGGCATGGTGATCTTCTACGCGACGATGACGGCCATCCGTAAGCACTACGACCGGGTCGCCGCGGAGATCGCCGCGCCGGACGGCCCGAGCGACGACGTGGTCCGGCCGTCCCGGGTCCACTCGGTGGTGCTGATCTCCAGGATCCACCGCCCCACCCTGCGCGCCCTCGCCTACGCCAAGCTGATGCGCTCCCACACCCTGGAGGCGCTCAGCGTCAACGTCGACCCGGTGGAGACCAAGGCGCTCCAGGAGGAGTGGACGCGGCGCGGCATCGACGTACCGCTGAAGGTCCTCGACTCGCCGTACCGCGAGGTGACGCGGCCCGTGATCGAGTACGTCAAGGGGCTGCGCAAGGAGTCCCCGCGCGACGCGGTGTCGGTGATCATCCCGGAGTACGTGGTCGGCCACTGGTACGAGCACCTGCTGCACAACCAGAGCGCACTCCGGCTCAAGGGGCGGCTGCTGTTCACGCCGGGTGTCATGGTGACCTCCGTGCCCTACCAGCTGGAGTCCTCCGAGGTTGCCAAGCGCCGGGCGCGCAAGCGGCAGGACTGGAGCGCGCCGGGGTCGGTGCGGCGTGGTCCGGCGAACGAGCGCCCCAAGGAGTCGTCGGCTCCCAAGAGCTGACGCTCGTGGTCAACGGTCGGACAGCACCCACGTAGACTGGTGGGCTGTTGTCCGGCCGTTTTCGCTTTCCTCTCTTCTGGAGTCACCCCACCATGCAGGCAGAACCGAAGAAATCGCTGGTGGGAGAGGAGTACGAGGTCGAGGTGGGCCCCGTCGCCCACGGCGGCCACTGCATCGCCCGTACCTCGGAGGGGCAGGTCCTCTTCGTCCGGCACACGCTGCCCGGCGAGCGCGTCGTGGCGCGGGTGACCGATGGCGAGGAGGGCGCCCGCTTCCTGCGGGCGGACGCGGTCTCGGTCCTGTCGGCGTCCAAGGACCGGGTCGAGGCACCCTGCCCCTACGCCGGCCCCGGCCGCTGCGGCGGCTGCGACTGGCAGCACGCCAAGCCGGGCGCCCAGCGCCGCTTCAAGGGCGAGGTCATCGCCGAACAGCTCCAGCGCCTCGCGGGTCTCACCCCCGAGGAGGCGGGCTGGGACGGCACCGTGATGCCGGCCGAGGGCGACAAGGTGCCGGCGGGCGAGGTCCCGGCGTGGCGTACGCGGGTGCAGTACGCGGTGGACGAGTCGGGGCACGCCGGTCTGCGCCGCCACCGCTCGCACGAGGTCGAGCCGATCGACCACTGCATGATCGCGGCGCCCGGCGTCTCCGAGTTGGGCATCGAGAAGCGCGACTGGACCGGCATGGCGTCGATCGACGCGATCGCGGCGACGGGTTCGCAGGACCGTCAGGTGATCCTGGAGCCCCGGCCGGGCGCGAGGCTGCCTCTGGTGGAGCTGGACAAGCCGGTGTCCGTGATGCGGGTCGAGGAGAAGGACGGGGGCGTGCACCGTGTCCACGGGCGCCCCTTCGTCCGCGAGCGCGCGGACGACCGTACGTACCGGGTGGGCAGCGGCGGGTTCTGGCAGGTTCACCCCAAGGCCGCGGACACCCTGGTCAAGGCCGTCATGCAGGGCCTGCTGCCCCGCAAGGGCGACATGGCGCTGGACCTCTACTGCGGTGTGGGGCTGTTCGCGGGCGCCCTCGCGGACCGCGTCGGCGACAAGGGTGCCGTCCTCGGCATCGAGTCCGGCAAGCGTGCGGTCGAGGACGCGCGGCACAACCTCGCCGACTTCGACCGGGTGCGGATCGAACAGGGCAAGGTCGAGGCGGTGTTGCCGCGCACCGGCATCACGGAGGTCGACCTGATCGTCCTGGACCCGCCGCGCGCCGGGGCGGGCAAGAAGACCGTCCAGCACCTGTCGTCACTGGGCGCACGCCGCATCGCGTACGTCGCCTGCGACCCCGCCGCGCTCGCACGGGATCTGGGGTACTTCCGGGAGGGCGGGTACCGGGTGCGGATGCTGCGGGCTTTCGATCTGTTTCCTATGACGCACCATGTGGAGTGCGTGGCGATTCTGGAGCCGGTGGGAAAGGGCTCCTGACCAGCTGTTTTGGGTGATGTGCGTGGTGGGCGCTACGGGCGATCTCTTGACGCGGGTTCGACGCCTGCGGCGCACTTTTGCCGCCTTGCTCTCCTGAAGTGGGCGAAGGTGATGGGCACCCGGCTGCCTACGGCGGACGGATCGATTCGTTGGGGCTCGACGAGAACGGTGGGCCTGTGCGATTCGGCTCCGCATGATCGGCTGGTCCCCGCTTTCCGTCGTTTCGCCCTTCCGTGAAAGGGCGAAACGAGGCGCCAGGTGCTCGATGAGTGCCGCGACGGGACGCCCGCTACTTCGACGCCCCCGGCAGCTTCGAGCCGGACCGGTGGGACCGCTTCGTCCTCGCCGAGGCCCAGGTCAGCGTGGTCCGGTGCTGGATGCGCGGGGGGCGGGTGTCCCGGGCGCGGTGGCGGTCGCCGGTGGGATCCGGCTCGCGACTCCCTCGATGAAGGTGTTGAGCCCGTACGCGAACCGTTCCGTCGGATCGGTGTTCATGAGGGAGTCGAAGGCCTCCGCGTACCGGGGCGAGAGCGTGCTCGCGAGCCGGTTCTCGCCGCCCTGCCACCCCTCATCCGGCGCGTGGGCCTGGTTCTGTTCGTCGAGGGTGTGGCCGAGGACGTAGTAGTAGAGGGAGAAGGCCAGGGATCCGGCCTGGGCGGGGGTCAGGCCCGCGCCGCAGAGGACGTCGACGACGAGACTCCCGGCGGTGATCGAGTTGGCGCCGGTGGCGTGGGTGCCGCTGACCAGGCGCGCTCCGTCCCGGTGCGCCAGCATGGCCGTCCGGAATCGCTGGCCCAGGACATAGATCTGATTGCGCCAGGGACCCTCGGGCAAGGGGGCCCCGACCCCCTCGGTGAGCTTGTTGGCCATCGCCTCCAGCAGGGCCGCCTTGTTCGGGAAGTGCCGGTAGAGGGCTCCTCCGTGCACGTTGAGCGCAGCACCGAGCTTGCGCATGGTCAGTCCGTCGAGCCCTTCGGCGTCGAGAAACTTCAGGGCCCCTTCGACCACGTCGGCCTTTCGCAGCAGCATGCGTCGCTCCATCGTTGACAACCCCCGAATCATATAGCTAGCGTAAACGCTGTTCACAGTAAACAACGTTCACGGTGAACGACGTTCACCAGGAGGCGCAATGTCTGCATCCTTAGAGTCACCACCCACCCCCGCGGTCCTGCGGCCGAATCTGCCGCTCGGCGTCGTGGTGGCCATCTCGTGCGTGGCGCTCTTCATGGTGGTGCTCGACACCACGATCGTGACGCTGGCGCTGCCGCAGATGCGCGAAGCACTGGACATGTCGGTCAGCCAGCAGCAGTGGGTCGTCACCGGCTATCTGGTCACCCTCGGCGGTCTGTTGCTGCTGGCCGCCAGGGCGGGCGACCTGTTCGGCCACAAACGGGTGTTCCTGTTCGGCATGATCGTCTTCACCGCCGCCAGCCTCACGGGCGGCGTGGCGACCGACCCGACCATGCTGATCGTGTCCCGGTTCATCCAGGGCGTCGGCGCCGCCGCGCTCACACCCACCAGCCTGAGCCTCATCACCACGAGTCACACCGACGAGACCCAGCGGCAGCGCGCCCTGGCCCTGTGGAGCGTCACCATCGCGTTCGCCGGGACGGCCGGCGTACTCCTCGGCGGCGTGCTCACCAGCGAGCTGAACTGGCGGTGGGTGCTCTTCATCAACATTCCCCCCGGCATCGCGCTGTTCGCCGCGGCACTCTGGTGCCTGCTCCCCGCCCGGGTCGGCACCAAGCCGGTCCGGCTCGATCTCCCCGGCAGCCTCTGCGTGACGCTGGGCATCGGGGCGCTCACCTACGGGCTCTCACAGGCGTCGGCCGACGGGTGGGGGGCCTCCAACGTCCTGATCGCCCTCGGCGCGGCGGCGGTCCTCATCGCGGGCTTCGTGGCCGTGCAGCTGACCAGCTCCCAGCCGCTCATCCCCCGGGCGCTGCTCCGACTGCGCAGTCTGCTGCTCGGAAACCTGATCATGCTGATGCTGGGAGTGGTCCTCAACGCGTCCTTCTTCTTCATCTCCCTGTACCTGCAGCAGGCCATCGGCTACAGCGCCCTGCGAGCCGGTATGGCCATGGTTCCGGTGACCCTCATCGTCATCGTCGGCGGCTTCGTCTCCCGCAAGCTCGTCCTCGTCCTCGGTCCCCGGAACCTGATCGTCATGGGTGGGCTCGTGGTCGCGGCCGGTATGGCCTGGCTGGCCGCGGTGCCCGCCCGTCCGCCGGTCTTCCTGGCCCATATCCTCGGGCCGACCCTGATCGTCGGCATCGGCCTGGGCTTCCTGCTCCTGTCGATCACGCTCACCGGCACCTCCGACGTCGATCCCGAGGACGCCGGCGCGGCCTCCGGGCTGCTCAACACCTCCCGCCAGGTCGGCGGAGCCGTCGGCCTCGCCGTGCTGACCACCATCGCCGCCACCGCGACCACCGACGCGGTCGGCGACTCCGATCCCGTCGAGGCGCTCGTTCACGGGTACAGCGTCGCCTTCCTGATCTGTGCGGGTGTCATGGTGGTCGTCTCCCTGATCGCGCTGGCCCTGCCGAACATCAAGGTGCCCAGGCCGGAGGCCGAAGCGAAGGCCGGCGAAGTCGGCGAGGAACGGTCGGCGAACGCCACGTCATGAACCGGATCTCACGCGTCGACGAAGGTCCCGCCCGGCAGGGAGGGAAAGCCGGGCGCCGCACCGTCGACACCCGGGCGGGGGCCGGTCCTGACCTCCCGGTCGGTGACGGAGAGCGGCCCCAGCCCCGCCAGGGCATCGAGCACCTGGGGCATGAGCGCCCCGGGGGCCGACCGGGCGGGAACCACGCCGATCGCGTTCACACCGGTCAGCCAGTCGGCCGTGAGGTCACCTGCGGCCGCCAGGCGGCGGACGGCCCGGCCGCCCGCGGCGGCCTCCGCCTCCAGATGACCGGCGTCCGGATCGTCGGCGGTCCCCAGGACCAGCGTGAGGTCGACGGCCTCGGCCACCGAGCGGACGGCCGCCGCCCGGTCGGTGGCGGCGTAGCAGAGCGCGTCGTAGTGCTGCCCGCGCACACGGGGGTAGCGCTCGCGCAGAGCGGTGATCATCCCGGCCGCGTCATCGACCGAGATCCCGGTCTGCACCACGAGGGAAAGCCTCTCCGGATCGACCCCGAGCCGCTGAAGATCGGACGCCTGTGCGGCATCCCGCATCGTCAGCACCGACTCCGGGGCCTGCGACACCGACACCGATTCCCCCGCGGTGTCGCGGGCCCCGGTCATCAGCACCACCGTGTCGCCACGGTGGGCATAGGCCTCGACGTCGCGATGGGCCAGAGCGGCCAGCGGGCAGGTCGTGTCCACCACCCCGAGTCCGCGTGCGGCGGCCTCCGCCCGCACCGGCAGGGGGACGCCGTGCGGCGGGAACACCACCACTCCGTTGTCCGGTACGGCGTCCAGATCGCCCGCGAACGCGACACCGGCCTCGGTGAGCCGCGCGATCCGGTCGACCGCGGCGACCGGTCGGCCGTACACGTACACCGGCACGTCCCGCCGCGCCTCGCGGGCCGCCCGGAGGGTGGCCTCGACACCCGCCCGGGCACCCGCGCAGTCGGGTTCGGGCGCCGCCACCAGCAGACGGCGCGACCGCAACAGCCCGGCCCACTGCGCCACAACCTCCGCGCATATGTCCACGCCCGCGCGATCATCCGCGTGCGCGGCCGCGCCCAGGCCGACGGCCCGGCCGTCCAGCTCCAGGTAGGAGGCCATCACGAGCACCGCGTCGCCGGTGCCGGAGGCTTCTGCTGTCCCGTCCATCGGATGGAGCCGGATCCGCCGTCCGCCGGGATCGGGTTCGCCGCGGCCCAGCGCCGCGGCGAGCAGCGGAGCCGCGGGCGAGCCGACCGTTCCCCGCTCGGGATGCGTCGTTCCGGTGGCCACCACGATCTCCCCCGGCCGGACCCCGCTGACGGAGAAGCGCTCCACCCGCATCGTACGGTTCATGATCATTCACCTCGGAGGGTTGAATTGGATGTCGTCGGCCTTACGAGGCCACCGTCTCCGGAGCCCAGGCGGTGGCGGTGCGGACCAGCAACTGCTCGACGGCGCGGTGGGTGCGCTGCGGATGAAGCCGGGATCGCAGGGCGTTCATCGCGGTGGTGGCGCGTCCGCACGTCAGGAACGTCGAGTCGTCGAGAAAGGCGTGCCAGACGGTGACGGCCTGGTCGAGATCGCCCTGATCCAGATGCAGCCCGGCAAGCCGGGCGTGGCCGAGGGCGCGCGAGCGGCGCTCCCTCTGCGGCCGGTGGCGGGCGGCTTCGGTGAGCGTGGCGATCGCTCCCTTACGGTCACCGAGCAGCGCTCGCACGGCCGCTTCCTGGTTCGCCAGCGCCGCGGGGTGGTACCGGCCCATGGCGCCACCGCCGTCCGCCGCCGTCCGGGAGCACGCCTGGTCCAGACGCCGTTCCGCGCCGGAGATCGCGGTCAGCGCGAGGTGCCGGTTCCCCGCCGCGGCGGCGGCCACCGCGACCTGGCCCAGGAAGAACGCCTGGCGGGCCGGTCCGGTGGCGGACCTGCTGATCGTCGCCGCGGACTCGGCGAGGTCGACGGCGTGCTGACGGTGCCCCAGACTCTGCGCCTGAACCGACAGCCCCCGCAGTGTGACGGCGTAGCCGGCCGGGTCGTTGTTCTCGCCGGCCAGCGTCAGAGCGGCACGGTAGTACCGCTGGCCCAGCCCGTGGCACCCGTCGTCGAAGCACATGAACGCGGCCAGATAGGTGAGCTGCGTGGCGGCCGCGAAGAACCTGCGCCGCAGCGCCGGAGTCCCGGCGGCATAAAGCCTGGGAGCGATGTCGAAGGCCAGATAGCAGGACAGTTCCGTGCGGGCGTGGCCGCCGCCGAAGGAGTCGTCGAGGTCGGAGAAGAGCCGTACCATCTGCTCGGCCGTGGCCACCTGCCCCGGCTCCAGCCGCTGCGCACACGACGGGTCCGGCCAGGGCGGCAGCCCGGGCGGACCGGCCGCGGCCTGCGCCCACCCGGGCACGTCGAGAGCGGCGACGCGGTAGGCGGTGGCGGACAGCATCCGACGACGGCTCTCGCCGGACTGCGCCAGGCCGGTCAGCACCGAACCGACGTCCCGGGGCGGGGCATCGGCGTCCGGCGGCCGGTCGACAGCGGCGCGGGAGCGAGGTCTCGGCTCCCACTCCTCCCGGACGGCCGGACCGGCGGCCGGCCTGGCGAGCCCCAGGTCGGCGAGGCCGACCGGACGGCGCAGCCCGCGCGAGATCGCCTCGGCGATCAGCTCGGGCACCGGCGGACGGGGGCGCCGGCCGGCCAGCCAGTGCGTCACCGACCGCCGGTCCAGCCGCATCACCACACCGGACTCGGCGGCCACCGCGTTGACCTGCCGGGCGAAGAAGTCCTCGGTCCAGCCCACCTCGGCCAGCAGTCCCCGTAACAGCCTGTTCGGCACCTTAGGCTTCGTCATGACGCGTACCAGCCCCCCACGATCGCCGCGCATTCCCCGAGCCTTCTGTCGGCCTTTCTGTCGGCCGAATGGGAGGCTACCAATTCTGATTGATCAGGAAATAGTGACAATTGCATCTGTGATCGTGAGTTGTGGAGAACTCACCCGGGCGAAATGGCCACGGCGAGAGATAGATCCTCGTCGGAGTTGATCCACACGGTTACCGGAACTCCGCGGTAGGACGCGGTCAAAGCGCCGTCGGCCGGGCGCAGTTCGATCTGCCAGAACAGGAAATCGCCCAGAGACCCGAGGCCGGACAACGCTTTGAAAGCCGCTTCCTTGGCCGCGAACAACTCACGCGGCGTGTATTTTCCGGCCGACGGCAGCAGTTTCAGCCTCTCCTGCACGCTCAGGACGAACGCGGTCGCGCGAGGGCTGATGACCGCGCTCTCGATGTCCACGCCGACCGCCGCCGCGCCGGGGACCACCACCGCGACCGCCAGGTGGTCGGTGTGGGAGATGGAACCGGCGAATCCGCGCGGGAAGCGCGGCCGGCCGCCGGGATCACGGGGGACGATCCGATCGGCCGCCCCGGCCGCCGCCAGCGCCGCCGAGGCCGCCCGGCGGCCCGCCGTGAACTGCTGACGCGGCCCGAACGGCCGGTGCACCGGCCGCCATCGGGCCCATACGCCCGCCGCAGCCGCGTCGGCGGGAACCTCCGGCCCCGCCGCTCCGTACGCCTCGGTCAACGCAGCGACACGACGTGGTCGGCCAGCGACTCGATCGAGCGGAGCACCTCGGGCCGGACGTCCTCGTCCCATTCGAAGCCGAACGCGTCCTCCATCGCCACCAACAGGCTGACCAGCGCGGTGGAGGACATGCCCGCCTGACGGAGGGACACGGTGTCCGACACATTGCCGACGAGGCGGTCGTTGCCGAACAGATCGACGAGCAGCGCCCGGATGCGCTGCCGGACCTCGAGTGTCCCGTCAGACACGTGATTCCACGTCCTTGACGAATTCGAGGATGATCGACTGGAAGGCCCCGGCGTCGTCGAAGAAGGGCTGGTGCCCGGCCTTCGGGATGATCCGGCAGGTGCCGTCCTGGAACTGGTCGGCCAGTTCCTGGGCGCCCGTCGGGCTCAGCAGGATGTCGTCGTCGCCCACGACGACCAGCGTGGGTGCGGCGATACGCGGCGGCAGGTCGGGGCTGTGGGTGTCGTTCGCGGCGCTCTTGAAGCTCCGGGCCAGCTCCTCCGGGTCGGAGACCGCCATGAAGGCCTCCCGCAGCCCCAGGAAGCCCGGGGTGCCGAGCGCCTCGTTCATCTCCGAGCTGAACATCTCGGGGTAGAGGTGGTCGAACACGGCCGCCAGACCGTGGCTCTCCAGCGTCCGCAGCCAGTTCCGCTGCAACTGCTTCTGGCGGCGCATGCCCTGGGGGCCGAAGACCGGGCCCGACAGCACCAGGCCCTTGACGCGGTCCGGGTGCCACAGCGCCATGTCCCGGGCGAAGACCGTGGTGGTGGACGAGCCGATCAGATAGGTCGACTCGATCTCCAGCGCGTCGAGCATCGCGATCAGATCGGCCGCGTGCTCCTCCCAGGTCGGCTCCTTCTCGACCCGCGAGGAGGCCCCGTGATTGGCCAGGTCGTAGACCAGGACGCGGTGGTGCTGGGCCAGTTCCTCGGTGAACCCGCGCCAGATCGGCGCGGTCGCGACGAGATTGGGGAGCGGGGTGATGACGGTGCCTTCACCGCGGGACTCGCAGTAGAGCTCCACGCCCTCCCGAACGCGAATTCGCGGCGCGTCGTCACGGTATGACAGATCCAGCCGGGACATGTTCTCGACGATTGACATGGAATCTCTATCCTGTTCCTGTTTCGAAGATCTCGACACCTCGAAGGATGCGAGCGAAGTCGGCGACGATCTCGGCCGCCGGCTGGCCGCCGGAAATGGCGCCGCAGGACAGCCCGCAGTACATTGCCATTTCCTCGACCCGGCCGGTGGTCGCCTCCGTCGGCGCCGCGGCGCTGAACCGCGGTATCAGATACGGCTTTCCCTCGACCACCGTCCGGCCGATGAATTTCCTGGCCTGTTTCGCGTCGCGGGTGGCGGACGTCTCCAGCACACGGTGGCGCCTGCCCGGCCACCCGATCTCGTAGACGTCGGAGATCACCGTGTCGGTCTCGTCGGCGGTGCTCACCGCTCCCTTGAAGTAGGAGTGGGCCCGCGACTCGTGCGCGACGACGAAGGCGGTGCCGAGCATGACGCCGTCGGCGCCCGCGGACAGGACCCTGGCGGCCTTGGCCGGTGAACCGATGCCGCCACAAGCGACGATGCAGGCCTCCGGCAACTTCTCGCGCAACGCGGTGACCAGGGCGTCCCGGCTCGCCTCGCCCAGGAGATGGCCGCCCGCCTCGATACCCTGCGCCACCACCACGGAGCCGTGTCCGGCGGCCCGCACACCGTCCTGCACGGTCCCGACCTGGACGACGAGGTGCCGTCCCGCCGCGTTGACCCGATCGAACACGGCGTCGTCCGGCATGCCGAAGAAGGACAGGTACACATGCCGGGGCGTCTCGTCGAGCACCTGCGTGACCTGCCGGTCCAGCTCCTGTGGCCCGACCACCTCCGGAATGAGGTTCACGCCGACGGGCCGGTCGGTCCCCGCGGTCAGCCGGGCGAGCACGGCCGACAGCCCGTCGCCGACCAGTTTGTAGCCGCCCACGCAGCCCGCCGCGCCGGCGTTGGACACCGCGCACGCCAGTTCCGGCCCCGCGACACCTCCCATGCCCGACTGGAGCAGGCTCACTTCGATGCCGAGCACCCCGGCCAGCGTGTTCCGCATCAGCCCAGACGCTCCACCGCGGACACGGCGGCCTCGGCGCTGCCGAACCGCTCCGTCAGGGCATGCACCCAGCGCTCCAGGCCGAAGGCGAGACAGCTGGTGTGCGCCAGGTCGTCGCCGGCCTGGATCGAGCACCGTTCGCCGAAGAAGTTCCGGTGGTAGTTCACCGAGCCGATGGCCAGCCCGTCGACGACGAACTCCTCCTTCACCGGGAACAGACGCTGCATCTTGGCCTTGCCGCCGTTCTTGTCGAAGAACGGATCGGTGGCGACCTCCAGCTGGACGTCCAGCCCGAGCTCGGCGCACAGGGTCGTCACGGCGTCCTTGGCCCGGAGCAGATGCTGCTTGGCCCCGCCCTCGGGTCCGATGAAGACGATCTCCCGCATGGAGAAGCCGAGGAGCCGCTGCAGACCGTCGTAGTGGTCCTCGTTGCGGAAGCAGGTTCCGAGCGTGGTCCGCAGCGTCCCGTCCGGGGGCAGCTCGGAGCCGGCCAGATCGAGGTAGATCGCATAGCACGCGGCCGACGGCAGCGCGAAGCCGGTCGGCTCCATCACCTCGGCCGGAATCCGGTCCAACGGTCGGGGCACTTCGGCCAGCAGGGCGCCGAGGCGCTTCGGATCCAGCCGGGTGGCCGCCAGTCCCAGATGAGGGAAGTTGTCGAAGTAGTCGAAGGTGTCGAGGTCCCTGCTCCCGATCAGGAAGGGGAACCGGTACTCCGGGGCCTCCCAGGTGCGGGCCAGTCGCAGGAACGCCGTGTCGATCGCCCGCAACAACCGCAGCTGGCCGCCGTCGAGTACTTTCAGGCCGTTGTCGGTCGTCGTGGTCATTGCACTGCCTCCTGCTTGAAGAATCGGGCTTCGATCGCATCGAGGCTGCGGAAGTCGTCCAGGTCCAGATCTTCCGGATCGATCAACTCGCCGGTCAGCTCCTCCAGCAGGAAGATGAAGTCGACGAAGGCCAGGGAGTTGATGGCCCGGCTGTCGATCAGATCCATCTGGGGGGTCAGCAGGCCGATCGTCGGGTTGCGCTCCAGGATGAAGGCCCGGACGTCCTGCATCGGATCGGCCGTCATACGATCAGTTCCTTTCCGGCGCCCGCCCTGGTCAGGAACTTCCTGGTCCGCTTCAGGATCTGATCGTGCGCCAGCAGCCGGGCCGGGTGCTCCAGCGCGCGCCGCCGCAGCGCCAGCCCGTCCGGGATGCCCGCGTCGCGGTAGGCGGCGGGGTTGTAGAGGGTGCCGATGCTGTACTGGAGATAGCTCTCCAGGTACGCGGCGACCGCCGGCACCTCCGCCGGGTCGCGCTTGGCCACCTGGCCCAGCAGATCGGTGAAGATCATCCGGCCGAACGCGACGTGCCTGCTCTCGTCCTGGTGATGCACGCGGTTGATCTCGCGGGCGATGTGCGGCAGGGCCTCGTCGGTCGCCATGTGCGCGTTGAAGTAGTCGACGATCTCCTCGAAGATCAGGATGCGCGCGAAGATGATCGCCTCACGGGCCACCGGCGAGAGGTGGGACACGGAATCGGCCCGCAACGTCGGCTGCGCCGGGTACAGCTTGCCGCCGTACCGCAGGCAGAACCGGGCGAAGAACCACATGTGCTCGTTCTCTTCGCCGATGAAGTGGTGCAGAAACTCCGAGACGTCCGCATAGGCCCGCTCGTGGATGCGCATCACCACTTCGCTCATCAATTCACGGATGCCGTGAATGTTGAGGCTGAAGAAGTTGATCGCTTCGTACTTGGTCAGCTCCAATTGCTGATCACGGGTGAGCTCGTCCCACATCGGCGTGCCCGCCAGCGTGGTCAGATTCTCGCTCATCCACGGCTTTTCGGGCTCGATCTTCTCGGGCCAGTCGAAAATAGTGTACGGATTGTAGTAGCTGGATTCGGCCATTTGCTCGAGCCGATCCAGGTCGAGTGAGATCGGCTCAATGTCTCGTACGGCCATGTGTTCTCATCTTCCCCGTAGAGTGACGCGAGCTTTCGTATTCAACGCACTGCCTGGATATCCGTATGAACCTGGATCGGCAGTTGCGAACCGCAGTCGTGATAGCCGAAAGGCGCATTCCCGGATGCCGTGGACGGAATCACCTTGTTGTAGATCGACCCGAGGCACAGCTCCTGGAATGGCTCGGTGTCCGGCGAGAGGCGGGCGGCCAGCTGGGCCTTGGCGATGTCGACGGTCTTGACCGCACCGTCGTCGTCCTCGACCTCGACGCACGCGTGCGGCAGATCGAGGGCCCCACCGAGCACACCGCAGAACCAGCCCCGCTTCGCCTCGGCCCGGTACCCGGCCGCGCGAAAGCTCTCGGCCAGGTGCAGACTCGCCGCGATGCAGCTCGTGGCGCCCATGGCGTGCACCTGATCCGGGTGCGCCTGCATGGGTACGGGGATCATCTGCCAGCGGTAGCCGGCGTTCAGGTACTCGCCGGTCAGCCGCCGCAGCACGGGCGAGACCACCGGGGTTCGGGCGCCGGTCGTCGTCACCGTCGCCGCGTACCGCGCCGACCCCCGGCTCACCGACGGCGCCGTCACATCGGCGACGCTCCCGCCGAACCGGAGGACGCACGGCTCCTCCAGACGCCAGGGAGCCTCTTCCGGGCAGTCGACGCATTCCAGCGCGACCCGGAAGTCCCATTCCTTGGCACGCAGGAGATCGTCCAGCGGCCGCCGGGCGAACCGGAAGAGCAGACGGAAAGTCAGCTCCGGCTGCGTCCTCCCACTGTTCGAGTACATGCCGAGGTTGTACAGATCGTTGGCGTCGAAACAGCGCACCCCGGATCGCCGCTCGAACGGAAGCCCCGCGTCGATGAGCCTGTCGATCTCTTCCGGCTCGCAGCGCAGCATTTCCTGAGCCACGGATTCCGGTTGGTCCCTGCTGGAATACTCGGAGGGCACGAACTCGATGGAGTTCGCCACCTTCTCCCAGGCAACATTTTCGGTTGCAGCTTTACGCGACACAGTCAATCTCCCGAACAGGACGACCGCGCCGACGGCTCGGCGCCCGTCATCAAAGACGCGAGGTCACGGTGAATCGGCGGACATCCTGACAGTAACGGCCGGGCGATCCCGCACGACAGATCGGATCTCCACGGACCCCTATGGATTTCACATGGGCGATCATGGATCGTGCGGTCCCGGCCGCCCGGGGCCACACCTTGCCGACGTTTCGAGGATCCACAAAGGAAGAAAAGGCAATGAGCATACGGAGGAGCCCGCACGGGGCGGACGTGCCGAGGGGGTACGGGAGCACCCGACGGCTCCCCGACGGCTCCCCGACGGCTCCCCGACGGCTCCCCGCCGGCTCCCCGACGGCTCCCCGCCGGCTCCCCGACGGCTCCCCGCCGGACGCGGAAGCTGCCATCCCCAGGCCAGAACGATCCCCTCCCTCGCGACACGGGCACCCACACCGGCTACGTGCTCACCACTCGACCAGCGCGAATCCCGCCGACATGCCGCCGCCGAAGCCGGCCATGAGGATCAGGTCGCCGGGGGTGAAGGCGCCGGTGCGGGCGGCCGTGTCCAGGGTGATCGGGAGGGAGGCGGCTCCCGTGTTGGCGTAGTGCGTCAGCGTGCGGTGCATGGTCGCGCGAGGCAGTTCCAAGTCGGCGAAGACGCTGTCCAGCATGACGCCGTTGGCCTGGTGCGGTACGAAGTGGTCGATGCTGTCGGGTACGACACCGCATTCGTGCAGGAACTTCTTGACCAGCTGCGGCAGATGGTCACCGACGAAGTTCCGCACGCCTCGCCCGTCCATCGCGAAGTACTGAAGCCCTGCGTCGAGGGCTGCCTGGTCCACGGGCATACGACTGCCGCCGGCGGGCACCTCGATGAGCCCCGACAGTTCACCGAACGAGTGCAGCGCGAGATGCCGGATACGTCGTCCGTGGTCGACCGACGACCCCAGGACCACCGCTCCGGCGCCGTCCCCGAACAGGATCACGGTCCTGCGGTCGGCCCGGTTCAGGATGCGGGAGTACAGGTCCGCGCCGATGACCAGTGCGTGGCCGCCGGTGCGGGTGAGTACGCCCTCGGCCGCGGAGAGCGCGAACACCAGGCCGGAGCAGACCGCGTTGACGTCGAACGCGGCCGCGCCGGTCGCGCCGAGCCGCTCCTGTACGTAGGCGGCGGTGGGCGGTTGTGGCCGGTCGGGTGTGGACGTGGCGACCACGATCACGGACAGGTCCTCGGCGGTGATGCCGCCCGACCGCAGCGCGGCACGCCCCGCGGCGGTGGCCAGGTCCGAGGTGGCCTGGTCGTCGGCAGCCCATCGCCGTTCCCGGATGCCGGTCCTGCCGGTGATCCACGCGTCGTCGACCCCGGCCGCCGCGGCGACCTCGTCATTGGACACGATTCGCTCCGGCACATAGGCACCCGTACCGAGGATCCTCACATCGGTCATGCGGCTGCCCTCCCCTCAAGTGGTATGGAGAACGGTGTGTGAAGAACGGGCGTGCGGCCGTGGCGCGCGCGTGCGGGGCAGCCGAGGAGGCTGCCCCGCACGCGGGGGACCGCAGGGGTTCTAGGGGGTGTTCCGAAAGTCCCGCACAGCACCCACGGCGCCCGGCACGCCGAGAGCACGCACCGGACACCGCGGGCACCGCACAGGACTTTCGAAACACCCCTAGCGCGTCTGGTAGATGCGCTTGTGACCGCTGATGCCGGCCAGGCGGAAGGGCCCGGTGGTCTGCTGCGGGGTGGGGTGGTCTCCTCCGTCGGACGGGAAGGACCGCTCGTGCAGCTCGCGGTAGCGGGCGTGGTCGACCGGCTTGCGCCGGGCTATCGCCTCCAGGTTCGCCTCGGTCCGCAGGTGTTCGCGGTAGCCGGGGACGACGGTGCCCGCGAAGAACTCGGCGACGCTGCCGGAGCCGTAGCTGAGAAAGCCGACGGGCCGGTCGGCCAGGTCGTCCGCCTGGTCGAGCAGCGCGGCGAGAGCGAGGTACACCGAGGCGGTGTAGCTGTTGCCGATGGAGGAGTTGTAGGCCACGGTCTGCCCGACGGCGCGCTCGACGTCGGTCTTGTCGGTTTCGTGGCCCGCGTGGTTGAGCAGGTGGCGGTGTGCCTTGTAGGCCATCTTGGTGAACGGCTGGTGGTAGCAGAACGCGGCGAACTCGTCGAGTGCGCGGCCGCCCTGCTCTCCGTAGTCCTTCCAGCTCCCCGCGACCGCCTGCAGATACGCTTCGACGGATTCCTGCCCGTCGACCAGGGCGGTGGTGCGGTAGTTCGGCCGCCAGAAGTCCATGACGTCGGCGGTGAAAAGGCCCGAGGCGTTCTCGATGCGGACCAGGGCGGGGTCGGCACCGACCAGCATCGCCACCGCGGCGGCGCCCTGGGTCGCCTCGCCGGGGCTGTCCAGTTCGTACTTGGAGACGTCGCTCGCGATCACGAGGACCTGCTGGTCGGGGTCGCGCCGCACGAGTCCGATGGCGAACTGCAGGGCCGCCGTGGCTCCGTAGCAGGCCTGCTTCAGTTCGACGACGCGGCAGGCCGATTGCAGGCCGAGCAGTGAATGCACGTAGATGCCGGCGGACTTCGCCTGGTCGATCGAGGATTCCGTCGCGAAGACCACCGTCCGGATCCGTTCGGAACCGTGCCGGGCGATGATCGGGGCCGCGGCGGCGGCCCCCAGCGTCACGATGTCCTCGTCCGCGGCCGGCACGCTCATCGACCGCTGGCCGATGCCGATGTGGTACTTGCCGATCTCCGTGCCGTTGTACTCGGCGAGTGCCGCGTGCGTCAGGACGTACTCGGTCGTCGCGAAGGACAGATCGTGGATTCCGAAGAAGGAGTCGTGGGACATTCTCAGGCACCAACCTTTGCTGTCGTGTTGTCGCGCTCCAGTTCGACGTGCGCACGCATGAGTTCACCCGGGTTGGTCTGCGCCGCGAGCAGCGAGAGCTCGCCGCAGAGGACCGTCGCCGCCGCGATGACGGCGAGCCTGCGCGCGTTCCCGCCGGGCGCGCGGTCCGCGCGGCAGCCGAGGCGGGTCAGGTTCGTCTCCACGAACTCCAGGCCCTTGCCGTTGCCCACGGTGCCGACGATCAGATTGGGTAGGTTGCAGGAGAAGTAGAGGTCGCCGTCGCGGTCCTCGGCCAGGGTGACGCCCTGGGAGCCCTCGACGATGTTGGCCGCGTCCTGGCCGGTGGCCAGGTAGAACCCGAGCAGCATGTTGGCGTAGTGGGCGTTGGCCGACCGGATGCCGCCGGCCAGCAGGGTCCCGAGCAGGTTCTTGCGGATGTTCAGTTGGACGATCCTGGCGGCAGTGGTGTGCAGGACGCCTTCCACCACGTCGCGCGGGACGAGCAGTTCCGTGACCACGTTCTTGCCGCGGCCGAGGATGCCGTTGATCGCGGTCGCCTTCTTGTCCGTGCAGTAGTTCCCGGAGATCGATCCGTACGAGATCCCCGGAATGGTCCGCAGCAGGTGCGTCAGAAGGGCGTCGGAGGCGAGCGTGGCCATGTTGTGGCCGGAGGCGTCGCCGGTGCTGAACTCGAACCGGATGAACAGCAGGTTGCCCGCGATCTCGTGCCGGACGGTGAGCAGTTCGGCGAACCGGCTGCAGGTGCGGACCACGGCGCGCAGTTCCTCGATCTGCGCCTCGATGGTGCGGGCGGCCGTGTACGCGGTCTGGGCGTCGGTCGCCTCGACGAGCACCGAGCGGGTCATGCGCTCGTCGACGAGGGTGGCGACGATGCCCTGCTCGGTGAGCATGGACACCTTCGCGCCGCGGCCCACGGAAGGCCACAGCGGCGTCTCGTAGGTGGCGAGGGGAACGTGGGTTTCGGTGTTCGCGACGTTCCCGGAGACGCGGAGGGGTCCGACCCATTTCATGGGGACCCTGGCAATGGCGTGTGTGTCGGTCATCATGCTCTTCCCGTCGCATCGTGGAGGGTGTCGGCCGATCGGGAACGCCGGGCGAGTCGTGCCGTGTCGATGCCCCGGTCGGCGCAGAAGGAACGGAGGGTGCCGTGGATCAACAGATCCGTGCTCGCGAGGTCGGCGGGGGTGCGCGCGCCGAGCATGGTCTGCAGAGCCGCGAGCTGGTCCAGCCAGTTCGTGATCTGCGCGATCAGCGCCTCGGCACCGCCATCGAGCAGGGTGCGCAGGAACACTCCGGAGGCCCCGACGCCGGAGGCGCCCAAGGCCAGGGCACGGGCGGCGTCGAGGGGATGGCGGACGCCTCCGGAGGCGAGCACGGGCTGACCGGCGCCCTGCGCGTCCAGGAGACAGGCGGCGGTGGACTGGCCCCAGTCGTGGAGGAAGGCGTAGTCACCGAGTGGGCGCCGGCCGTTCTCGATGCGGGCGAAGTCGGTGCCGCCCCGGCCGCCGACATCCGCCACGCGGACCCCCAGCTGTCGCAGCGTCAGGACGGTTTCCCGGCTGAGGCCGTTGCCGACCTCCTTGACGATCACGGGCACGTCGACAGCCGCCGTGATCTTCTCGATCTGCGAGACCCAGGACCCGAAGGACCGGTCGCCCTCCGGCATGGCCGTTTCCTGCGCCGTGTTGACGTGGATCTGGAGGGCGTCGGCCTCCAGCAGATCGAGGGCACGCCGTGCGTCGGCGACCGATGCCGTCGCGTTCACATTGGCCATGACGAACCCGTGGGGGTTCTCCTGGCGCAGGACGCGGAAGGTGTCGGCACACGTCGGGTCCCTCAAGTAGGCGTGCACGGAGCCCGACGCGATGGCCACCCCGGTCTCGCGGGCGGCTGTCGCCAGACCCCGGTTGATGACGCCGGTCCTGGCGGTGCCGCCGGTCATCGCGTTGATGTAGAGCGGCACCTTCCAGGAGATCCCGGCGAAGGTCGTGGCCAGGGACACCTGCCGCCGGTCGATGCCGGCCAGGGCGTGGTGGACGAAGGACACCTCGTCGAACTGATTGATCCCGTCGCGGGTGTCCTGCTGCTCGATGGCGAGCCGGACGTGGTCGTCCTTGCGCTGAGCGCTCATTCCTCGATCCCTTCCGGGGCGGGCCGGACGGGTAGGGGCAGCACCCCGGCCGCGGCCCACCGCTGCCGTACATGTGAGATGTCGTGCGGGGCCTTGGCGTCGAGCAGGGCGATGCCGCAGTCGCCGCCGCCCGCGCCCGACGGCTTGGCCGCGCCGCCGGCGGTTTCGGCGGCCGCGCACAGTGCTGTCAGCTCGGGTGTGAAGATGCCGAGCCCGACTTCGTCGTCGAGGCGGGCCAGCTCCTGCCGAGCACGGCGGATCTGGCGCAGCAGGCCTTGGTCGTCACCGGTCTCGAGGGCGGTGATCGAGGCACGCACGAAGTCGGTGGAGGTCTCCACGAACCTGCGGTGCGACGCGGTGCCGCGCCAGGTCCGGCGGTGCAGACCGGACACGAGCGAGGTGGTGGAGGCCGGGTTGCCGGTCCAGCCGACCTCGAAGGCGAGGCCGCGTGGGGCCGGAAGCCTGCGGACCGAGTGACCCGGCCAGGGTGTCCGCAGGGCTTCCTCGATGCCGTGGCGGCGGGTGAGGTCGAGCACGAAGGCCCGGTCGGGTGCCTGGTACGCGATCCAGCCGCCCCATGTACTGGCGGCGAGGTCACCGCCGGAGCCCTTGGGGTCGATCCCGGCCGAGGAGATCACGGCCAGGCGGTACCGGGCGTCGAGTGAGAGGTCCAGTCCGCACAGGGACGTGATGGCGTCGATCGTGGCCACGGTCACCGCACCGCTCGACCCCAGGCCGTACTTGCGGCCGTTGTCATGCAGCCGGCTGCTGATCGAGATGTCCAGCCCGGGCAGGGGCAGGTCGCGTTCGGCCAGCAGCCGTCGCACGGTCTCGACCGCTGACACCACGTGTGCCAGTGCGCCGCGCGCGCCGTGTGCGCCGTGTTCGACGGGCGCCCCGTTCTTCGCGCCGGGCGCGTGGAGCCGACCGTCGAGCCATCGCCACTTCACCGCTCGGGGGACGAGATCGGAGGAGATCACGATGTCGGCCGCGTCGGAGAGGGTCACCGTGACGGTGATCTCCCGGTCCACGGCCACCAGGATGGCCGGGGTACCGGGATCCACCACCGCGTACTCGCCCGCCACGAACAGCTTGCCGGGCGCGCTGCGGACGACCGTTCGCCCGGAGGTCATCGTCCGCCCTCGTCGACCAGGCGGGCGCCCCGCCCCGGCCCGGCGATGTGCACGGCGCCGCCCGCGGCGGCGTCGCGCACGGCCTCGGCCACCCGGTCGGCGTCCGTACGACGGCAGAGCACCTTGACGTTCGGTCCGGCGTCCATGGTCGCGTAGGCCGATATGCCGTCGCGCCGAAGCCGCAGCACACTGTCGAGGACGGTGAGCGAGGCGGGCGAGAGGTAGCGCACCGCGGGGCGCGCGCCCAGCATGGTCGCGTGCATGCCGAGAGAGTTGCGCTCGGCGATCTCTCCCACAGCGTCGAGGTCGGCGCGCAGGAGCGCCTCCCTCATCTCGGTCAGGTCGTCCCGGCTCGACGCGGCCCAGGGCTCGAACAGGGGTGAGGTCTCGACGGTGCGGCGCATGGCCGCGCGGCTGGACACATCCTTGGGGCCGGCGTCGACCACCGCGATGACCAGTGCCGGGTCGAGGTCGCCCGCCTGTACCGGCTCGGCGTAGGAGCTGAGGTCGGCCTCCGCAGGCGGCGACGTGGGGGTGCCGGCGTTCCAGACGGCGAAGCCGCCGAAGATCGACCGCGAGGCCGAGCCGGAGCCGCGGCGGGCCAGGCGGGAGAGACCGGTGTCGTCGAGGTCCAGTCCGTACGCGGCGGCGGCGGCGACGGCAAGCGCGGCGAACCCGCCGGCGGAGGAAGCCAGGCCCGCCCCGGTGGGTACGGTGTTGCGGGTGTCGACGACGGCCCGGTGCGTGAGCCCGGCCCGCCGGCGCACCAGGTCGAGGAATGCGGCGATGCGCCGCCGTTCCTCGCCCGCCGCGGGTGCGCCGTTGAAGGTGACTTCGTCGTCCGTGGCCTCGGCGTCGAGGTGGACACGGGTGGTCGTGGGGAAGATGTCCAGGGTCATCGACAGGCTGCTGGTCCAAGGGAGGTGGAGGCGCTCGTCACGCTTCCCCCAGTACTTGATCAGCGCGATGTTCGGGTGCGCGACGGCGGTGACCCCGTTCGCGCCCGGCTGTTCCCGCGGGCGGAGCGCGGTGATCTGCTGCTCAGACATGGGTGACGAGCCTCCTCAGGGGGACGATCCACGTCTGCACGGCCCCCGCTTCGTGCAGCCGCCGGGTGACCTCTCTCGCCTGCTCGGGCTGGGTCAGTGCGAGGACGCAGCCGCCCAGTCCGCCGCCGGTGATCTTGGCGCCGAGGCTGCCCGCGGCAAGCGCGGCACGCACCATCGCCTCGATCCGGTCGGTGCTCAGCCCGGCCTCGCGGAGCAGGCCGTGGTACTCCGTCAGCAGGGAGCCGAGCTCCTCCGGCTTGCCGGCGGCGAGGGTGGCCACGGCTTCGTGAGTCAGCTCGGACGCCCGGCGTACGAACCTCTCCTGTGTTCCGGCGTGGAGTCGGAACCTCTCCCGCAGCTTGTCGACCGCTTCTTTGGTGCTGCCGACGGCGCCGCTGTCCGCGATGACGAACAGCGCGTCGCAGCCGACACGCAGCGTGCGGGCCTCGCCCGCCTGGAACAGCAACGGGGCGCTCGCGCCGACGGTGACGGCGTCGACGCCGCTGGCCTTGCCGTGCATCACGTTCTCGGCGGTCTGTACCAGGTCGTACGCCGTCCGCTGCGAGACCTCGCGGCCGCAGAGGTCGGCCAGAGCGAGGACCACGGCACGGGCGCAGGCCGCGCTGGAGCCAAGTCCCCTGCCGAGCGGGATCGAACCGTCGATGATCACATCGAGGTGTCGGCCGTCGTCGATGCCCATGGACGCCCTGAAATCGGTGGTCAGCCGGCGCAGCCCCTCGGATGCCTGCGTTCCGACCTGCTTCCAGGCGGATCCGGTCATCGTGAAGGACACACCGGCCGGTTCTCCGCCGCGTGTGGAGAACCCGGCGCTGGCGGTGATCGACAGCTGCGGAACGGGCAGGGCGAGCGCCGGGGCTCCGTAGACGACCGCGTGCTCCCCCAGCAAAATGGACTTGGCGTGGGCGCGGCCGGTGCCGACCGAGCGAGCGCGGCGGCTGTCCGCCGTCCCCGCCACCGAGGGCGGCGGAGTCGACGTACTCAGCTCCCCTTGTCGAAATTCCATCGAGATCGCGTCATCCAGACTTCTAGGAACGAACGGAGTAAGCCCGTTCGACGGCCGGTGGTCGGCCGCCGGCGCGAGCAACGTCATCGCACGGGCGAGTCGGTGCGTCGAGCCGCAGCCGCCGGTGCGTGCTCGCGACCCGCGCCGACGTGGTGCTCAGGTGGTCCTGAGCGTGGTGGTGGTGACGAAGGTGTCGAGGGTCTTCCTGACCTCGTCCGGGAACGGGGCCTCGTCCAGGACCCGCCGGGCACGCTGCACCCGATCGGTGATCATCTGCTCCACCTTGCCGGCGGCGCCCGTGGCCCGGAGAACCTCGCGGACCGTCTCGGCACCTGCTTCGTCCAGGTCCGGGTCGCCGACCAGGGACCTCAGCACCCGCGCCTGCTCGGCGTCGGCGGCGTGGAGGGCGTGTGCCATCAGGGCTGTCGCTTTGCCCTCCCGCAGGTCGTCCAGGGTCGACTTGCCGGTCTTGGACGGGTCACCGAAGACGCCGAGCAGGTCGTCGCGCAGTTGGAAGGCCTCTCCGATCGGAAGAGCGTAGGCGGTGCAGACATCCAGCAGGGACTGGTCCGCTCCGGCAAGGGCCGCGCCGATGTGCAACGGCCGCTCCACGGTGTACTTGGCCGTTTTGTAGCGGATCACTGCCAGCGACCGTTCGACGTCCGCGGTGGGCTGCCCGGTGGCCAGCAGATCCCGGTACTGACCGATCATCACCTCGGTACGCATGGCGTCCAACAGCGGCCGGACGGCGACCAGTTGCTGGTGGTCGAGGCCGCTGGAGTACAGCAGCTCGTCCGACCACACCATGACCAGGTCGCCGAGCAGGATCGCGCTGTTGGTGCCGAACCGCTCGGCGGTCGTGTCGTTCGCACCCGTCTCCAGCGAGCGGTGGAGGGTCGGACGGCCGCGCCGGGTGTCGGAGGCGTCCATCACGTCGTCGTGGATGAGGGCGAAGGCGTGGAAGAGTTCGAGCGAGGCCGCCGCGCCGATGACGGGCTCCGTCTCGCCGTATCCGCCCGCCGCGTGCCAGCCCACCATGCACAGGAGCGGCCGTATGCGCTTGCCGCCCGCGGCCAGGAAGCCTCGCAGGTGCTCGATGAGCGAGACCAGGTGGACATCCGTGTCCCTGCCGCACTTGGCGTCGAGGAAGGCGTTCAGTCGCTCGTCGATCAGGCCGCGCAGGTGAACCGAGTCCAGGGCGTCGGATCCCAGCTCCTGAAGGCTGGTCGTGGGGCTCATGTGTCGTTGCTCCTGTTCGTCAAGACCGTGTGGGCCGCGTCCGTGCGGGCGTGGCACGCGAGGGAAACCGTCGAAGGGAGGCATCACTTTCCGGCCGGGCGGAGGAGGGCCCCGGCAGTCCCCGGGCCGCGCCGCACGGCCGGCCCTCCGTGCACGTGGTTCACATGTCGGAGGGCCCGGTGAGATCGCGGTCGGATCCCCATCCCCGGAAGTCGGCGCCGCTGTAGAAGGTGACCGACCAGTCGAGCAGGCGGAGCAGCTCGACAGCGGGTGCGAACCCGGCCGTCACCAGCGGGTCGAGCTGCTCGTGCGCCTTGCGGGAATGCCGGTCGAGTTCGTCGTGCACCCAGGCGCGTGAGGTGTCGTACATCAGGATGTTGTTCTGACCGGGCTCGGCCCGCTCCCGCTCGAAGGTGGCCAGGTCGTTGGAGAGGCGCACGGCGACCTCGATCGCCTCCAGGGCGTTGTCCAGGACCGGCAGGCCGTCGAGGAGATCGTCCCGGTCGCTGGTCGCCCAGCGCGGGAAGTGGGTGATCCACGCATTGGAGCTGGCGGCGTACGTCAGGTACTCCTGCGGATCGGAAGGGCCCTCGCCGCGGTCCCTGGCCAGGCCCGCGGTCCAGTCGTACCGCTCGCCGCGCAGGGCCTCGGCAAATCGGTCGCCCCACAGGCCGGCCAGTTTCGGGTAGTGGGGAGCGCGCTCCAGAGCGGACTGCCAGTCGGACAGGGAGGCCAGCAGGGGATGGCCGTCGTCCCGGTCGCCGCCCCGGACGATGGCCTCGCAGCGACCGAACAGGTCGTCGAGTTCGTCGAGGCTCCGGACGTTCTGCTCGACGTGGTCGTCCAGGGCGTAGGCCCACACGTACATCCGGGCCGACAGCCGGAGCTCGTTCGCGCCGCGCCACGGGCTGATCGCCGCGGTGGAGATCGCCAGGGCCTCGATCGGCGTGGCCCCGAGGACCTGCGGGTATTCCGCCGCCCAGGACCGCAGATCGGCCAGGACCTTCAGCGCCAGCACGGTGACGGGCACACATTGCGCCGCGGAGGGGAGGGACAGGTCGCCGAGGGGCCGGGTCACGGTCGTGCCTGCTTCTCGGTCTCGGCCACGCGCCGCGTCGCGGACAGGGTGCCGAGGATCTCGGCGCGGATGACCCGGACCGGTGTGTACAGGTCCTTGTCGTGCCACAGCGGAGGATTCTCGCGATCGTCCTCGACATGGCCCGACAGGAACGCCCTGCCCGCCCGGATCGCCTCGAGGGCCGGACGGTCGGGGGCGGCGCGGTGGTTCAGCACCTGAAGGGCGTAGGCGGTCTCCTCGCCGGTGCCCTCCCAGCGTCCCCATGACCCGTCGGCGTGCTGGGTGTCGAGCACCCAGCGGATGGCGTCGTCCAGGGCGGCGGACGTGCGCGGCCCGTCCAGGCGGGCCATGGCGGCAGCGCCGCAGGCGGTCGCGTAGTACGGAGAGGCGTGCCACTTGTCCGTCCACCGGCCGTCCGGCTGCTGCTGCTCGACGAGCCAGCCGCCCACCCGCTCGGCGGCGCGGTCGTAGCGCGTGTCGCCCTGTCCGCAGCGATCCGCCAGGGCGACGAGGATGTGTGCGTTCGTCGAGGTGGAAGGGGTGCGTTCCTTTGGGAAGCAGGTGAAGTACAGGCCGGTGTCGTACTCCCACAGGCAATCGACCGATTCGGGCTTCCCGAGGAGATCGAGGGCGTGCAGGGCGGCCGACGTGTCGTCGGAGTCGGCCGGGAGACCCGGGCCGGCGGACAGTCCGTTCGCCCCCAGAGCGGTCCGCAGAGTGTCCGCGACCTGGGCGGGGATGTCCACGTCCAGGCCGGAGCCGGACAACGCCGTCACCACCCAGGCCAGTTCGAAGTAGGTGATCGAGGTGATGCCCGAGACCGGGCCGCCATGACGTGCCTGGGTCTGACGCAGATACTCCAGGCACGCCTTCGCGGCGTCCGTATGCGGCGGATCGCCCAGCCAGGCGGCGGTGGCGGCGGGGGAGGCTCCCACCGCCCCGCCCATCGGCGTCACCGTGCCGGACCGTACGGCCGGGGCGCCGAGGGCCTCCAGCGAGTGCCAGGTCTTCTCCGGTATGCCGGTGTGCTGACGCAGCAGCTCGCGGATCCCGCTCAGCGTTCCCGTATCGGCCCGGAGGTCCAGACGGCCGGGCAGATCGCCCCGGTCGTCCATCAGGGAGAGCCGCTGATCGATCTGCTCGATCAGCCAGGGCACCAGCAGCTCCACGGCGATGGTGTCCGGCAGTTCGACGTTCCGGGGGAACCGTCCGGTCAGCGCGGCCAGCCCCGACTCCACGGCCCCGGCGACCCGCCGCGCGTCCTGCGTACCGGCGACGGACAGCAGGGCGTCGACGGCGCTGAGCGTGGGCAGCAGCCCGTAGGCCGCCGGCCCGCCCCACGTTCCGTCCTCGTGCTGCTGGGCCAGCAGGAACTCCACGCGCTGCCGATGGCCCTCCAGCCAGGGGGCGGACGCCACCATCCGCGCGGTCTCGTACACCGACGGCGAGGTGAGTCCGTAGGGATCGGCGATCATCTCGTCGACGATGTCCTGAGCCGCGTCACGCAGGCCTGCGTAGGAGGTCACGTTCATGATCCGGCTACCTCTGGTCTCGGAGATCGGTGGTCGTCGCATTCCGCACCGGTTCGTGCGGGCGTTCCTGGAGCCTCATCGGAAGAGGGCCCGTCTTGAGCGTGGCGCGGGCGATGGGCCGTATCGGCCGGTCACCGACCGGGGTCAGGTCCCAGCGGCCGGCGATCCCCGCGACGGCCAACATCGCCTCGTTGAGCGCGAACTGGTCGCCGATGCACTTCCTGCCGCCCGCGCCGAAGGGCACCACCGACCGGCGTGCGACGTCGCTCATCGCGCCGGGCCGCCAGCGATCCGGATCGAACCTCTCCGGCCGGGGGAACAACTCCGGGTCGTGCTGCAGGATGTAGGGGCTGAGCAGGAAGGTGGTTCCCTCGGGGAACGCGTGGCCGCCGAGTTCGCAGGCCGTGGTGGTGGACCGGGTGAACATCCACGCCGGCGGATAGAGGCGGAGGCTCTCCATGAGCACCTGCCTCGTGAACGTCAGCCCGGAGAGATCCTCGAAGCGGGGTGTCCGGCCGCCGAGCGCGCCGTCGACCTCCTCCCGCAGGCGGGCGCCGATCTCGGGGTGCGCGCCGAGCAGCTGGAAGGTGAATGCCAGCGCTGCCGCGGTGGTCTCCGACCCGGCGATCAGCAGGATCAGGACCTGGTCGAAGATCTCCTGCGTTCCGAGCGGGGCTCCGGTGGTCTCGTCGCGCGCGTTCATCAGGCTCGCGAGCAGGCCGGGGTCCTGGTCCTTCTTGCGCCGCACCTCGTGGATGATCTCTTCGGTGAGCTTGCGCATCTCCGCGATCGCGCGGGGGTATTGCCGGTTCATCTTCGTGGGAACGAGCGACAGAACCCGCGCCGGGACGAACATGCGCCGGAAGAAGCCGTCCATGAGAATCGGCAGCCATTTCTCCACCTGGGCCACCAACGCGTGGTCCGCGGGCACCGAGAAGAGGGATCTGGTCGTGATGCGGAGAGTGAGTCCTGCCATCGCCTTGTCGACGTCGACGACCTCGCCCGATCGCCAGGACCGCATCAGGGCTTCCGTCTCGTCCGCCATCAGTTCGGCGTAGTGGCCGATGTGTCGGTGGTCGAACGACGGCTGCATCAGCGGGCGTTGCCGACGGTGATCGGCCCAGCGGCTGGTGACCAGGCCGTTTCCCACGGCCTCGCGGCCCCGGTCGTAGAACAGGCCGCCCTTGTCGTAGAGCCGGGTGTCCTTGAGTATCTGCCGGAACAACGCGGGATCGCAGGGTACATAGGCGTCGCCGGGACCCATCCTGACTTTCACCAGGTCGCCGAGTGCCGGGAGTGACTTCAGGAATTCCAGCGGCTGTACGAGCAGAGGTACGGCATGGCCTGCGAGAGGCAGGCTTCGAGGGGCTCTTCTGATGGCAGGTAGCTCCGGCATGGCTCCAAGTACCGCAGACAGGACGCCTCCGGCGACAGGGGAAGACCACCCCCGACCTGTCGCGCTTTCACCGCCTGTCGCGCTTGCCCGCACAGGCGCGACACGAGGCCGAAGCGCGACACGTCGGCCCGCCCGTGGGTCTTGCCGGCCGGCCCCCGGAGCGTCGCCCATGGGAGCCGCGCCCGCGCTCCACGCTCACGGCATCGCCGCCGGCCTCGGGCTCCACGACCAGCGGGCCGGCCGGTCCGTGGCGGCGGTGATCGGGGACGGGGCGATGACTGGGGGCCTCGCCTGGGAGGGCCTGACCAATCTGGCCGAGCGCCCCGAACTGCCGGTGATGGTCGTCCTCGACCACAACGGCCGCTCCTACGCCCCGACGAACGACGGCCTCGCCCGGCGCCTGGGCGCACTGCGCACCGCATGCACGGGATCGGTGTGCTCGACCCGCGACCGGGGAGCCCCACGCTTCCGCGGGCGCCTCGTAGACCGAGGTGTTCGGGCGGGAGATCACTGGACCCGGCGCGGAGTTCGCAGACATCGTGTGCCTGAGCGGTGCGATGCCCGGGCCGGTGGGCCTCGCCCCCTCCGCTGAACGCTTTCCCGACCTCCTGCACAGCCTGGGCCGTCGCGGGGACGGGCGGCTGCTCGACGACCTCAGCGCCTTCGCGATCCCGCACGGGCCTGGTGAGCCTCGTCAGCGGTGGGGTGAAGCGGGTGGTGCCCGCCACTTCCGTCGATTTGGCGTCGACTTTTTCCGAACCGGTTGAACAGCTCGGATATTCAGGCGATGATCGGGCCGAATCGAATACCGTTGGTGATTGCATTCTGGGGGTTGAAGTGAGCGATGTGACCGTGCGGCCCATGGCTGCCGCCGAGTTGGAAGTCGCATGCCGAATAGTCGGACTCGCCTTCGCCGACAATCCGAGCAATCTGGCCACCGTGCGCGGTGATCAGGAAAAAGCCACCCGGGCGATGGAACAGGGAACACGCATCATCAAGCTCGGAAGCCCTTTCAGCCATGTGCTCGGCGCCGAACGGGAGGGCCGGCTCGTCGGCATCCTGAACGCCGCGGAATGGCCGCACTGCCAGATGAAGCTGGGTGAGAAGCTCAGAACGGCACCGATGATGATCCGGACGATCGGATTCAACTTGCCCCGTGCCTTCAAGGTGATGAGTGCGAGGGCCAAGCACGAGCCCCGCGAGCCCCACTGGCACATCGGACCGGTCGCCGTCCACCCGGACGAGCAGGGGCACGGGGTCGGGACGGCGCTGCTCAGGACGTTCCTCGACGGGGTCGACAAGCAGGGGACACCCGTCTTCCTCCAGACGGATGTCGACCGCAACGTCGTGCTCTACCAGAAGTTCGGCTTCGAGATCGTCTCCCGGGAGACGATCCTCGACGTCGACACCCGCTTCATGTGGCGCGCGGCGCGCTGAACGACCTCAGCACCGCGTGCAGCTCCTCGACGACCAGCCGGCTGCACGCGGCCGCCGCGGGCACCATGTCCTGCATCAGGAAATAGCCGTGGACGAGACCCGGCCCGGGAACATGGCGTACGGAGACGCCCGAGGCCGCCAGCTTCTCGGCCAGCCGCACCCCCTCGTCGTGGAGCGGATCGAACTCCGCCGTGGCCAGCACCGTCGGCGGCAGGCCCCGCAGGTCGGCGTTGAGCAGGTCGACGGCGGGATCGCTGCGGCGCTCCGGATCGGGGACGTACATCTCGTAGTTCCAGACCATGTCCTCGACGCTCAGCAGATACCCCTCGGCATGCTCGCAGGCCGCGGCGATCCGCAGGCTCGGATCCACCGGCGGGTACACCAGCAGCAGCGCGGCGAGGTCCGGGCCCTCGGTGTCGCGCGCGTCCAGGGCGACGCCCAGCGACAGGCTGGCCCCCGCGCTGTCGCCGGCCACCACATGCTCACGGTCCGGGAACGACTCGGCCGTCCAGCGGGTCGTGGCGACGGCGTCGCGCAGCGGAGTGGGGTAGGGGAACTCGGGGGGCCGTCGATAGCCGGCGGAGACGACGACGGAGCCCAGCGACGCCGCGAGCATCCGACAGGCCCGGTCGTGGCTGTCGAGGTCGCCCAGCACCCATCCGCCACCGTGCAGAAAAGTGATCACCCGGTGCTCGTCCGCTTCCGGGGTGTACACCCTGCACCGGATCGAGGATCCGTCCTCGGTGTCGATCGTGCGATCGGCGGAGGCGACGGCCGCGCGGGGTCCGTCCTCCCGGTGGGGGCGTGCCGAGCTCGCCCGGTAGCGCTCACGGGCCTGCTCGACCGTCAGCGCGCGATCCGGAACCGGCGGCCCCCCGGCGCCCTGCCAGGCGATCAAGCTGCGTAAGAAGCGGTCCAAAGGCATCGCGGGCCCCCTGCGGGCTGGTTCACGGAATCGATGATCGATGGTAAATGGTTCGTTCTGGAAGAACCATGGTGAAGATCGCTCAAAAGGGAATGCGGATTGCACGGGTGCATATGGAAATCTAATGCTTCTCTGGTTCGGGCCCCTGCTGTACCTTCGAGAGGTGGTTCCAGGCCGGGGGAGAGGGTTGCGCGCATGTTCAATCCATTCGAGGACGAAAGCCGGGAATATCTGGCGCTGTGCAACGACGAGGAGCAGTATTCGCTCTGGCCTCAGGGACTGGAAATTCCCGCAGGCTGGCGCACGGTGTACGGGCCGGCCACGCAGGAGGAGATTCTTGACCGTATCGAACGGTCCTGGACGGATATGCGGCCGAAGAGTCTGCGGGACGCGGGCGGGCAAGGAGAGTGTCCGTGACCGCCGATGTGAAGAGCTGGGTGAGATTCGTCCGCTGGCCCGCCGAAAGCAAGATCCGTGAGGAATGCCGGGCACGACGGCGGCTGTGCCTGCTGGTCGTGGAGCACGGCGCTCCGCCGCCGGAGCGGATCGGACTCTACGAGGACTGGGTGCGCCCGCCCATCGTCCCGGAGGATCTCCAGGCCCGGGTCAGCCAGTTGGAGGCCCGAGTCGTCCTCAACGAGAAGCCCGTGCTCGACCCGGCGGGCATTCTTTTCTTCCGGGACTCGTCCGTCACGCTCTCGATGCTCCAGTGCGAGATCCTGTCCCCGCTGATCTCCCGGTATTGCCAGGTGGTCTACCGCAACGAACTGGGGACGATCCTGGAGCAGTGCGGAGCCAGCGCGTCCAGCAACGCGATCGACCTGCACGTGCTCCGGCTGCGCCGACGCCTGCAGCCCCTCGGCCTGACCCTGCGCAACGTCTGGGGACGCGGCTTCACCATCGAGCCGAACTGGCAGAACTAGCAGAACCGGCAGAACCGGCAGAACCGGCAGAACCGGCAGAACTGCCCGAACTGGCCGAACCCGTTGAATCAGCCGCGCAGGGGTGTTCGACACCCCTGCGCCGCGCACCACTTTTCGTAGCCATCACGCCGGAAGCCCGCGTCGGAGGCGGAGTTGAGAGTTCTCTCGGATTTCTTCGAGTCCCAGGTCGCCGAGGTGCCCGATGCTCCGTCGGTCCTCTTCGGTGACACCGTCGTCGACTACGCGGAGCTGAACGCCCGCGCCAACCGTCTCGCCAGACGACTGATCGCGGCCGGCGTCGGCCCCGACCGCCTGGTCGCGATCGCCGTGCCGCGTTCGGTGCGGCTGATCGTCGCGGTGCTCGCCGTACTGAAGGCCGGCGGCGCGTATCTCCCGCTCGACCCGGCCTATCCGGCCGATCGGCTGACGCACATGGTCGTGGACGCCGAGCCGGTCATGCTGCTGCGCACGGAGGACGTCACCTCGCTGCGCCTGGACGTGCCCGAGGTCGTGCTCGGCGACCCGTCCTTCGAGGCCGCCTGCGAGCAGGAGAGCGGCGACGACGTCACTCAGGACGAGCGCCTCGCACCGCTGCGCCCGGCCCACCTGATGTACGTCATCTACACCTCCGGTTCGACCGGCGTGCCCAAGGGCGTCGCCGTCACCCACTCCGGCGTGGCCGACCTGGTCTCGACCCAGGCGAGGGTGTTCGGGGTCCGCCCCGGCGAGCGGGTGCTGCAGTGGGCCTCCTTCAGCTTCGACGCCTGGTTCTGGGACTTCACGCTGGCCCTGCTGAACGGCGGGGCACTCGTCATGGCCGAGCAGCACGACCTGATGCCGGGGGAGTCGCTGCGCGAGACCATGCTGAAACACGAGGTCGACCACGCGGTCATGCCGCCGGTGGCGCTGGGCATCACCGACAGCGAGGGGCTGCTGCTCGGTGGCACGATCACCTCCACCGGCGACGTCTGCACGAGGTCCCTGGCGGCGGAGTGGTCCAAGGGCAGACGCCTCTACAACGGATACGGCCCGACCGAGGTGACCGTGGGCGCGTCGATCGGCGGGCCGATCGACGGCATACAGGAGGACGTGTCCATCGGGACGCCGTGGGACGGCGGCACGGTGTACGTCCTCGACGGGGCGTTGGGCGACCTGCGTGACGGCACGGAGGGGGAGCTGTATCTGGCGGGCTCGGGCGTGGCCCGGGGCTATCTCAACCGTCCGGGCCTGACCGCGTCCCGCTTCGTCGCGGATCCGTACGGCCCGCCCGGCAGCAGGATGTACCGATCGGGCGACCGGGGCCGACGCGGCTTTGACGGTGAGCTCTTCTTCACCGGCCGGGTCGACAACCAGGTCAAGGTGCGTGGCTTCCGCGTCGAACTGGGCGAGGTCGAGGCGCGGTTGGAGAGCCACCGGGCCGTGGAGATCGTCGTCGCGGTGGTGAGCGGCGAGGACGCCTCCTCCCAGCGCATCGTCGCCTACGTCAAGCCCTCGGCGCGCCACGAGGTGACGGGGGACCAGCTGCGCGAGCACGCCCGCGAGGCCCTGCCCGAGCACATGGTGCCCTCGGCCGTTGTCATGCTGGATCGGTTCCCGACCCTGCTGAACGGGAAGATCGACCGCCGGGAACTGGAGGAGCGGGCGGCGCGCGTCGCGCTCGACGCCACGACGCCCGGCACCGCGGTCCCCGCGGACGAAGGCGAAGGCGAGGGCGAGGAGGGATCGTACGAGCGGATCCTCTGCGCCATGGTGAACGAGACCCTGAGGATCGGCCACGCGGCGCCCGAGGACAACTTCTTCGACCTGGGTGGCCACTCGGTGCTCGCCGCGCAGCTGGCCCGGCGGGTGCGCTCGGAGCTCGGCGTGGCCGTGCCGATGCGTGACATGCTCGCGGCCGCGAACATCGCGGAGCTGGCGAGCATCGTCGAGCGGACCGAGCGGACCGAGCGGACCGAGCGGACCGAGCGGACTGAGCGCGCCTGATCCGGCGTCAGCGGCCCTCGAAGCGCACCGGCAGGTCGTCGTAGCCGTTGAGGAAGTTCGAGTAGATCGGCCGGGGCGTGCCGCACAGCTCCATCCGGCCGACCTGGGCGACCAGGGCGGTCAGCAGCATCCTCAGCTCCGCGCGGGCGAGGAACGCACCCAGGCAGTAGTGCGGGCCGTGCCCGAACGACAGGTGCTTGTTGGGCGAGCGGGACAGCGTGAACCGGCGCGGCTCGTCGAAGACCGTCTCGTCGTTGTTGGCGGAGACGGTCCACAGCGTGACGATGTCGCCGGCGCGCACCGCGCTGCCGTCGATCTCCAGGTCCCGGAGGGCGGTGCGGGCCACATGGAAGGAGGGCGTCGACCAGCGGAGGACCTCCTCCACCGCCGACTCGACGGAGACCTCGCCCGTCCGCAGGGCCCGCCACTGGTCGGGATGGTCGATGAGGGCGAGCACCCCGCTGATCGCCGAGACCCGGGAGGTCTCGTCGCCGCCGAGGATCAGGCTGTAGCAGTTGACCGCGAGTTCCTCGACGGTGAGCGGGCGGCCCTCCACCTCGGCGGCGGCGAGCAGGCTGATGACATCGTCACCGGGTCGGTCGCGGCGCTCCTGCGCCAGGTCCATGAAATAGAGCACGATCTCGTTGCGGGCGGCGATCGCGTCGAGCTCGTCGTACGTGGCGTCGACCGACGAGAGCGCCATCTTGTTCCAGCGCAGCAACTCCTCGCGGTCCGCCGCCGGGACGGACAGCAGATCGCAGATCGTGTTCATCGGGATCCGGTCGGCGATCTCGGCGGCGAAGTCGAAGGTGCCCCGCCCGACGACCGAGGACACCAGTTCGGTGGTGCGCCGCCCGACCTCCTCGACGACCTCGCCCAGGACCCGCGGGGTGAACGCGCTGAACAGGAGGTTGCGCAACGGCCGGTGGCGCGGGGCGTCGGTCACCGCCACCATGCTCCCGCCGGCCGAGTCGTCGCCGCGCAGGACGACGTCGAGGACGTTGCCCCGGGCGGAGCCGAGGGCCTCGTCGGTGTACAGCGGCTGCACATCGGCGTACCGCGACACCACCCAGAACCCCGGGTTGCGGTCGGTCGGCTCGTGCCAGTGGACGGGATTGCGGGCCCGCACGTCACGCCAGTACGCGTGTACGTCGTTGTCGACGAACGCGGCCGGATCGGTGAGGTCCAGAGAGCGTGCGCCGAGATCGGTCCGGTTCATGTCTGACGGTTCCTTCCCGTTGGGTGGAGCGCCCCGGAGGAGTACGGGGCGCGCGCCCGTCGGCCGTACGCCGGGGCGTACGGCCGACAGGCGGATCACCGGCCCGCAGGGTGTGGCCGGTCCGGTGGCCGTGCGGGTCACCCCCCGGCCCGGGGCTCCGGATAGCGGGCGGCGACCTGTTCGCTGGCCTTCGGGCCACGGGCGAAGACGAAGCCGGCGGTGTCGACCCGGCGGCCGGTCGCCCGGTCGACCACGACCGGGTCCACCTCCCTGCCCGTCTCCTCGTCGACCAGGACGACGCTGCGGTCCTCCGGGGCCAGCCGGTGGTTGCCGAAGGCCGCCATCACCAGGATGAGCGGGCGCAGCGAGCGGCCCAGATCGGTGGCCCGGTACGTCGGGTCGCCCGGCTCGGCGGTGTCGTCGGCGGTGTCGTCGACCTCCAGCAGACCCTTCGCCCTCAGCGCGGCGATCCGGTCCGCCAGGACGTCGGCGGGGGTCTCCAGATCCCGGCGGATCGCGGAGAACCGGGTGTGGCCGCCGAGGACCACGTGCAGGATCTCCAGGGTCCACCACCGGTCGATGACCTCGACCGTGCGGGCCAGCGGGCAGTCGGAAATACGCGCCCGGGTCACCGTCCGCTCCCGTCGTCGGCCGGGTCCGGCAGCGACCAGTACCGCCGCATCCCGTACAGCAGTGGACCGGCCGGCCGGGTCGCGTGGCTCGCCACCCGGTGCACCCGCCCGAAGACCACGACATGGTCCCCGACCGCCAGCGTCTCCCTGACCTCGCAGTCCGCGATCGTATGGGCGTCCTCGATCAGATGCGGGACCCCGGATTCCGGATCCGGGACCCAGGCGGCCTTCTCGAACCGGTCCGGGGCCCCGGAGGAGAACAGCCGCGCCACCGGTTCGGCCCGGTCGTGCAGAAGGTTGACGGCGAACGCGGACGAATGCTGCAACGCGGCCAGCGTCGGACTCCGGTCCCGCAGACAGACCAGCAGGGTGGCCGGCTGGAGCGAGACGCCGCACAACGAGGAGCAGGTCATGCCCCACGGCTCGGCATCGGGCCCCACGGTGGTCACGATCGTGACGCCGACCGGATGCGCCGTCATGAGGGAACGGAAGGCCGCCGGGTCGACGGTCGCCCGTGTCGCCGTGCCGGCCGGGGAGTTCGCCATGCCGGTCATCCCTTCGCTTCGGCGGCGCATTCATCGACGAACTCGATGATCCGCCGCACGCCGGTCTCCAACGCCACCGGATCCACGCAGAACGCGATCCGGACCAGATGCCGTGCCCAGGGCGCGTAGTCGTGGGAGCGGATGCGGCCCTGGTCGTCGACGTCGGGGCGCATGGCGAACCCGTTGCCCGCCACCACCGCGACGCCCTTGCGCTCCAGCAGCCGCATCGCGAACGACTCGGCGTCCAGGCCGGACCGGGTCACGTCGAGCATCGCGTACCAGCCGCCGGGGGGCAGCTCCCGCAGCAGCCCGGCCTTGATCAGCGGCGGCAGCGCCACGTCCCGGTTGCGCTGCACCAGCTTGCGGTTGGTCGCCGTCGAGTCCGCCCGGCTGTTCAGCGCGGCGATGCCCGCGTGCTGCACCGGGGTCGACGTGCCGATGATCCCGGCCTCCTGGACGACCTTCATGACGTCGGCCATGCGATCGGTGGCCGGCGCCACGTAGCCCAGCCGGTAGCCGGTCATCGCGAAGCCCTTGGAGAAGGTGAAGACGCTGTGCACGATCCGCTCGGCGACCGGGACCTCACGCTCGAAGGAGGCGACGGAGATGTGCTCCCCCTCGTAACAGAAGTGCTCATAGGCCTCGTCGCTGATGACCTGCCAGCGGTTCCGGCGCGCCAGGTCCAGCAGGGTGCGGATCTCGTCGCCGTCGAGGACGGCTCCGGTCGGGTTGGCCGGCGAGTTGATCAGCAGAACCCGGGTGCGGGGCGTCGCGGCGGCCGCGATCCGCTCGGGATCGGGCCGGAAGTCGGGGCCGAGCGGATACAGCACCGGCCGGAAGCCCGCGAGCAGACTCTGCTGCAGATGGACCGGCCAGTGCAGCTCCGGCAGCAGGATCTCCGCGCCGGGCTCGGCGAGCGCCTGGAGGAGGCCGGTCAGACCCTGGGCCGAACCGGGCGAGATCAGCAGCCTGTCGACGTCGCTGTCCAGACCGTTGTCCGTACGCAGCTTCTCGGCCGCCGCCTCCCGCAGCGCGGGCAGGCCCTCGACCCCGGTGTACTTGGTGTCGCCACGCCGCACGGCGTCCACGAAGGCCTGGGCGACGTCTTCGGACGGATCGAAATACGGGTCGCCGACGTGCAGCTTCACCACGTCGACGCCGGTCTCCTTCGCGAGCTTCTCCGCAGCCCAGAAGATGCTGACCAGGCAGGACGAAGGAATGGAGCCGGCGACGGACCTGTTCTCTGAACTCACGCTCATACCCCTTGTGTTTGCGAGAGTGTGCTCGGCCGGTTGGTCGGGTCACGCCGTACGTCCGCCGTCGACGGGCATCAGGGCGCCGGTGACCCAGCCCGACACCTCCGGGTCGATCAGCAGGCAGACCCACCGGCCGACCTCCCGGTCCTCCCCGAACCGCCCCATCGGGGTCGACGCGATCAGCCCCGCCCGCAGCCGCTCGGCGCCGGCCGTGTCCAGGCCGGTCCCGTCCCACATCGGTGTCAGCACCGGTCCGGGCAGGATGGCGTTCACCCGCACGTCCGGCGCGAGTTCCACCGCCAGGGAGCGGGTCAGGCTGTTGAGGGCCGCCTTGGTCGCACCGTAGAAGGACCGCCCCGGCATGGCCAGGACGCCGCCGACGGACGAGATGTTGACGATGCTGCCCCGGCGGTCCCGAAGGTGCGGCAGGGCGCAGCGGACCAGTTCGGCGGGCGCACGGACGTTGACGGCGAACATCGCGTCGAACAGCGCCGGGTCGGCCGCGTCCAGGGTGCCGAACCGGGCCAGGCCGGCGTTGTTGACCACGGCGTCGATCCCGCCGAACCTCATCGTCGCGGCGGCGACGATCCGTTCGGCGGCCCCGGGCGCGGCGACGTCCTGGGCCACGACGTGGACCGCGTCCCCGAACCGCTCGGCCAGCTCCCGCAGCGGTTCCTCGCGGCGGCCGACCACCGTGACGACGGCGCCCTCCTTCAGCACGCATTCCGTGATGCCCCGGCCGATGCCCGTGGCCGCGCCGGTGATGATGACGGACTTTCCGGCAAGGGTCATGGCAGCGTCGCGCCTTCCGAAAGGACTCCGGTGATGTCGGCGAGCAGTTCCGAGGGCTCCAGGAGCACTCCGAAGTGCCCGCCGGGCCTGCTCCGTACGCTGGTCCGGCCGGTGGTGACCGCGGCCCAGGGCGCCACCCGCGCGGCGTCCACCAGCGGATCCTCGGTGTTGTAGTGGCAGTGGACCGGGCAGCCCAGCGGCTCAGGACGCGTCGGCGGCCGGTAGGTCTCGGTGAGTGCGATGTACGCCCGCAGGGTCGGCAGCAGCAGCTCCCGCAGCTCCAGGTCGTCCGCGATCGACGGGTCGATCCCGCCGAAGTCCCGCAGGGTGGACCAGAGTTCGGCGTCGCCGGCGAGATGCATCCGGCCGCCGAGCGCCTGCCCCGGCGCGAGCGAACCGGAGACGACCAGCCCGTGTGCGGGCCGGCCGTCCGCCTGGAGCAGTCTCGCCGTCTCGTACGCGGCCAGGGCGCCCAGGCTGTGCCCGTACAGGACGCAGCGGACCGGCTCCCATCGGGAGAGTTCGGCGGCCACGCACGACGCGATCCCGGCGACGGAGCCCGCGGGCGACTCACGGATACGGTCCGCCTGGCCCGGATACTGCACGGCGAGCAGTTCGACGCCCGTCGGCAGCGCGGAGGACCAGTCGCGGTAGGCCGCCGCGGCACCACCGGAGTAGGGGAAGCACACCAGCCGGGCCGTCGGGCGCTCCTCGCCCCTGATGACCCGCACCCAGTTCCGACCCTGCGCTCGCACTCGGTTCACGACTCGAGGTTCGCCAAGCCGTCGGCGTCCCCGGCCAAAACTTTCAAAGCTCTGTTGGGGACTGATGCGGCTCCGGAGCCCCTGCCCGACTCTGAAGGCGTCGCAACCGAGGAGGACGCATGCTGGACGGGTTCGTGCCGTGGCCACCCGACTTCGCGGAGAGATACCGGCGAGCCGGCTACTGGACGGGTGTCCCCCTCCGGCAACGGGTGGCCGACAGTGCTGAGCGCCACTCGCACAAGATCGCCGCCGTGGACGGCAGACGCCGGGTCACCTACACGGAGTTGCTCGACGAGGCCGACCGTATCGCGTCCGGCCTGGCGGAGCTCGGCGTCCGCAGGCACGACCGGGTCGTGCTGCATCTGCCGAACGTCATCGAATTCCTTTCCACCGTGATCGGGCTGTTCCGCATCGGGGCCATCCCCGTGATGGCGCTGCCCGGCCATCGCCGGGACGAGATCCTCCACCTGGTCCGCGCCTCGGATGCGGTGGCCTACGTCGGCCCGGACCGTCTGCAGGGCTTCGACCACCGCGAGCTGGCCCGCGAGGTGCGCGCCGACGCGCCGGGGCTGCGGCACATCGTGATCGCCGGAGAGGCGGAGGAGCACACACCGCTGTCCCAGCTGATCGCCTGCACGCCCCGGGACATGGAGCCGGTCGACGCCTCCGAGGTGGCGCTGCTGCTGCTGTCCGGCGGGACCACCGGGGCGCCGAAGCTGATCCCCCGGACCCACGACGACTACGCGTACAACATGCTCGCGTGCGCCGAGGTGACCGGGTTCGACGAGGGGAGCGTCTACCTCGCCGCGAACCCCGTACCGCACAACGCCGCGCTCGGGTGCCCCGGCGTGCTGGGCGCGCTGCTCGTCGGCGGAAAGGCCGTGCTGGCCGCCAACCCCAGCCCCGGCCTGGTGTTCCCGCTCATCGGGAAGGAGGGCGTCACGCACACCGCGCTGGTGCCCGCCCTGGCGCTGCTCTGGGCGGAGCAGGCGCTCGGCGACCCGGTCGACATGACCGGCATGACCATCCAGGTGGGCAGTTCGAAGTTCGGCCCCAACGCGGCGGAACGGGTCAGCAAGAACCTCGGCTGCCGGATCATGAATGTGTTCGGCACCGCCGAGGGACTGATCACCCACACCCGGCTCGACGATCCGCAGGAGGTCGTCTTCGGCACCGAGGGCAGGCCACTGTCCCCCGACGACGAGATCAGGATCGTCGACGCCGACGACCACGAGGTCGCCCCCGGCACGACCGGCGAACTGCTCACCCGGGGCCCGTACACGATCCGGGGCTATTTCGCCGGAGCGGAGGCCAACCGCCGGGCGTTCACCACCGACGGGTTCTACCGCACCGGCGACCTGGCCCGCACGACCGACGACGGGAACATCGTCATCGAGGGCCGGCTGAAGGACATCATCCACCACCTCGGCGAGAAGGTCTCCGCCGAGGAGGTCGAGAGCCATGTGCTGACCCACCCGCTGGTCCGGGACGCCGCCGTCGTCGGTGTACCGGACGAGGAACGCGACGAGCGCCTCTGCGTGTTCGTCGTCCTCACCGCGGGCACCGACGCCGGGGCGCTCTCGCTGCGCACGGTCAGGGAGCACATCCGCGATCGCGGGCTGGCGACCTACAAGCTGCCGGACGACCTGGTCGTCGTGCCCGACTTCCCCCGTACGCCCGTCGGGAAGATCGACAAGAAGCTTCTGCGTGAGGAGCGGACGCGGTGAGCGACCAGGCGGAAGCCGGCCACTGTCCGGCGTACGGAGAACGACTGAGGCTGGACGAACTCCTCGAGGTCGCCCGGGTGCACGAGACCCCGGAACGCGCCCTGTTCTTCGGCGCCCACCAGGCCTGCGAGATCTGGTTCGCGGTCGTCCTGCGCCACCTGGAGGCCGCCCGCCGGGCGCTCACCGAAGGGCGGGGCACAGAGGCATGCGCACATCTCGACCGGCTGCCCCGGATCATGGCGGCGGTCGCCCAGCACTTCGACGCCCTGCACGCGTTGACGCCGGACGAGTTCGACGCCATCCGGGCGACGCTCGGGACGTCCAGCGGCTTCCAGTCCGTCCAGTTCCGCGAGATCGAGTTCCTGTGCGGGGCCAGGGACCGGCGGATGCTGAACATCGCCGGGCTGACCGACCACGACCGGGCCCGGCTGCTCGCACGTCTCGACGAGCAGTCGCTGGACGCCGCGTTCGGTGAATACCGCGACCGGGCCGGCGAGGACGTCAAGCGGATCCATGACGCGATGGCCGCCTTCGACGCCTCGATGCGCTCCTGCCGGGGGCGCCACGCCGCCCTCGCGGAGGCGCTGCTCGGCAACGTGGCCGGCACGGCGGGCTCGTCGGGCGCCGCGTATCTGTGGTGCTCGATGGAACGCACCCTCTTTCCGGAACTCACACAAGGAGTACGCAGTGATGACTGTTGACGGTGCCGGCAAGCAGCGGGCGAGCGACCCGGGCAGGACGAAGCGGGTCGTGGTCGTCGGCGGCGGCACGGCGGGCTGGATGACGGCGTCCTACCTGGCGGCCGCGTTCGGCGAGCGGATCGACGTGACCGTCGTGGAATCGGCCCGGGTCGGCACCATCGGCGTCGGCGAGGCCACGTTCAGCGACATCAGACACTTCTTCGAGTTCCTCAAGCTGTCTGAGTCGGACTGGATGCCGGCCTGCAACGCCACCTACAAGCTGGCCGTGCGGTTCGAGAACTGGCGTGAGCCGGGCCATCACTTCTACCACCCGTTCGAGCAGCTCGGCTCGGTCGACGGGTTCCCGCTCAGCGACTGGTGGCTGCGCAATCCGACCACGAGCCGGTTCGACAAGGACTGTTTCGTCATGGCGTCGCTGTGCGACGCCGAGCGCTCGCCCCGCTACCTCGACGGCAAGCTGATCGACCAGGGCTTCGTCGAGCAGCAGCGCGAGGAGACCTCCGCCCGGTCGACGATCGTGGAGTACCAGGGGACGCAGTTCCCGTACGCCTACCACTTCGAAGCGGCCCTGCTGGCCAAGTACTTGACGACCTACGCCACCCAGCGCGGCGTCCGCCACGTCACCGACGACGTCACGGACGTCGTGCTCGACGGAGACGGGTACATCGCCCATGTGCAGACGGCCGAGCACGGGCGGCTGGAGGGCGATCTGTTCGTGGACTGCACGGGATTCCGCGCGCTCCTGCTGAACAAGGCGCTCGATGAGCCCTTCGTCTCGTACCAGGACACGCTGCCCAACGACAGCGCGGTCGCCCTCCAGGTGCCGCTGGACATGGACCGCGAGCCGATACGGCCCTGCACCACCGCGACCGCCCAGGAGGCGGGGTGGATCTGGACCATCCCGCTGATCAGCCGCATCGGCTCCGGCTACGTCTACGCCGGCGACTACACCACGCCCGAGGAGGCCGAGCGCACGCTGCGCGAGTTCATCGGCCCCGGCGCCGAGGACGTCGAGGCGAACCACATCAAGATGCGCATCGGCCGCAGCCGCCGCTCCTGGGTGAAGAACTGCGTGGCCATCGGACTGTCGAGCGGCTTCGTGGAGCCGCTGGAGTCGACCGGCATCTTCTTCATCCACCACGCCATCGAGCAGATCGTGAAGTACTTCCCCTCCGGCCGCGACGACCACCGCCTGCGCAACCTCTACAACGAGTCGATCGCGCATGTGCAGGACGGCGTCCGCGAGTTCCTGGTGCTGCACTACGTGGGCGCCAAGCGCGCCGACAACCAGTACTGGAAGGACACCAAGACGCGCACGGTCCCCGACGAGCTGGCCGAGCGCATCGAGAACTGGAAGCACAAGGTGCCGGACGCGCAGACCGTCTTCCCGCACTACCACGGGCTGCCGCCGTACTCGTACAACTGCATCCTGCTGGGTACCGGCGGCATCGAGGTCCGGCACTCGCCCGCACTCGACCTGGCCGACGAGCGGGCGGCGATCGCGGAGTTCGAGCGCATCCGGCTGAAGGCGGACAAGCTCGTCCAGGAACTCCCCACGCAGAACGAGTACTTCGCCGCCATGCGCGCCGGCGCGGTCTGAGGGAGCGACGACATGGACCTTCAAGCCCTGCGCGAAGTGGTATCCGGTGTGCTCGGCATCGAGCTGACCGCGGCGGACGACGACTGCAACCTCTTTGAGCTCGGCCTGCAGTCCATGGACCTGATGCGGCTGGTGAGCCGGCTCAACCGGGAGGGCCTCGACGCCTCGTTCGCCGAGCTGGCCGAGGACCCCCGGTTGTCGGCCTGGCCCGGGATGCTGACCCCCCTGGAGGGCGGCGAACCGGCGCCGGAGGCCGCCGAGAAGCACGACGACGAGGCGGATCGGAGCTTCCCGCTCACCGCGGTGCAGCAGGCGTATCTGATCGGCCGTGCCGAGGGCCAGCCCCTCGGCGGCGTCGGCTGTCACAACTACATGGAGTTCGACGGGGTCCGGCCGGTCGAGCCGGACCGTCTGGAGCGGGCCGTGCGGGCGCTGCTCGCACGGCATCCGATGCTCCGGGCGCGCTTCGCCGACGACGCGACCCAGCAGGTCCTGCCCCGGTCCCCGTGGCCCGGCCTGACCGTCCACGACCTCCGCGCCCGGCCGGTCGCCGAGGCGGAGGCGGCGGCGCTGGAGCTGCGCGAGCGGCTGTCGCACCGGGTGCTGGACGTCGGCCGCGGCGAGGTCATCGACGTCCAGCTGACCCGGCTGCCCGGCGGGGTCGACCGGCTCCACTTCAACACCGACCTCCTGGTCGCCGACCTGGCCAGTTTCCGGCTGCTGCTCGGCGAGCTGACCGCCCTGTACGAGGACCCCGACAGCCTCGACGAGGTCGGCTACACCTTCGGCCGGTATCTCGCGGACCAGGCCGCAGGCCGCCGGACCGAGAGTGAGCGGGCCCGCCCGTACTGGCAGCGGCGGGTGCCGTCGCTGCCGGGCGGCCCGAAGCTGCCCCTGGCGGTCGACCCACTGGCCGTCGCCGCCCCGCGGTTCGCCCGCCGGTACTTCGACCTCACGGCGGACGAGTGGACCGCCCTGGAGCGGCGGGGGAACCAGGCGGGCCTGACCCCGTCGGTGGTGCTGGCCACCGCGTACGCCATGATCCTGAGCCGGTGGTCCGGCGACGAGCGCTTCCTGCTCGGCCTGCCGCTGTTCGACCGCGATCTCGGCGCGCACCCCGAGATCGAGCGCGTCGTGGGCGACTTCACCGGTCTGGTGCTGCTGGAGGTGGACCTCTCCGGGGCAAATTTCCAGGAGTGCGCCCGCGCCGTGCAGAAGCAGGTGCACGAGGACATCGGGCACGCCGCCTACAGCGGCGTCGACGTCCTGCGCGACCTCGCCCGCTCCGACCCGGACGCGCCCCGCACCGCGCCCGTGGTGTTCTCCCTGGACCTGTCGGCGCCGCTGATCCCGGACGTGTTCGCCGAGCGCTTCGGCGACGCGAGCTGGATGATCTCCCAGACGCCGCAGGTCTGGCTCGACCACCAGATCTACCGCACCCGGGACGGCAGTGTGCGGATGGTCTGGGACGCCGTCGAGGAACTGTTCCCCGACGACGTCCTCGACACGATGATGGCGGCCTACGAGGCGCTGGTCCGCGAGCTGATCGACGGGGAGTGGGGGACCGCGCCCCCGAGCACACCGTTGCCCGCCACGCAGCGGGCCACCCGGGAGGCGGTCAACGCGTCCACCCGGACCATGACCGGCAACCTCCTGCACACGGCGTTCTTCGAGCGGGCGCCCGACCGCGCCGCGCGGCCCGCCCTGCTCTGGGGCGACGACGCCTCGATGACGCACGACGAGCTGGCCCGGGACGCGCTCGGCATCTCCGCCGCGCTCGCCGGGCGGGGAATCGGCCGTGGCTCGTACGTCGCCGTGGTCGCCCCGAAGGGACCGCGGCAGATCGCGGCGGTGCTCGGGGTGCTCGCCGCGGGCGCGGCGTACGTCCCGATCGGCGTCGACCAGCCCGCGGAGCGGCGCGCCCGCATCCTGGAGCTGAGCGGCGCGGAGGTCGTCCTCGACGGCGGCGGGGCCCTGGGAGCGACCGAAGCGGGTGTCGAGGTGCTCCCGATCGAGAGGGCGCTCCGCACGCCCCCGCTGGGCGCACCGGTGCCGGCCGAACCGGGGGACCCCGCGTACGTCATCTTCACCTCGGGCTCCACCGGTCTGCCCAAGGGCGTCGAGGTCAGCCATCGCGCCGCGGTCAACACCGTCGAGGACCTCAACGAACGGTTCGGCATCGGGGCGGACGACCGGGTGCTGGCGGTCTCCGCGCTGGACTTCGACCTCTCGGTGTGGGACGTCTTCGGCTTCCTCGCGGTGGGCGGGGCCGCCGTCCTGGTCCCGGAGTCCGGGCGGCGCGACGCCACCGAGTGGCTGACGCTGTGCCAACGGCACGCGGTGACCGTCTGGAACACCGTCCCGGCCCTGCTCGAGATGGCGTTGACCGCGGCGGACGGCTCGCCGCTCCCCGCCTCGCTGCGCCTGGCCCTGCTGTCCGGCGACTGGATCGGGCTCGACCTGCCCGAACGGCTGGCGCGGGCGACGGACGGCCGCTGCCGGTTCATCTCGCTCGGCGGCGCGACCGAGGCCGCGATCTGGTCGAACGTGTACGAGGTCACCGAGGTTCCGGCGGGCTGGCGCTCCATCCCGTACGGGAAACCGCTGCGGAACCAGAAGTTCCGGGTGGTGGACAAGCGGGGCCGGGACTGTCCCGACTGGGTGCCCGGCGAGCTCTGGATCGGCGGCGCGGGGGTCGCGCTCGGCTACCGGGGCGACCCCGAGCTGACCGCGGCGCGCTTCCCCGAACATGAGGGCGAGCGCTGGTACCGCACCGGTGACCTCGGCCGCTACTGGCCCGACGGCAACCTGGAGTTCCTCGGACGCCTCGACCACCAGGTGAAGATCAACGGCTTCCGGGTCGAACTGGGGGAGATCGAATCCTGCCTCCAGGGGCACCCCGGGATCGCCCAGGCCGTGGCCGTTCCGGTCGCCGAAGGGCGCGGGGAACTCGTTGCCGCCGTGGTCGAGCGCTCGTCCGCACCGGACCGGGTGCACGCGGAACCCGACCGTACACGGAGCCCGTTCCTGCCGCCCGCGGCCACCGGCGAGACCGACCCGCATCAGCTCGAACACCGCCTGGTGGAAGTGCTGTTGGCGCAAGTCGTCGCACCGCTGACCGAATCCGACGGCGTCCCCCCGCCGGTCTGCACCGAACAACGACCGGTCGTGGACATCTGGTTCGCGTATCTCACCGAGCGCGAGGTGCTCGTCCGCGCCGCCGACGGTACCCACCGGCACGGCGCCCGCTGGGACGAGGTCACGCGCCCGGAGTGGATCGCATCGGCCCACGAGGCCGCAGCCGGGACCTTCTTCGAGACCGTCGCCGCCGCGCTGCGCTGGGCCGGACCGCTCCTGTCGGCCATCCTCTCCGGCGACGCCGACGCCACCGCGCTGCTGGACGACCCGGTACTGGCCCCGGAGGCGCTCGGCGATCTGATGCCGGCGACGGCCGACTGCCTCCGGGCCGTCGCCGAGGACCTGCGGGCACGCGGCGGCGACTCCGCGACCCCGCGCGTCGCGGAGTGGGACGTGACCGGGGGCCGTGGCACCGCGCGCCTGCTCGCCGGCCTCGGCTCCGCCCCGGTCGACTACACGCTGCTCGGCTCCTCGAAACCGGCGCTGGCCAGGACCCGGACGCTGCTGGAGGAGCAGGGGCACCGCACCCGCACCGCACGGCAGAGCCCCGACGCCGTCGCCGTACAGCACCTCCACACCTACGACGCCGTCGTGGCGAACAACGTCCTGCACCGCATGCCGGACCCGGACCTGGCCGTGGCCACCCTGGCCCTGCTGCTCGCCCCGGGAGGCCGCCTCCACCTCCTGGAGCGCGCACACCCGACGCCGCTCGCGCTCGTCACCGCCCTGCCGTTGGAGGCACGGGCGGGGAGGTTCGCGGCGGGCCGCCCCGAAACCGACTGGCTCCACGGTGCCGAGCGGTGGCGGCAAGCCTGCACCGGAGCCGGCCTGACCGACGTGCGGGTCCTGCGCGCCGAGCCCGGCGGCGAGATCCTGCTCTCCGCGGACCGGCCCGCGACGGCCCACGGGATCGATCCCGTCGGCCTGCGCGGCTGGGCGGCCGACCGGCTGCCGGAACACATGGTCCCGGCCCACTTCGCCGTCCTGCCCACGCTGCCGCTCAGCGCCAACGGAAAGATCGACCGGCGGCGGGTGCGGACCATCCTCGAACACTCCGTCGACCGGCCGCGTGACGTGGACGATCCGCCGCGGGGCGACACCGAGACCTTCGTCGCCGACCGGTGGACGAAGCTGGTCGGACTGGAGTCGGTGGGCCGCAACGAGAACTTCTTCAGGCTCGGCGGCGACAGCCTGATCGCGACCCGCTTCGTCGCCGAGGTGCGCGGAGCCTGGGGCGTCGAACTGCCCATGCGCGACGTCATCCGCACACCGACCGTCGCGGGACTCAGCGCGCTGATCGACCGGCTCCGTGCCGCCGACGCATACGAAGAGGGTGCGGTGTGAACGCCAACGACCTGCTCGAGGAGTTCTCCGACGCCGGGATCCAGCTGTGGCGCGAGGGCGAGAACCTGCGCTTCCGCGCCCCCCGGGGCGTCATGGACGACCGGCGTCTGGCGGAGCTGCGCCGCCACAAGGCGGAACTGCTGACCCTCGTGGCGGACACCGGAGCGAGCCGCGAGGAGGACCCGGTCTGGCAGGACCGGCCCGACGAACGACACCAGCCCTTCCCACTGACCGACATCCAGTCCGCCTACCTCTTCGGCCGCAACCCGGCCTTCGGTTACGGCGGCGTCTCCTGCCACCTCTACCAGGAGCTGGACTATCCGGCCGACCTGGACCCGGCCCGGCTGCAGAGCGCCTGGGACGGTCTGGTGCGCCGCCACGACGCCCTGCGGACCATCGTCCACGAGGACGGCACGCAACGCGTCCTGCCCGAACCGAAGGACACCCGTATCGCGGTCGCCGACCTGCGTGACGCCTCCGACGACGAGGTCGCCAAGGCCTTCGACGCAGTGCGCGACGAACTGTCGCACGCCGTGCACCCCACGGGCGAACGCCCCATGTACGAGCTGCGCCTGACCCTGGCCGCCGACCGGAGCGTCCTGCACCTGTCGGTGGACTTCATGGCGCTGGACTGGCTCAGCATCCAGCAGGTGCTCACCGAGCTGGACCGCCGCTACCAACAGCCGGACTGCGCCCTGCCCGAGATCGACGCCACCTACCGGGACTACGTGTCCGCCGAGCACCGGCTGCGCGACACCGAGCGGTACGCGCGCGACCGCGCGTACTGGTGGAACCGCGTCGACGAACTGCCCGGACCACCCGTCCTGCCGCTGCGCGACGACCACGATCCGGCGACGACGGCACCGCGCTTCCGTCGGCTGACGACGACGCTCGACGACCGGGTGTGGCAGTCGCTCAAGACCCGCGCCGCCGAGCAGGGCAGCACTCCGGCCAACGCGGTGCTCGCGGCGTACGTGGAGACGATCGGCCGCTGGAGCGGCACTCCGCGCTTCTGCGTCGGACTGCCCGTGCTGCACCGCCTGCCGCTGCACCCGAGGGTGGACCGGCTGCTGGGCGACTTCACCTCGCTGAGCCTGCTCGCGGTCGACCACGGGGAAAGGACCAGCTTCGCGGAGCGCGCCCGCGCCCTGGGCGAGCGGCTCTTCGACGACCTCGACCACCGGCTGTGCAGCGGGGTCGAGGTACTGCGCGAGATCGCCCGGCGACGGGGGCGCGAGGAGGCGATGCTGCCGGTGGTGTTCACCGGCAGCATCGGGGTCGGCGGCGACGCGGTGTCGGCCGCGGGCAGGAAGCCGCGGCCGTCGTACGGCATCAGCCAGACACCCCAGGTGTGGATCGACTGCCAGGTGGGCGACCAGTTCGGCGGCCTGGACGTGAACTGGGACATCCGCGAGGGGACCTTCCCCGACGGCATGGTGGACGACATGTTCGCCGCGTTCGAGGCGTTGCTGCATCGGCTGGCCGAGGGGACCGAGCCCTGGACCGCGGTGGATCCCCAGCCGCTGCCGGAACGCCAGCGCACCCGGCGCACGGAGGTGAACGCGACCGCCGCGCCGGTGCCCGAGGGCCTGCTGCACGATCCGCTCGTCGCCCGTGCGCGCGCCTTCCCCGACCGGGTCGCGGTGATCGACACCGCGGGGACGCTGACATACGGGCAATGGCTGGGAGGGGCCGCCGCGGTGGCGACGCGCCTGAGGGCCGAGGGGTGCCGCCCCGGTGACTTCGTCGGCGTCCTCATCGACAAGTGCCGGGACCAGGCCGTCGCGGTGCTCGGGGTGCTGCTCGCCGGCGGCGTGTACGTCCCGGTCGACTCCGGCCAGCCCAGGATCCGACGCGACCGCATCCTCACCGACAGCGGCGTCGGGTTCGCCGTCGTCGCCGACGCCGCGACCGGCGAACTCCCCGAAGGCGTGCGGGCGGTGACCGTGGCCGGGCTGCGGCCCGTCCCGCTCGCCGAGATCCCCGAAGGCCCCCGCGTCGCGCCCGACGAGCTCGCCTATGTCATGCACACCTCGGGTTCGACCGGTGTGCCCAAGGGCGTGATGATCAGCCACCGCGCCGCCCTCAACACGGTGCTCGACATCAACCACCGCTTCGGCGTCGGCGCATCCGACCGCGTCCTGGGGCTGGCGGCGCTGAGCTTCGACCTGTCCGTCTACGACCTGTTCGGCCCGCCGGCCGTCGGCGCGGCCCTCGTCCTGCCGGACCCCGCGCGCCGCGGCGACCCCTCGCACTGGGCCGAGGCCGTGGCCGAGCACGGAGTGACGCTGTGGAACTCGGTGCCCGCGCAGCTCCAGATGCTGCTGCACTACCTCGACGCCGAACCCGGCGGTCCGGAGAGCCTCCGGCTGGCGCTGCTGTCGGGCGACTGGATCCCGCTGACCCTGCCCGGCCACGCCGGACGGCACCTGCCCGGCACCGAACTGATCAGCCTGGGCGGGGCGACGGAGGCGGCGATCTGGTCGATCCACCACCCCATCACGACCGTCGAACCCCACTGGCGCAGCATCCCGTACGGCATCCCTCTGGCGAACCAGCGCTTCCACGTGCTCGACTCCGCGCTGCGCGACCGGCCCGACCTGGTCGCCGGCGAGCTGTACATCGCGGGCACCGGCCTGGCGACCGGCTATCTGAACGACCCCGAGCGGACGGCGGAGCGCTTCATCCACCACCCGGAGACGAAGGAGCGGCTCTACCGCACCGGCGACCTCGGCCGCTACCTGCCGTCCGGTGAGATCGAGTTCCTCGGCCGCGCGGACCAACAGGTCAAGATCCGCGGACACCGGATCGAACTGGGCGAGATCGAGGCCGTGCTCGGCGAGCACCCGAGGGTGGGCACGTCGGTGGTCCTGGCGGCGGGCGACAGCGCCTTCGAACGGGCCCTGGTCGCCTTCGTGATCCCCCGGGCGGAGTCCGGATCCGTCGAGGCCGGGGAGCTCATCGGATGGGTGGCCGACCGGCTGCCGGCGCACATGATCCCCGCGCGCGTACGCCTCGTGGAGACGCTGCCGCTGACCCCGAACGGCAAGGTCGACCGGAAGAAGCTGCTCGCCTCCGCCCCGACACCCACCGCGCCGCGCGACGAGCCCTCCGAGCCGCCGCACCCGGGCGTCGAGCGACGGATCGCCGACCTGTGGGCCGAGGCCCTCGGGGCCGAGCCGCCGAGCCGCGAAGCGGGATTCTTCGACGCGGGCGGGGACTCGCTGCTGGCGGCCCGGTTCGTCGGGCGGGTCCGCGAACTCGTGCCCGAGGCGGCACACCTCACCTTCGACACCCTGCTCCGCGCCCTGCTGGACACCCCCACAGTCGCCGGCCTGGCCCGGTGGCTGAGGTCCGACGCCGAGGCGGCTCCGGCCACGGAGGCGGACCCGGCGGCCCGCGCCTCGTCTCTGATCCCGCTCGCCGGATCCGGGGCGGGACCGGTGCGGCTGCTGGTGCACGACGGATCGGGCACCCTGGCGCCGTACCACGCGCTCATCGCCGAACTCGGCACGCAGGCGCCCCTGTTCGGGATCGCCGTGCCCGACGGCGATCGCTGCCTCGACCTCGCCGCACCGGACCTCGTCGAGGAACTGGCCGGCGGATACGCCCGCGAGGTGCGGGCCGCCGGGTTCGACGGCGTGGAGATCATCGGTCACGGCCTCGGCGGCCCGATCGCCCTGGAGCTGGCCCGCGCCCTGAGCGAGGCCGATGTGACGGTACGGCGGCTGACCCTGGTGTCCGGCCACCGCACTCCCTCCCCGCCGCACGACGACCTCGTGGGCGACCATGCCTTCCCCCGGACGACGAGCGCCGATCCGGCGGTCCTCGCACGGATCCTCGACGCGGTGGCGCAGTACGATCCGCTGCCGTACGCGGGGGACATCACCTTCCTGCGCCCCGTCGAGCCCACGCCGGGCGTCCCCGGACCCGCGGACGACACCAGCGCGTTCTGGCGCGGGATGTGCCTGGGGGCCGTGACGGTGGTCGACGTACCGGGCGATCATTTCAGCTGCCTGCAGAGGCCTCATGTGACGGGCCTGGCGGACGCACTCACCGCGCGGCCCGCGGAGCGCCGATGACCCGCCCGATGCGCGTCGTCGTCTGCGGCACCCGTTTCGGCCAGGTGTACGCCGCGGCCCTCGCCCGCGCGCCCGAGCGCTACCGGCTCGTCGGCATCCTGGCCCGGGGCAGCGCCCGCTCCGCGGCGCTCGCCGAGGAGTACGGCGTCCCGCTGTACGACGCGGTCGGGCAACTGCCCGACGACGTCGACGCGGCCTGTGTCGTGGTGTCGACCGCGGTCGGTGGCGGGCGCGGCGCGGAACTGGCCAAGGACCTGCTCGAACGCGGCATCCATGTGCTCCAGGAGCATCCGGTCCACCCGGACGAGCTGGCGGACTGCCTGCGGGTGGCGCGCGAGTGTGGGACCCAGTACCTGCTGAACACCTTCTACCCGCACCTCGAACCGGTCCGGCGGTTCACCTCGGCCGCCCGCGAGCTGGTCCGGCTGCGCAGGCCGGTGTTCGTCGACGCCCTGTGCGCGGTGCAGGTCTCCTTCGACCTGCTCGACATCCTCGCCGGGATCTTCGACGGGCTGCGGCCCTGGTCGATCACCGGGGTCGGTGCGCGCGACGGCCGCCCGCTGGTCGGGGTGGACGCCCGGATCGCGGGTGTTCCGCTGACGCTGCGGGTGGAGAACCGGATGCAGGCGGGTGACGACAGCACCAGCCTGTTCCTGCACCGGATCACCATCGGCACCGACGCGGGCAACCTGATGCTGGCCAACACCCACGGTCCGGTGATCTGGAGCCCGGTGCTGCGCCTGCCGTCGAACCCGGAGGGGCGGTTCTTCCCGGGCCGGTCGGGATCCGCGCCGGGGTGGGCGGACGATTCCGGTCCCACCGGCGCCCATGTGGGTCCCGCCGGGACGCCCACCTGGGAGGACGCCGTCCACGACGTGTGGGGCGACGGGGTGCTGACCGTCCTGGACGAACTGCGCGGACGCGTCGAGGCGGGCGTGGACCCGCTGCACAACCAGCAGCGCCATCTGACCGTCGCCCGCGCCTGGAAGGAGCTGACCGAGGCCCTGGGCTTTCCCGAGGCCGCCGAGCCCGAATCCGGGAAGCCGCTGACCGTCGACGATCTCTGGCCGGAATCCCTGTCCCCCCGGGGCCACAGCCGAGTACAGTGATATTCGTACGCGTACGATTGGAGAGTGATGAGCGCGATCGACGCTGTTGGAGCGGGGGAGCGGCCCACGCCGACGTCGGACTTGGATTCCGTGGAGGAGCAGAGCCTGTCCAGGCTGCTGCGTCCTCATGTCCGTAAGTTCGCGGCCGTCGCCATCCTGCAGGTGATCGGCGCTCTCGCGGGACTCGCGCCCTTGCTGGCGGTCGTCGAGCTGGGCCGCACCCTGCTGGCGCCGGGCCCGATCGACGAGGGGCACGTCTGGACGGCCGTGATCCTGGGCGCGGCCGGCCTGTTCGTGCGACTGCTGTTCACCGCCGCGTCCTCGGGACTCGGCCATGTGCTGGACAGCCAGGTGCAGCTGACGTTCCGTCGGCAGCTCGCCGACCGGCTCGGCCGCGTGCCGATCGGCTGGTTCTCCCGCCGCAAGACGGGCGAGCTGGCCAAGGTGGTGGGGGAGGACGTGAGTGCCGTGCACCCGCTCATCGCCCATGCGCCCGGCGAGCTCGTCTCCGCGTTCGTGGTGCCGCTGGTGTCGCTGGTCTACCTGTTCACCATCGACTGGCGCCTCACGCTGATCACGCTGATCCCGGTGGTGATGGCCATTCTCCTGGTCCCGCTGCTGATGCTCCCCGCCAGGACGCGCGAACAGGAGGAGTTCGACGAGGCCATGGGACGGATCGCCAGCTCCGTCGTCGAGTTCGTGCAGGGCATCGCGGTGGTGAAGGCGTTCGGCGGATCCGAGCGCGCCCACGGGAAGTTCCTCACCGCCGTCGACGACTTCGTCGGGACGTTCTTCCGGTGGGTGCGCGGCATGTCCCTGGTCGCCGCCGGGATGCAGCTGGCGCTGTCCCCGCCGTTCGTGCTGCTCGTCGTCCTGATCGGCGGCACGTCCATGATCACGTCCGGCAGCCTGGCCCCGGCCGACCTGCTGCCCTTCCTGCTGCTGGGTCTGGGCCTGACGGCCCCGGTGGCGGCCCTGGGCCACGGCTTCGACGACATGCAGGCCGCCGGCCGCGCGGTCGGCCGGATCAAGGAAGTCCTCGACGTCGCGTCGCTTCCGGAGCCCGCGCATCCGGTCGCGCCCCAGGGACACCGGGTGGAACTGCGCGATGTCCGCTTCGGCTACGAAGAGGACCGCGAGGTGCTGCGCGGGGTCGACCTGGTGCTGGAGCCGGGGACCTTCACCGCGCTCGTCGGGCCGTCGGGAAGCGGGAAGTCGACCCTGGTCCAGCTGTTGCCGCGGTTCTTCGACCCGAGCCAGGGCACGGTCGCCATCGGCGGCGTCGACCTGCGCGAGATCGGCAGCCGGCAGCTCTACCGCACGGTCTCCTTCGTCTTCCAGGATGTCCGCCTGCTGCGCGCCTCGGTCGCGGACAACATCGCGCTCGCGGTGCCGCACGCCGGGCGCGACGATGTGGTGCGCGCCGCCAAGCTGGCCCACATCCACGACCGGATCCTCGACATGCCCCACGGCTACGAGACGGTGATCGGCGAGGACGTCAAGCTCTCGGGCGGTGAGGCCCAGCGAATCTCCCTCGCCCGCGCGCTGCTGGCCGACACACCCGTCCTGGTGCTCGACGAGGCGACCGCCTTCGCCGACCCGCAGACCGAACAGGCGATCCGCCAGGCCCTGGCGACCCTGGGCGGCGAGCGGACGATCCTGGTCATCGCCCATCGCCCGGAGACGATCGCCGACGCCGACACCGTCGTGATGCTGGAGAACGGGTCGATCGTCGAGCGGGGCCGCCCCGCCGAACTGCTGACCCAGGAAGGAAAGTTCGCCGAGTTCTGGCGATCCCAAGGAGGACAGCCCCGATGATTCGAACGCTGCTGCGCGTGCTCGGACCCGAGTACGCCCAGGCGATGCGCCGCACCGTGGTCCTGATGACGGTCACCGCGATGGTCGAGGGTCTTTCCTACGCGCTGCTCGTCCCGGTGCTGCGGGAACTGTTCGGCAGCACGCCGGACGACGCCGTGCCGTGGCTGATCGCGTTCGGGGCGGCGGTCGCGGTCTACGCCGTGCTGCGTTACGTCAGCGACCTCTCCGGCATGCGCGTCGGCACCAAGATGCTGCACGGCATGTACTACCGGCTGGGCGAGCACCTGGCCCGGCTGCCGATCGGCTGGTACAACGCCGGCCGGGTCGGCGAGGTCTCCGTCATGGCCAGCCGCGGCCTGCTCCAGGCGATGGGCGTCGCCGCGCACCTGCTGGCGCCGTTCATCTCCGCCCTGGTGACCCCCCTGACGATCGTCGCCGTGATGATCGCCTTCAACTGGCAGCTCGGCGTGGCCGCGTTGATCGCCGCACCCGTCGTGGCGGCGATCCAGAAGTGGACCGCGCGCTCGATGGCCGGCACCGACGCGGACCGCCACGCACGGGACAAGGAGGCATCGGACCGCGTCATCGAGTTCCTCCAGGCCCAGCCGGTGCTGCGCGCCGGCGGCCGCACCGGAGAGCGGTTCGAGCTGCTCGACGACGCGCTCCAGGAGGTCCAGCGCTCCTCCCGGCGTACCGTGCTGGCGATGCTGCCCGGCGCGGTGGGCCTGACGGTCGCGGTGCAGGTGGCCTTCACCGCGGTGCTGGCGCTGGGCACCTCCCTCGCGCTCGGCGGGAGCATCGGGGCGGCGGAGGTCCTGACGATCCTGGTGCTCGCGGCCCGCTGCGCCGATCCGCTGCTGTCGCTGTCGGACATCGGCGCGGGGCTCCGCGGCGCCCAGTCCGAGCTGGAGCGGCTCGACAAGGTCCTGAGCACCGCGCCGCTGCCGGAACCCCGTGAGCCCGTCCGGCCGGTCGACCACGACCTGGCGTTCGAGTCCGTCACCTTCCGGCACGGCGAACGCACGGTGTTCGACGAGGTGTCCTTCTCCGTGCCCCAGGGGCAGCGGCTCGCCGTGGTCGGACTGTCGGGTGCGGGCAAGAGCACTCTGCTCCAGTTGCTCGCCCGGTTCTACGACGTGGACTCCGGCGCGGTTCGCGTGGGCGGCGTGGACGTGCGCGCGATCGACACCGAGGTGCTGATGGCACAGATCGCCATCGTCTTCCAGGACGTCTATCTCTTCGACGGCACCATCGAGGAGAACGTGCGCCTCGGCCGGCCCGACGCCGACGAGGCCGACGTCCGCGCGGCGGCGACCGCGGCCCGGCTCGACGAGGTCATCGAGCGGCTGCCCGGCGGATGGGAGGCGAACGTCGGCGAGGGCGGCGCGCTGCTGTCGGGCGGTGAGCGCCAACGCGTCTCCATCGCGAGGGCGTTGCTGAAGAATGTGCCGATCGTCCTGCTGGACGAGGTGACCTCCGCCCTCGACCCGGTCAACGAGACCGCCGTCCACGAGGGCATCGAGCGCCTGATGGCCGGGCGGACCGTGGTGATGGTCGCCCACCGGATGCGGACCGTGCAGCGCGCCGACCGCGTCCTCTTCCTGGAGGGGGGCCACATCGTGGAGGAGGGCAGCCACGACGAGCTTCTCGCCCGGAGCGGCCGCTACGCCGACTTCTGGAACATTTCCATGGCACCGGCAGTGAGTGAATGAGTGGTATGCGTATCGATTCCTTGTCGGGGGGCCGGCGGGCCGGAGCATTTCGCCGGCTCGCGTCCCGCCCCTATGCCCGGGCCCGCGTGCTTCTCTTTCCGCACGGCGGTGGCAGTGCGAGTTATTACCGTTCGTGGGACCGGTCGGCACCTTGGGACATCGAATTCTTCGCCGTTCAGTACCCGGGCCGGGAGGATCGATTCGGCGAACCGGTGCCGGACGATATTCAACGGCTCGCCGCTGAACTGGCGGCCGATCTCCCGCTCGACGGGCCGCCGGTCCCGACGATTCTGTTCGGGCACAGTATGGGTGCCGTCGTCGCCTATGAGGTCGCCCGACATCTGACGGCGGCGGGGGACCCGCCGATGGGCCTGGCCGTGTCCGGTCACCCCGCCCCGGCGCTGACGCGGCCGGGCCGGATCCACCTCGGCAGCGACGAGGAGCTGATCGAGGAACTGCGCCGCACCGACGCGACGCGGCTCGAGCTCCTCGACGACGCCCCGCTCGTCCGGACGTTCCTGCCCATGATCCGGAGCGACTACCGCTTGAGCGAGACCTATCGGCTGTCGCCCGGAGTGCGCCTGCGGACTCCGGTCACGGTGCTGTACGGCGACCAGGACCCGGAGATCACAGCGGCCGAGGCCCAGGGATGGCGCGAGGTCACCGACGCCGGATGCGCGTTCCGCACCTTCGAGGGCGGGCACTTCTACCTGGACGAACACCGCGACGCGGTCGTCGGAGTCCTGGCAGCGTGCGCGCGGACGGCATCCGAGAAGATGTCGGTCCCCTGGCCGTCCGCCCCGTGAAGTCGCCGCTACCGGCCCTCCACGGTCTCCTCCGAGCGCAGCAGCCCGTCGATGATCGCCGTCAGGCCCTGGCGGTGGGTGTCACGGTCGTTGAGCTCGGCCCATCGATCGGCGACCGCCGCCAGCCGGGGGTGCGTGCCGCTCATCAGGCCGGCGACGACCTGGTCCTCGTAGGTCGGTCCGGTGGCCCGGCCGCGTCGCTGCTTGACGTTCGCACGGATGATCAGGTCGCCGACGATGGCGAACCAGATCGTCCGGTAGATGTACACGGCGTGTTCCGGCGTGTGTCCGTAGTCCACGGTCGCGCTGATCATCTCCTCGACGAACCAGAGCGCCGAGGGGGCGATGAGGTCGCCGCCGGCCACCACCTGCACGATCCACAGCCGGTCGGCGAGCAGCTCGTAGAGCATGATCGACACCGCGATCAGCCGCTCCCTTGGGTCCTCCGGCAGTTCCGGGCGCGGTATGCGCCGGGCCTGGGCCTCCATCAGCAGCAGAAGCAGCTCGTCCTTGTTGCGAACGTGGTAATAGAGCGCCATCGGCGCGCTGTCCAATTCGTTCGCCAGGCGCCGCATCGAAAGCTTTCCCGCGCCCTCGGTCTGCAGAATATGTTCCGCCGCGGCGACGATGGCGTCGAGGGACAGATGAGGTGGCCGGCCGGCGCCCTTGGCGCGGGGTTTTTCTGCGGGCATCTCATCCTCCATACGGGTGGGTCGATTCTAGCATTGCGCAGCTGTGGAAAATCCACACCGGTCGAGGTCGAACGAACGTTGTCGGGTAATGAGGCCGATGCTAGTTTGGCCGTATTCGTGCGTTCTTGCTTCATTGGAAATAGGTGCCATGGAAAAGAGGACGTGAGATGTGCGGTATAGCAGGCTGGGTGTCGTTCGAGGCCGATCTGACGCACCAGGGTGAGGTGCTCGATGCGATGACCGGGACGATGGCCTGTCGCGGGCCGGACGGCCGCGGCACCTATGTGCGTACGGAGGTCGGGCTGGGGCATCGACGCCTCGCGGTCATCGACCTGCCCGGCGGAGCGCAGCCGATGACGGTGAGCACGCCGACCGGTGACATCGTGCTGGTCTACTCCGGGGAGGTCTACAACTTCCAGGAACTGCGCGAGCGGCTCAAGGCGTTGGGCCATCCGTTCCGGACGGACAGCGACACCGAGGTCGTGCTCCGCGGCTATCTGCAGTGGGGCGAGAGCGTCGTCGACCATCTGGACGGCATGTACGCGTTCGCGGTCTGGGACGGTCGCGGTCGGCGGCTGCTCCTCGTGCGCGACCGCATGGGGATCAAGCCGCTCTTCTACTACCCGACGCCCGACGGGGTGCTGTTCGGTTCCGAGCCCAAGGCGATCCTGGCGAACCCCCTCGTACGGAAGGCGGTCGACGCCGACGGGCTGCGGGAGTTGGTCGCGCAGACCAAGACCCCGGGCTGGGCGCTGTGGAAGGGCATGCACGAGGTGGTGCCCGGCACGCTGATCAACGTCGACCGGGGTGGGCTGCGGGAGCGGACCTACTGGCGGCTGAGCGCGGTCGAGCACACCGACGACCGCGAGGGCACCGTGGCCCGGGTGCGGGAACTGCTCACCGGCATCGTCGACCGGCAGCTGATCTCCGATGTGCCCCAGGGCGTCCTGCTCTCGGGAGGTCTGGACTCCAGCGCGATCACCGGGCTGGCGGCGGAACGGCTGGGCCTGCGCGGTGAACAGGTGCGCAGCTTCTCGGTGGACTTCGTCGGCCAGGAGAAGAACTTCGTCCCGGACGAGATGCGCGAGACGTCCGACGCGCCGTTCGTCCGTGACGTCGCGGCCCATGTGGGCTCCGCGCACCGGGATGTGATGCTCGATCCGTCCGACATCTCGGATCCCGCGGTACGTCGCGCGACCGTCGGCGCCCGGGACATCCCGAACGGGTTCGGGGATCTCGACAGCTCCCTGTATCTGCTGTTCAAGGCGATCCGGGAGCACTCGACGGTGGCGTTGTCGGGCGAGTCGGCCGACGAGCTGTTCGGCGGCTATCCCTGGTTCCACCACCCGGAGGCCCTGCGCGGGGACACCTTCCCGTGGATGATGTTCATCCCGCCGATGAGTCTCGCGGCCCGGACCGATCACATCGAACCCGGCCTGCGGGCCCGGCTCGACGTGGCGGCCTACACCGCCGACCAGTTCGCGACGGCGCGCGCGCAGGTCGAGTATCTCGACGGCGAATCCGAGTTCGACCGGCTCATGCGCATGACGAGCCATATGCATCTCACGCGATTCGTCCGAGGGCTGCTGGACCGCAAGGACCGGCTGTCGATGGCGGTCGGGCTGGAGGTGCGGGTGCCCTTCTGCAGTCATGAGCTCGTCGAGTACGTCTACAACACGCCCTGGGCGATGAAGTCGTTCGACGGTCAGGAGAAGAGCCTGCTCCGCCGGGCCGCGGCGCATGTGCTGCCGCGATCGGTGCTGGAGCGGCTCAAGAGCCCGTTCCCCTCGCCCCAGAATCCGGGGTACGCCGCTCATCTGCAGCAGCAGGTGAAGGAGTTGGTGTCGGAGCCGGACGCGCAGGTGTTCGCACTGGTCGACCGTGTCTGGGCGCAGCAGATCGGGTCACAGGATCCGGCGGCCATGTCGATGGCCGTACGGTCCAACGTCGAGCGGATGCTCGACCTGCATGTCTGGCTGGAGCTGCACAGGCCCGAACTCCTGCTGGACTGAATCGACTTCGTACAACGAATCGCCGCCATGGCATCCACTGCCATGGCGGCGACCGCTCTGTGTGCCGGCCACCCCCTAGGGGATCGCCCCGGCCAGTTCCTCCGGGCGGGTCCGGAGTCCGGCCTGGCCGACGCGTACCGAGGGCTTCGGGAGGAACGGTCCGGTGAGCGCGGTCGTGAACAGCGCCATCACGACCATCATGGTGAACATCCGGCTGTCCAGGACGCCGAGGCTGACGCCGGCATTGAGGATGATCAGTTCGGTGAGGCCACGGGTATTCATCAGGATGCCGAGGGTGCCGGCCTCCCGCCACGGCATTCCGGACAGTCTCCCGACCATGGACGCGCCGATCATCTTGCCGGCGCAGGCGACGGCGATGACGGCGGCCAGTTCGATCAGATCGCGTCCGGACAACGCCCCGATATCGACATTCAGTCCGGTGACGATGAAGAAGACCGGCAGCAGCACCATGCTGATCCCCGCGAACGGCTTTCTGGCCTCTTCGCCGAACACGCCGCGATACTCGCTCGGCATGATGAATCCGAAGGCGAATGCACCGAATATCGCGTGTATCCCGATCCAGGTCGTCGCATAGGAGGACAGGAACAGCCCGGCGACGAGTGTGACCATGATCTGCGGTGTCATGCGGTCACGGCCCCAGCGGCGCATGAGGAATGACAGGAACGGGCGCACGAAGACCAGCATCGCCGTGACGTAGAGCGCGGAGAATATCACCGTCTGTGCGAGATCCCCGGCGCCACCGGACGCCGTCACGATCGCCGCGACCAGAGCGAGCAGGCACCAGGCGATGACATCGTCGATGGCCGCGCTGGCCAGTGCGAGTGCGCCGACCCGTGTTCTCAGCATTCCGTGTTCGGTCAGCATCCGGGCCAGTACGGGAAAAGCGGTGATGGACATGGCCGCACCCATGAACAGGGCGAACGCGGTGAAGGAGACCTGATCTCCGTTGACGGTGTCGTGCCGCTGGTGCAGCAGCGCCGCAAGTCCGATCGCCAGGCTGAACGGGACCACGACCGAGGTGACGGAGACCGCCGCCGCGGTACTGCCCCGGCCCTTCAGCAACTTCTTGTCGAATTCCCAACCGATGCCGAACATGAAGATGAGCAGCCCGACCTGGGCTATCGCCGACAGATACGGCCGTGCCTCGCTCGGGAAGATCTGGGAGGGGAGATCCCCGGGTAACAGGCCGAGAAGACTCGGCCCCAGGGCGATTCCGGAGATGATCTCGCCGACGACGGGCGGCTGGCGTACGTAACGGACCAGCCAACCCAGGACGGATCCGACGACGAGGATGATGGCGATATCGGCCATCGTGACGGCGATGATCAGTTCTTTGCTGCGAGAGATATCCGCCATGATCGGCCCTTCGTACGTATGAATGGGAACTCCCGAGGTTCTGCCTGGCGCGGAGCATCGCCGCACCTCAGCGGCGCACACAAAGGAACCCCGAGACATGACCGCGAGGTGATCCATACGTGGCCTCGAGGTGTCCTACATGTCAGATCCAGTGCGCTTCCTGTGCGATACGCAGCGCGTCGATGCGGTTACGCGCGCCCAGTTTCGTCACTGCGGAAAGGAGATAGTTCCGCACGGTCCCGTCGGAGATGTGCAACTGCGCCGCGATCTCGCTGAGCGGGTCACCCTGGGCTAGCCGCTCAAGTACGGAGAGTTGCCGCTGGGAAAGCGGGCAGTCGTTGTTTCCCAGCACGGCCACGGTCAACTCCGTGTCGAAGACTCTTTCTCCTTGATGTACCCGATGGACGGATTCGAAGAAGCGGTACGGGGAGGCACTCTGCTGTACCATTCCGGCGATTCCGCCGGTGAATGCCTGACGTATGACCGACCGGGTGAATGTTTCGGCGAGCAGCAGGCATCGACATCTCGGAAGGCCGGTGATCTTCTCGGCGGCGGTGATGACGTTGCCGTCCGCGCCGTCGAAGCTGAAGATCACGACATCCGGATGGTGTGTATCGGCGAACTCGATGGCATCGAGATTGCCGGCCACCGATCCGACGACCTGTATCCCCTTGCCCTGTTCGAGCAGGGCGGTGAGCGCGTAGCGGGACACATTTTTCTTGTCGGACACCAGTACGTTGATTCCCATTCCTTCTCCCCTGTTGCCGATGCTGAGGTAGAATTTCTGGACTCTCGCCGAGCACGCGCATGATTTCGGGACCGGGCCGGCTCCTTGAGCGGTCCAGCTATCACGCGAGGGGAGTGACGCGGTGTTAGGGGAATAACGTCATGGACCTTCGCGGCGGCGTCACGCCGTTTCCCGCTGAAGTGTTCTGTCCCGGACGTCAGGACTCCCCCGTCGTGACCGCCCTGAGTCCCCCGCAGTCAGACGATCAAACCGAAAACAGATACTACAATAGTCATGGGGGAAAGCAAGGGCGGGAATCATCGCCTCGGGTCGCTCTAAACGTGACTCATTAGCACCCCTTGACGCCCAGGTCGTCGCCTTTTTCTGGACAAGTGCGAAGCCGGATTCCGGAAAGTGCGGAGCTCTATCAGCGGAAACGTGGTGAAGGCGGTGCTCGGCCACGGCAGACGCCGGAAGGTTTATCCCGTACGCGTACGAATTTAAGCCAGTCAGCGAGATCGTGCCGCCGACCGGGGCGCGGCGGAGGGTGTCCACGCCACCGGACCGGCGCCCGTGCGGTGCGCCCCATCGGTGAGCGCGAGCCTTCGGGCTGAACCAGGACTGACGCCGACGGGCTGAACCAGGACTGAACCGGCACTGCGCTCCGGCTGTACCGCCGTCGCCCACAGCGAGGGGCAACGAAGCAACAGGACCCGACCAAGGGGGAAGAACCCGATGCGCAAGCCCACCATCGCGACTCTGTCCGCCCCCACCGCCCTGGCGGCCGGCGGCCGGAGGCTGGCGGCCGGGGAGCCTTCTGCATCTACTCCAGCCCGGATCAGACCGGTTCACTGCTCGTGGTGAGCCAGGGCAACTGGTCCGGCAGTGTCAGCGGCCGGTCCGTCCTCGACAACGGCCGCTCGGCCAGGATATACCCCTAGGGGGTATAGGGGAAAGGGCTGCCCGAGTGCTCCGGGTGCTCCTCGGTGCGGCCGTCGCTCCCCCTTGAGTCGGACGGGCCACCGCTACGTACTAAGCAGTTACGTGGTGGTCGACGATCGGTGAGCCGGATCTCCGGGTGCCGTGAGGGGTGGCGACGTGGCTGGACACCTTCTTGGCTGGACGCTGGTGGTGCTGGGAGCGGGGGTGGCTGTCGGGAACCTCGTGCGGCTGGCGCTGGTCAGAGGCTGGGGCCGGTACGAGGCGGGGGCCGAGGTGGTCATGGGCGGGGGGATGGCCGTCATGGCGGCGCCGCCGACCGCCACCTTGTACGGCACGTACGGCGTGTGGTGGGCGGCCGTGTTCGGACTGCTCTGTCTCGGGGGCGTGGCCCGGTCGGTACGGCATGCCGTACGCGGCGGTGTGCGGCAGGTGCGGCGCGGCGCCCATCTCGTGATCGGCAGCGCGGCCATGGTGGTGATGACCCTGGCCATGCCCGGCGCCGCCTCGGGACCGACGCTCGCCCTGGCCGGCTCCTCCGGGCACGGCCACGGGGGCACGGGCGGGACGGAGGCCGTGGGCGCCGCCCACGGTGTCGCCGAGGCCGCCGCGACCTCGGGCTCCGCGCTCGTGTGGCGGGTCGCCTTCTGGGCCCTGGCCGCCTACTTCCTGGTGTCCGTCGCCCTGGCCGTACGCGCGCGGATGCGGGAGACGGGCGGATCGTCCGCCGGGGCGGTCGCCCAAGCCCGCCACCGTCGAGCGACCCGTACCCCGGCCGTGCTGTCCGTGCCGAACGCGCGCCTGGCCGGCCACATCGGCATGGGCGGCTCGATGGCGACGATGCTGCTGATGATGACCGTCTGACGCCGGGTGGGCAGGCGACGAGGAGCGACAGCAGTGGCGGGCCAGGGGGAGCAGCGGGAAGACCGACCGGAACGCCGCGGCGGCGGCGATCACCAGATGGGGGCCGCCCGCGATGTGCGCCCGTTCGTGCGCCAGGACCGCCGTGAGTTGCTCAAGCCGACCAGATCCAGGCCGAGGAGTCCCTCGTGGGTGTGCTCGGTGGGCATGAGCAGGTGGTACGCGGTCAGGGCGGCCCCGCGGCACGCGGCAGCAGGGGAGGGGCTGCGAAGCCCACCATCACCGTGTAGCCGAGCAGGAGCGAGCCGCGTTCACGACTTCGCCTGCCGTCCCACCGCGCGCAGGGCTTTGCGCAGGGCGGCCTGCTCCTCCTCCGTCATGTTCTCGACAAAGTGGATCAGTGCGGCCGGCCGGTCCTTGCTCGCGTCCAGACCGTCCTCCATCAGCGCGGCGGCGTACGCCTCGCGGCTGCGCACGGGGGTGTAGAGCCAGGCGCGGCCCTGCTTGCCCCGGAGCAACCAGCCCTTGTTGTAGAGGATGTTGGTCACGGTCATCACCGTGGTGTAGGCGAGCGGGCGGGTCTTGTTGAGATCGTCGACGACCTCGCGCACCGTCGCCGGACGGTTCCACGTCCAGAGGCGGTCCATGATCTCCGCTTCCAGTTCCCCCAGCCGTCGCATGCCCCTGACTCCTTCCGGCTGTTGACGCGCACGCGTATACGCAGGGGCATAGTAGATGGCATGCGGGACCAAGCGATTTCCTGGCGAAGGTCACGCGTCAGGGCGTGCCGGGGGTGCCGTCCAGGGCCGAGGGCTGGGGGGCCTGAGTCGGGGTGGCCGACGGGGCGGTGGTGTCGGTGCCGCTCTCGGTGGGCGGGTCCGAGGGGGCCGGACTCGCGGGGTTCTCGGCGGGCGATGGGCTGTCGAGGGTGCGGGACGGCTGCGGGGACGGGGAGGTGCTGGTCGCGGGGGGCGGGGCGAGGGGGACCGAGGGGGGTGCGGGGGTCTGGTCCCCATTGAGGTGCGCCGGGAGGACGATGAGGACGACGACCGCGCAGGTCGCGGCGGCACCGGCCGCGGCCCGGACCAGACGGCGGCGGGCGGCGCCGCGGCGGATCGACTCGTAGCGGCCCGGCGGTGGACCGAGCCGGTCGGACGGGGGGCGCAGAAGGACGGTGAGCGGGTCGTCGGGCTCGAAGTCCGGGCCCTCGTCAGGGCGTGTGATCAAGGCTTCTCCTCAGATGGGCGCGGAGCAGTTCGCGGGCCGCGTGGAGGTCGGCCTTGACGGTTCCTTCCTTGCGTCCGGTCAGCACGGACACCTCCCGGATCGGCATGTCAGCGTAGTAGTGCAGCAGGATCGGCACACGCAGCCGTTCCGGCAGCGACTGCACGAGCAGCCGGACCGAGGGGTCGGACTGCTCGGCGTGGTCGTACGGCGGGAGCACCGCGGCCTCGGCGGTGGCCCGGTGCATCGCCTTGCGTTCGCGTTCGAGTTTGCGCCAGTGGTCCCGCACGAGGTTGGCCGCGGTGACGTAGAGGAAGCCGTGCGGCTCCGCCACGGACGTCCACCGGGCCCAGAGCCGGGTGAACGCCTCCGACGCGATCTCGTGGGCCGTCTCGTCGTCGTCGACCAGCCGACGGCACCAGCCGGCGAGGCGTGGGTAGAGGGCGGCGAACAACTCGGACGCGGCCTTCTCACGGGACCGTTTCAACGCTCTCCATGGTCGTGATGGTGCGACAAGCGGCAGGGGGGCGGGGGCGGGTGGGGTGTGGGTCACCGGACCGTGGAGCTCGGTGCGCTCAGTGTCGCGAAGACGATCACGTTGTCCCGGTACTCCTCGCCCGTGCGTGGGCCGCCGCAGGTGATGAGACGCAGCGCGGGTCGGTTCACGTTGCCGTAGACCTCGTCCGCGGGGAAGTCGGCCTTGGCGATCGTTCGTACGGAGTCGACGCCGAACTCCGCTGTCGTGCCGTTCTCCAGGCGCGCCTCGATCCGCTCGCCCCGTCGCAGCCGGGCGAGTTCGCGGAAGACGCCGTCGCCGTGGCGCCCGACCGTGACATGGCCCAGGATCACCGACGGGCCCGTCTGACCGGGCGTCGGCGAGTGCTCGTACCAGCCCGCCCTGTCGTGCTCCGTGATCGGCGGAACCTCCACCGTGCCGTCCGGGGCGAGCCCCAGTCGGATGACCGGGGTGTCGACCTCGATGGCAGGGATCAGCAGTCGCACCGGGACGGAACGGGCCAGGGGGCGCACGGTGCCACCGGTCGGGGGCGAGGACGGTGAGGACGGCGGCGGGGTCGCCTCGTCCTCGGGAGGCGCGGTCGTGGCGCGGCCGGTGCGGCTGTCGTCGCAGCTCACCAGCAGTGACGCCGCCGCCGCGACGGCGAAGGCGCGCCTGGAGAGCGGTGTCACGCCTCGTTCGCCCGCTTGCGGCGCACGAGAACGACGGCCGCGCCGCCGCCGAGGAGCAGCGCGGTGGCGCCCGTGCCCGCCAGCACCGCGCTGCCGGATCCCTCCGACTTCGGCGCCGTACCGGTGTCGGGAGCTCCGCTGGGGACGACGGAGACCTGACTCGGCACCGGGCTCGCGTCGGTGCCCGTGCCCTTGGTGGGCTCGGTTTCCGACGGGTGGTCCGTGGCGGGGGTGGACGGGGCCGGGGTCGGCGCCTGGGAGGCCTCCTGCGGTACGGCGGTCGGGCTCGTGTCGTCGGCGAGCGCGGGCAGCGCGGTCGCCAGCACGGCGGTGAAGGCGAGTGCCGTGGCACTGAGGACGGTTCGGCGCATGGGTCGCTCTCTCTGGTCGGGTCGGTCGGGCCGCCCTCCCGGCCGGGGTCGGCGGGGGACGGCTGCGTGGATCGGTTCCGTGGGCCGCGCCGCCCGGTCGGTTGCCCGGCCTGCGGCGGCTTCACGTACCGAGCGGAGAGACGAGACAGCGGGGGAACGCGTTGTAAAGAGATGGCAAAGTCGTCCGTCAGGCGAGGAACAGCAACTCAACGGCGACCACCACGTCCACGACGGCGCACCATTCGGCGAAGGTGGGCGCCACGACGCCCCGGAGTCGGCGCAGCCTGAGATGGGCCAAGTCCCATACGCCGTGGCAGAACCAGCCGGCCGCGATCAGATAGCGCCCCAGGTCCGGGTCCAGGAGCAACCCGGTGACGGCAAGGGCCCCGAACACGACCGTCCCGGCGGCCTGGACCGCGAAGACCGCCGTGCCGTGCGGAGTCGCTCCGGCCGTGCCCCGGGCCGCGCTTCGGGTCGTTTCCCGGCGCGCGTGGCGGACCGTGTGTCGGACCGCGCCCCACAGCAACACCGCCAGCGCGGTGCCGACCATGACGCCGGCCGGTGAGACGAGGTCCAGGGCCTCGAGGGCGAACGCGAACGACGCGCCCGCCGCGAGCACCGGCCAGGTCACCCGGGGCGTTCCGATCTGGTGGACGATCACGTACAGCAGGGGCAGCAGCGGCAGGAACTCGGCGTAGGCGTCGACCGTCGCGGCGGATTCGGCGGGCGTCGGGTCGGCCGACGCGCCCAGGGCCAGGCCCGGGACGGTCAGCGCGAGAGCGAGCACTGTGGGCCAGCGGCGCGACAGCGCCCGGACCGGGCTCCGCTCCGCGTAGGCGCTGGTGGAAGGCGTGGCGGACATGGCTGTTCTCCCGAGGAGTGAGGAGTGAGGAGGGATGGGGACGGGGGGAAGGAAGGCCGCGGTGGCGTGCTGCTGCAAGCCTGCTGGGGGAGAGGGGGCGTCAGTAGTGCCGTATGCGCACGTGCCTGTGTGGCGGTGTCACGTCTCGGCGTGACATCTGTCATGCGGGGCGGTTCGACCCTGCGAGGTGGGTGCCACCACGTGAGGTCGGTTCGGTACGACTGCTTGTGCGATTGCCCTGGTCCCGAGGGCCCTGGCTGCGACAATGGCCGGATGCGTGAGGGGGCGGGCGGCGAGCACGGGGTGGGGCTGACGAGCTTTCGTCGTTTCACCTGGTGGACCGTGCCGGGGACCAGCGTGTGTCTCCTGGTGCTTTTCTACGGCGAATGGCTCCTGGACCCGGATGTGCCCGTCAGACTTCGCGTCCCCGCCGCCGGGGCCCTCGTCGTCGACGTGGTGGCGAGCGCGGTGCTGCTGGGAGGGCGGCTGACGCCCCCGGCCGCCGCCGACGGCGCACCTCCCGTACGGCTGCCGAGGGTCTGGACGGCGGTCGCGGTCGCCGCCACGGTCGTGCTCGCGGTGCTGCCTCTGGCCCGGCGCAACTACGAACTGTGGGCGGTCGCGCCCGCCGTGACCGTGGCGATCTGCGCGGCCCACCTCGGCCCGCGTCACCGCCGGACACTGATCGTCGGCGCGGTGCTGCTCGCCCTGTTGCCGGGCGGTGCGGTCAGTCTGGCCGCGGGGGACGGGGAGTTGGCGCACGCCGCGCTCTTCCCGGCCGGGCTCGTCGCCTTCACCGTGTGGATGGTGCTGGGCCCGCTGTGGGCGTGGAACATCGCCGGACGACTGGACCGGGCGCGCCGGCTGGAGGCCGAGTCGGCGGTCAAGGACGAACGGCTCCGGTTCGCCGCCGACCTGCACGACATCCAGGGCCACCACCTCCAAGTCATCGCGTTGAAGAGCGAGTTGGCCGCCAGGCTGGTGGAGCGGGACCCTGCGAGGGCCGCCGCCGAGATGCGCGAGGTACGGCAGTTGTCGGCGGACGCCCTGCGGGACACCCGGGCCGTGGTGCGGGGCTACCGCCGTACGACGCTCGACGACGAGATCGCCAACGCCGGGAAGGTGCTGGCCGCCGCCGGTATCGACGCCCGTACGGCCCTCGAACCGGCCTCCCTCCCGGCCGACCTGACCGACACCGGACGGCATCTCCTCGGGCTGGTCATGCGGGAGGCCACCACCAACGTGCTGCGCCACAGCCGGGCCCGGTACGCCGAGGTCGACTGCCGTGTCGTCGACGGCCGGGTCCGGCTGCGCATGACCAACGACGGCGCCGACGGGCAGCCCGCCGGCACGGACGGTACAGGGCTCACCGCGCTCGACGAGCGACTACGGGCGGCCCAGGGCGAGTTGACGTGGCACCTCGACGGTGACCGCTTCGAGGTGACGGCCTCGCTGCCGCTCGGACCCGGGAGCGAGCGGAGCGAGCCGGGCTCACGGGACGCACACGACGGCGCGAGCGAGCCGCACGCAGGGGATCCGCACCACCACGCGAGCGAGCCGCGCGGACGGGATCCGCGCGACCGGACGAAGGGAGCGGCGCGATGATCCGGCTGCTCATCGCCGACGACGAGGACCTCCTCAGGAGCGCCCTGGCCGCCCTGCTGGCGCTGGAGGACGACCTGACGGTCGTCGCCGAGGCCGCCACGTCCACCGAGGCGGTGCGGCTGGCCCGCGAGTTCCGCCCGGACATCGCGGTGCTCGACCTGGAGATGCCGCCGACGGACGGGCTGCGCGCCGCCGAGGAGATCGGGGCCGAACTGCCCACCCGCGTCGTGCTGGTGACCCGGCACGCCCGCCCGGCGGTGTTGCGCAGGGCGCTCTCCGCCGGGGTGCGCGGCTTCGTGCCCAAGACCACCCCGGCCGCCCGGCTGGCGGAGATCATCCGCGATGTGGCCGCCGGCCGCCGCTACGTCGACCCCGACATCGCCGCGTCCGCCCTCACCGAGGACGACTGCCCGCTCAGCGACCGCGAGCTGCAGGTGCTGCGCGCGGCCCGCACCGGCGCCTCGGTCGCCGAGATCGCCGCCGAGGTCCACCTGGCCCAGGGCACCGTCCGCAACTACCTCTCGGCCGCGATGGCCAAGCTGGGCGCCCCCACCCGGCACGCGGCGGCGCACCACGCGTGGCAGCAGGGCTGGATCTGAGCGCCAGGGCGCCCGGTTCCGCCGAGCGGCGCGCCGAACCGGGACCCGCTCAGTACACGTCCCGCACGTACCGCTTCTCCGTGGCCAGCTGCTTCACGTACGCGGCTGCCTCGTCCTCGGTCATCGCGCCGTGGGTGACCGCGATGTCCCGCAGGGCCCGGTCGACGTCCTTCGCCATCCGGGAGGCGTCGCCGCACACGTAGAAACGGGCGCCGTCCCGCAGCCAGTGCCACAGCTCGGGTCCGTGTTCGCGCATCCGGTCCTGGACGTAGACCTTGGCGCGCTGGTCGCGGGAGAAGGCGGTGTCCAACCTGCTGAGCACACCCGACTCCTGAAGCTCCGTCAGCTCGTCCTGGTAGTAGAAGTCCGTCGCCCGGTGCTGTTCCCCGAAGAACAGCCAGTTGGGCGCCCGGTGGCCGAGGGCCCGCCGTTCCTGGAGGAAGCCGATGAAGGGCGCGACGCCGGTGCCGGGACCGACCATGATCATGGGGGTCACCGGGTCGGCCGGCGGCCGGAAGTGCGGCGAGCGCTGGACGAAGACCGGCACCTCCAGGTCCGCCTCGCCGTCCGCGAGGAAGGGGGAGCAGACCCCGCCGCGCGGGCGCCCGCGCAGGTTCTCGTACCGCACGACCGACACCGTCAGGGAGATGTGGTGCGGGTCGACGAGCGGGCTCGACGAGATCGAGTACAGGCGGGGCTGGAGCTTCCTGAAGACGCCGGCCCACTCCTGGGCGGAGGCCCGCACGGCGAACTCGGTGACCACGTCGACGGCCTGCCGCCCCCATGACCACTGGGCCAGCCCGTCCTTGTTGTCCGGACGCATGAGCTTCTTCAACTCCCGGTTGTCCCGGGTGCGTTCGGCGACGAAGCGGAGCAGGTCCGATGTGATCCGGGTGATGTCGAAGTGCCGGTGCAGTGCCTCGGCGAAGGGCACCTCGCCCAGTCCGTCCACGGTGACGGGGGTCGAGCCGTCCAGACCGGTCACCGCCAGCCACTCCGCGACCAGGTCGAGGGAGTTGACCGGATGCACGCCGAGCGCGTCGCCCGCCTCGTAGGACAGTCCCGTCCCGCTGGTGTCGAAGGTGAACCGGCGCACCTCCTTGCCCGCTCCCGGCAGGCTCAGCAGCCGGTTGCCGACCAGTCGGGCGGCGGCGGGCGCGGGCCTCGCGGAGCGGGGGGCGGGGGGTGCGGACGGGGCGGCGGGCGAGGTGACCGGGGGCGCGGTGAGCGTGGCGGAGCCCTGCGGTGTCGTTCCGGGGGCCGTGGGAAGGCCTCCGCCGTCGCCGCCCTCGCCGCCGTCCGTCCCGGTGCCGAGCGCGGTGATGACCTGGCCCAGCCAGGCGTCCGCCGACGGTTCGTAGTCCGGCTCGCAGTCCGTACGCGGGGCCAGACGTACCGCGCCCAACTCGTCGAGCCGGGCGTCCAGTCGGCGGCCGTGGCCGCAGAAGTCGTCGTACGAGGAGTCCCCGAAGGCCAGCACGGCGTAGCGCACCCCGTCCAGGCGGGGGGCCTCCTGCCGGGACAGCGCGTCCCAGAACCCGGAGCCGTTGTCGGGCGCGTCGCCGTCCCCGAAGGTGCTGGTGATCAGCAACAGGTCGGCGCCGCGCGGCAGTCGGTCCGGGGCTGCCTCGTCCATCCCGACGAGCGTCGCCCGGTGCCCCGCCGCCCCCAGATGCTGGGCGGTCGCCATGGCGAACTCCTCCGCCGTCCCGGTCTGTGAGGCCCACAGCACGACGACCTCACGTCCCGCCGGTGCGACGGGGGCGGGGGGCGCGGCCGGTGCCGCCGACCGCGAGTACATCCCGGCGAGCACGCCGTTCACCCACATCGCGTGCTCGGGCGCGAAGGGCGCGTCCGCCGGCAGCACGGGCACCCCCTGCACCCCGGACCCGAGCCCGGCGAGGAACCCGGTGAGGTACTGCCGCTCCTGGGCGGAGAGGACGGGCGGTGGCGAGGGTTCGAGCCCGAACGGGTTGGCACCGAGGGCGACCTGAGTCGGCACGGTGACCGACGCCGGCACGGGAAGTGGGGACGCCGGTCCGGAGGCTGTCGTCGGGGCCGTCGTCGGCGTCCCCGCGGGTTCGCTCCCGGCCGGCGCCGGGACCCTCGCCGGTGCCGCCACCTTCGCCAGGGACACCGCGCACACCTTCAACTCCGGCTGGAAGGACAGCGGATCCACCGCGTCGCTCGTCACCGCGTTGATGCTCAGATACTCCCCGAACAGGTCGTTCCAGTGGAACGGCGCGAACACGCACCCGGGCATCACCCGGTCGGAGACCACCGCCGGGAGGACCGCGCGCCCCCGCCGCGAGGCGACCTCCACCGAGTCACCGTCCTGGACGCCCAGTTCACGCGCGTCCCGCGGATGCACCTCCACGAACGGCCCGGGGTTCAGCTTGTTGAGCTTGGCGACCCTGCCGGTCTTCGTCAGCGTGTGCCACTGGTGCTGCAACCGCCCGGTGTTGAGCACGAACGGGTAGTCGTCGTCCGGCATCTCGGCCGCCGGCAGGTGCGGTCGGGCATGGAACACGGCCCGGCCACTGGCCGTCGGGAAGAGCAGCCCCCGGCCCGCCGCCCCGTCGACGCCCGCCGCGGCGTCGTCGCTCGCCTCACCGTCGCCCACCACGTAGCGGATCGGATTGCGTGCCGGCCCGTCCTCCGAAGCCGCGGGCCACTGCACGGACCCCGACCGCAGCCGGTCGTACGTCACCCCACGCAGATCCCACCCGGTCTTCGGGTTCCACGCCCGCTTGATCTCCTCGAAGACCTGCTCGGCGCTGTCGTACGAGAACCCCTTCTCGAAGCCCATCTCCCGGGCGACGGCCGCGATGATCCGCCAGTCGGCCATCGCCTCGCCGGGCGGGTCGGCGGCGGGCGCGGCCAGCGTGAGGTTGCGCTCGCTGTTGATGAGCACGCCCTCGGACTCGGTCCACAGCGCACCGGGCAGTACGACGTCGGCGTACGCGTTGGTCTCGGTGTCCGCGAAGACGTCCTGGGTGACGACGAACTCCGCGGCCTCCAGCCCCTCGATGACGGTCCTGCGGTTGGCGACCGAGGCGACCGGGTTGGTGCAGATGATCCAGCAGGCCTTGATCTCCCCGTCGGCCATCTTCTGGAACATCTCGACCGTGCCCTTGCCGACGCCGTCCGCGCGCAGGGAGTCCGGCGCCAGCCCCCACAGCTCCTCGACGAACGCCCGCTCCTCCGCCACGAGCACGGACCGCTGACCGGGCAGCCCCGGCCCCATGTAGCCCATCTCGCGCCCGCCCATGGCGTTGGGCTGGCCGGTGAGCGAGAACGGGCCGCTGCCGGGGCGGCAGATGGCGCCGGTCGCCAGATGCAGATTGACGAGCGCGTTGGTGTTCCAGGTGCCGTGTGTGGACTGGTTGAGCCCCATGGTCCAGCAGCTCGTCCACTCGGCGGCCTCGCCGATCAGCCGGGCGGCCGCCCGGATGTCGTCCGCCGGAATGCCGGTGATCTCGGCGACGGCGTCCGGCGCGTAGTCGGCGAGGAAGTCGGGCATCGCCTCCCAGCCCTCGGTGTGGGCGGCGATGAAGTCCGGATCGGTGTGCCCGTTCGCGTGCAGCAGGTGCAGCAGGCCGTTGAGGAGGGCGAGGTCGGTCCCCGGGCGGATCCGCAGGAACAGATCGGCCTTCTCCGCCGTCGCCGTGCGGCGCGGGTCGACGACGATCAGTTTCGCGCCCGCCTTGACCCGGTCCATCATCCGCAGGAACAGGATCGGATGGCAGTCCGCCATGTTCGAGCCGATGACGAGGAAGACGTCCGCCCGATCGAGATCCTCGTAGGAGCCGGGCGGGCCGTCGGCGCCCAGCGACAGCTTGTAGCCGGTGCCGGCACTCGCCATGCACAGCCGGGAGTTCGACTCGATCTGGTTGGTGCGGATGAAGCCCTTGGCCAGCTTGTTCGCGAGGTACTGGGCCTCCAGGCTCATCTGGCCGGAGACGTAGAAGGCGAACGCGTCGGGCCCGTGCTCGTCGATGATCGCGCGCAGCCGCCGGGCGGTCTCGGTGATCGCGTCGGAGACGGGCGCGGGCACGGGTTCGTCGCCCCGGTCGTCCCGGACGAGGGCGGTGGTGAGGCGGCCGGGCGCGGCGAGCAGGTCGGCGGTGGTCGCGCCCTTGGTGCAGAGGCGGCCGAAGTTCGCCGGGTGAGACTTGTCGCCGGATGCCTTCAGGACCGTGCGGCGGCCGTCGGGACCCATCCCGACGTCCAGGAGCATGCCGCAGCCGACACCGCAGTACGAGCACACGGTCCGCACCTGGGTGGTGGTGCTCTGCGGGCCCTGTGCGGCCACGGCGGCCCCTCTCTGTCGGCGTCCGGGGTCTCCGGTCGGTCGTCCGTGCGGTCGTCCGGTCGGTCCACCGGTCGCGGTCGCGGTCGCTGTCGCTGTCGGTGCGGCGGTCGGCGCTGTCCGGCGTGACAGCCGTTCGCTGTCCGGCGCGGTGGCCGGTCGCCGTCCGGTACGGCAGCCGGTCGCCGTCCGATACGGCAGTCGGTCACCGTTCGATACGGCAGCCGGTCGGCTTCCGCTCAGCTGGCGGATCGTCGCCCGGCAGGCTCGATCGTACGAATTGCCCGTTACGCCTGTGTCACATGATCCGATCATGAGGCGTTACGCCCGCCACACAGGGCCGCGCAAGGGGCTGTGAGGGCGGGTTTCGGCTGTCGCCCGGACCGTACGCGTCGCGGTCCGTGTCGCTGTTGGGCCGAACGGGTGACCATGCGTAAGAATTGGCTGATGCAGTCATTCAGTGCGAGCCAGGGGGAAGGCCGGTGAACAGGGTGAACAGCCACGATGTCACCGACGAACAGTGGGAGGGGCTCGCCCAGGTCGTGCCACTGCGGGGCCGGGACGCCTGGCCGTCCGCAGTCGGCCACCGGACCATACCGGAAGCCGAGACCGAGGCCCGGCGCCGCTTCGTGGTGCTGCGCGTCAACGTCTTCGCGGACGCCCGCGAGGTGGCGGAGACGCTGATGGCGGGCGTTCCGGTGCTGTTGGACCTGTCGGGCGCGGAGACCGACACCGCCAAGCGGGTGCTCGACTTCAGTACGGGTGTCGTCTTCGGCCTGGCTTCCGGAATGCATCGGGTCGACCGGAACGTGTTCCTTCTCACGCCACCGGGAACCGAGGTGCGGGGGCTGATGGAGGGCGCTGGGATTCCCGGGGTGTGATGCACGGCGCGCCCCGTGGTGCGGGGCGCGCACGCAGTGCAGGGCGCGCCCCTGCGGGTGGGGCGCTCCCTCGATCGTAGGAAGATCCACTTGGCGGAACGGTTTGCCTGTGGGGCGGGACCCTAGTGTCCGCATATGACCGTGTCATCCCTGTCGCCGATGGTGCCCGCGGCGGACGCCGGGGCGCGTCCGGAGCGGCCGAGCGTCACCGAACTCCGGCTCTCCGCCTTCGCCGGGCACCGGAACGTCTTCCTCCCGCTCGGCCCGCTGACCCTCCTCGCCGGACGCAGCGGCAGCGGCAAGACCACCGCGCTCAGGGCGTACGAGGCGCTGGCCGGGCTCGGTGGCGGCGCCCGCCTCGACGAGGCCTTCCCCGACCCGCTGGGCTGCGTCCCCGAACGGGCCCGCCCCGACGCCCAGCGGCGCCGGGGTTTCCGCATCGGCTGCACGGCCGACGGCCCCGAAGGTCCCGTGCACCTCGATGTCGCCGTCCAGGCCGAGCCCGAACTCCGTGTCGTGGGCGAGCGGTTGACATGCGGTGGGCTCACCCTGCTGGAGACGGCGCTCGTCGACCCGAGCCGCCCCGTGGTCCAGGCCGCCTGGCACACGGCCGGCTCCTCGCCGGTCACCCGCGGGCCCCTGCCCGACGACCGCCTCGGCACCGCGCTGCTTCCGCTCCGCGTGGCAGGCAAGACGGACGGACAGCGCCGGGTCCTCGCCGCCGCCGAGCAGATGGTGGTGGCCCTCCGCTCGGTCTACGCCTGCGATCCGCGCCCCGGCCGCATGCGCGCCGCCGTGCCGCTCGGCTCCGGACGGCTGCTCCGGGGCTGCGACAACCTCGCCGACGTGCTGTGGCGTACGCGGGTGGAGTGCGGCCGGCGGCACGCGCTGCTCGTCGGTGCCGTGCGCGAGGGCTGCGCGGGACCCGTCCTCGATCTGCTCGCCGAGCCGCTCGGGGAGGGCGCGGTGCGGGCCGTGCTGGACCGGGGGAACGGGGTACGGACGGCCCTGGGGCTGCTCGGGGACGGCGAGTTGCGGTACCTCGCGCTGGCACTCGTGCTGTTCACCGGTCCCGGCGTGCTGGAGGTCGACCAGGCCGCGGAGGTGCCGGCGGCCCTCCAAGCGCTCACGGTCCTCGCCGACGGCTTCGACCGGGCCCTCGACCCCCGGCAGGCGGGGGAGTTGGTGCGGCTGGCGGCCCGGATGTGCGAGCGCGGGCACATCCGGCTCGTCGGCGCGGTGAGCGACGCCTCCTGGGCCGCCGGAGTGGCGGGGGTGACGGTGGTAGACCTGAACCGTGAAAGATCCTGAATCCGAAACGGGGCACGGTCCTGAATCCGAAGCCGTGCATGATCCCGGCACCGGCACCGGCACCGGAGCCGCGTCGGGTCCCGGGCCCGGGGGGAAGCCGGACGTTGCGGCGCTGCAGCGGCGGCTCGCCGAGTTCGCCGCCGCCCGTGACTGGCAGCCGTACCACACCCCCAAGAACCTGGTCTCCGCGCTGAGCGTCGAGGCGTCCGAACTGGTCGAGATCTTCCAGTGGTTGACCCCGGAGGAGTCGGCGCGCGTGATGTCGGACCCGGAGACCGCCCACCGCGTCATGGACGAGGTGGCCGACGTACTCGCCTATCTGCTCCAGCTCTGCGAGGTGTTGGGGATCGATCCGTTGTCAGCGCTGGATGCGAAGATCGACCGCAACGAACGGAGATTCCCGGCGCCGGGGCGACCCTGAGGACCCTCGACGCTGAGCGCCTCCATCCGGTTGTCACTCTCCGGAGTTGAAAAGTTGTCCACAGCCGACTTGTTATCCACAGATTTCAGGCTTCCTCTGGCTTTCTGTCTCAGCGGCCCTCACTGTGGGTAATGAACAGGCAGGAGTTCGGGCGGACGTGTGAGAGCGCGTCGGGGAAAGTCGGGGGCAGCGCATGGATGCGGTGCGGCTCATCTTCGCGAGTAGGCGTGCTCTGGCGGGCAGCGTCGAGGGACCTCAGATCATGGCGGAGGCGTGGCAGTCCTATGCCCTCGCCCAGGCGATCGGGAGCCGCCTCGCGGTCTCGGGACCTCCCGAACTGCGCGGTGAGGCACTGGGGTTGACCGAGCTGGCCGGCAGTGGCTGCGGCATACTCGGCGCCCCGCCGCTCGGCGTGGGCGATTTACGCGCCGCCCAGCTCACCGAGTTGGGCGACGCCCACGAGTCGCTGCTGCGGCTCGGGGGTCTGCTGGGCGAGGTCGGTATCGCGCTCGTGGGCCTGGCGAGCGGGGCGGACGACGAGGCGACGTACTGGCAGTGCATGGAGGCGATCGACGCGGCGGACGAGGCGCGGGACCGGGTGCTGGAGATGCTGCGGCGCCTGGCGGTGAGAGACCAGGTCCTGTCGGAGAGAGACGCGGCGGCGGGGTGAGCCGTTCGGCCGCGAGTGGTTCGTGGTCGCTCGCGAGCTTTCCCGCAAGCACGAAGGAAGGGACGCCACCCCCGTCCTTCAAGGGGCGCGGGGAACTGCGCGACCAGCCCCCACCCACCCGCAGCCGAACAACTCACCTCAGGAAGCCGAAGGAGATCGAGGGGGTTCGAGGGGGATCGAAAGGGGCGCAGCCCCTGAACACGGGGCGAACGCCCGGCCGGGAAGGCGCGGCCGGGCGTCGGGGTCCATGGCTCGGAGAGCTCCGGCTCAGGCGGGTTCGCTCTCCTCCGCGGCGGCGGCACGCGGCGCGGAGAACTCCGCGTCGAGCTGGGACAGGTCCGCGTTCAGGGCAGCCATCAGCTCCTCCATCTGCTGGAGCAGACCCTTCGGCTGCGCAGGCACGGCAGCCTGCTCCGGCACGGCTTCCTGGGACATGTGACGGCCTCCTCGGCCCTCGCCCCCCGAGGGGGCACATGGTGCGGGCGCCCCGGCAGCGACCGCCGGCGACGGGTGCCGGGCGGTCCGGCTCCTCCCGAGCAACGATCACCGTTCCGGCCGGTCACTGACCCCGCCCGTCCCGGGCGCCGGGTTGACGGATTTTCACCCGACCGTGGCCCCAAGGCACCGGTGGGACCGATGCCGTTGACCGGGGGGCGAGCGTGCAGGATGGAGGCATGGATCTTCGCATCTTCACCGAGCCCCAGCAGGGGGCGACCTACGACACCCTCCTCGCCGTCGCCAAGGCCACCGAGGACCTCGGCTTCGACGCGTTCTTCCGTTCCGACCACTATCTGCGCATGGGTTCGTCGGACGGTCTGCCGGGCCCCACCGACGCCTGGATCACCCTGGCCGGACTCGCCCGCGAGACCAAGCGCATCCGCCTCGGCACCCTGATGACTGCAGGAACCTTCCGCCTGCCGGGTGTGCTGGCCATCCAGGTCGCGCAGATCGACCAGATGTCCGGCGGCCGTGTCGAACTCGGGCTGGGCGCGGGCTGGTTCGAGGAGGAGCACAAGGCGTACGGCATTCCGTTCCCCAAGGAGAAGTTCGGGCGCCTGGAGGAGCAGCTGGCCATCGTCACCGGTCTGTGGGCCACCGAGGTCGGCAAGACGTTCTCGTACGAGGGCACCCACTACCAGCTGACCGACTCGCCCGCGCTGCCCAAGCCCGCGCAGGCCAAGGTGCCGGTCCTCATCGGCGGCCACGGCGCGGTCCGCACCCCGCGGCTCGCCGCGCGGTACGCCGACGAGTTCAACATGCCGTTCGCGTCGATCGAGGACAGCGAGCGCCAGTTCGGCCGGGTCCGTGAGGCCGCCGAGGAGGCGGGCCGCAAGGGTGACGACCTCGTGTACTCCAACGCCCTGGTCGTCTGCGTGGGCAAGGACGACGCCGAGGTCGCCCGGCGTGCCGCCGCGATCGGCCGTGAGGTCGACGAGCTCAAGGCCAACGGTCTCGCCGGCTCTCCGGCCGAGGTCGTCGACAAGCTCGGCCGCTACGGGGCCATCGGCTCCCAGCGCGTCTACCTCCAGGTCCTCGACCTCGACGACCTGGACCACCTGGAACTGATCTCCACCCAGGTGCAGTCCCAGCTGCCGTAACCCGGGAGGCGTCCCGCGCCCCGCCCGGGCCGCGGGACGCCACCGTCCGCAACGATCACAGCCCTGGGCCCCGGCCCCCAGCCCTCGGCCTCCGGCCCCAGCCCCTGGCCTTCCGGCCGCTCGGCTCCGGCCTTCGTCCCTTTCCGGCCCACGGCCTTCCGTCCCCAGGCCCCTGCCCTCCGCCCTCGGCCCCCAGGCCCCTGCCCCCAGGCCCCTGCCCTCCGGCACTCAGCCCTCCAGCCGCCCAGGCCCTCCGGTCGCCAAGGGCCCCCGGATCCCCGCCCCTGACTCCCAAGCCGTTCCGATACCCGAAGCGTCTCCTTGTTGTGCAAAACGTTTTGGATATCTAGCTTGTGCCGCATGAGCGACGACACGTCCCCTTCCGTCCCCCGCCACCGCCTCCTGGTGCGCGGCTGTGACGTGCTGCGCGTGCCGGTGGAGGGTGAGTGCGACGTGCTGCCCGGGCGGGACATCGTGGTGGCGGACGGTGTCATCGTGGACGTACGGCCGACGCGGGCGGAACGGCCGGAGGAGCCGGGCACCGAGGTGGTCGACGGGCGGGGGCTGCTGGCCCTGCCCGGGCTGGTGAACGCCCACACGCACAGCCCGATGGTGCTGATGCGGGGCGCGGCCGAGGACGTCACGGTCGAGGGATGGTTCAACGACCGGGTGTGGCCGATGGAGTCCAATCTGACCGCCGAGGACGTGCGGGCCGGTGCCCTGCTGGCGTGCGCGGAGATGATCCGGTCGGGCGTCACCACCTTCGCGGACCACTACTTCTTCCCCGAGGGGATCGCCGGGGCGGTGGCCGAGACAGGGCTGCGCGCCGACATCGCGCCCACCTACTTCAGCAGCGGCGGCGCGCCGGCGCTGGAGGCCGGCGTCGCCTTCGCCGAGACCTGGCACGGCGGGGCCGGCGGCCGGGTGACCGTCTCGCTCGGGCCCCACGCCCCGTACACCGTCGACGACCGGGATCTGCGGACCCTGGCCGACCACGCCCGGCGCCTCGGGGTGCGGACGCACATCCACGCCGCCGAGCACCTGGAGCAGACGCAGTCCAGCCTCGAGCGGCGTGGGATCACCCCGGTCCGGGTGCTGCACGACACCGGTGTCCTGGACGCGGGCGCCCTCATCGCGCACGGCTGCGGAATCGTCGAACAGGACCTGCCGCTGCTCGCCGAGTACGCGGACCGGACCGCCGTGGCCTGCTGCCCCAAGGTGTATCTCAAGCACGCGCTGTCCCCACTGACGCCGGTCCGCGACCTGTCGGCCGCCGGGATCACGGTGGCCGTCGGCACGGACGGGGCCGCCGGGCACAACACCCTGGACGTGTGGGAGGCGCTGCGACTGGTCGCGCTCACGCAGAAGCAGGCGGTGCGGGACGCGACCTGGATGACGGTGTCCGACACCCTGCGGATGGCCGTGCGCGGCGGAGCCAGGGCCCTGGGGCTCCAGGACCGGATCGGCGCGCTGGAGCCGGGCATGCGCGCCGACATCGTCCTCACCGATCTGTCCGGCCCGCACTGCCGACCGCTGCACGACCCGCGGGCCGCCCTCGTGTACAGCGCCCGCGCCGCCGACGTCCGCACGGTGGTCGTCGACGGGCGGGTGCTGATGCGCGACGGACGACTCCTCACCGTCGACGAGCCCGCACTGCTCGCGGACGTCGACGCACGCGTGGCCCGCATCCTCGACACCTCCCACGGGAGAGCGGTGCAGCACTATGACCCGTGACCTGACCCGTGACACCGCCCACGACCGCTCCGCCGTGCGCCGGGCCGCCTCCATCAAGGACGTGGCCGCGGCGGCCGGGGTCAGCCCCACCACCGTCTCGCACGTGCTGAGCGGGAACCGCCCCGTCAACGAACAGACCGCCGCCCGGGTGCGGAGCGTCGTCAACCGGCTGGGGTACGTGCCGGCGTCGCTGGCCCGCAGCCTCCAGGCCGGTGCCACCTCCGTGATCGGCCTGCTGATCCCGGACATCAGCAACACCTTCTTCGCCGAGCTGGCCAAGGGCGCCGAGGACGCCGCCCACGACCTCGGGTACGGGCTGATCCTGTGCAACACCGAGTTCGACGCCGACCGCGAGGACCGCTACCTCGGCATGATCCGCAGCCGGTTCATCGACGGCATGGTGTACGCCTCCGGATCGCCCCCGTCCCGGAGGCGGCTGGAGGCGCTGATGGGCAAGTTCCCGATCGCGCTCGCCGACGAGGAGGTGGAGGGCCTGCACGGGGCGCTCATCGCCAGCGCCGACCACGAGGCCGGCGGGCGGCTGATCGGTGAGCATCTGCGGGAGCTCGGCCACCGCCGGGCGCTGATGCTGACCGGCCCCCGCGACCTGCGCAGCGGGGCGGCCCGCGCGCAGGGCTTTCGCCAGGCCTTCCACGGCGATGTCGTCGAGCGGACGGGCGACTTCAAGGAGGAGTCCGGCTACCGGTTGGTCGCCGAACTGCTCGACGACGGCGGGCTCGCGGACCGCACGGCCGTGTTCGCGGCCAACGACCTGATGGCGTTCGGCGCGCTCGCCGCGCTGCGGGAGGCCGGGCTGTCCGTGCCGGAGGACCTCTCCGTCGTCGGCTTCGACGACATCCGGGCCGCCTCGCTGATCAACCCGCCGCTGACCACCGTCCACCAGCCCGCCTACGACGTCGGGCGCACGGCCACCGCGCAACTCCTCCAGTACGTCTCCCGGGGCGAGGTCCCGCCCGCGTCCCGGCACACCCTCCCCGTGGAGCTGAAGGTACGGGCCAGCACGGCGCCGCCCGCCGCCCGCTGAACCACGCCCCTCGTCAGTACCGCCGCCGCGCCACGCGGCCATGTCCCTGTGCCCCGAAACCCCCCTGAGAGAAAGGCGGTTCGCCCATGCCCCGAGTTCTCGTCGTCGGCGAGTCCTGGTTCACGTACACGGTCCATCAGAAGGGCTTCGACGCCTTCCACACCGCCGAGTACACCGAGGGCGGCGGCGTCTTCCTCGACGCGCTGCGCTCACGCGGCCACGAGGTGACGTACGTGCCCGCGCACGAGATACCGAGCCGGGTCCCGGACACCGCCGACGGCTTCGACGCGTTCGACGTGGTGGTCATCAGCGATGTCGGCGCGAACAGTTTCCAACTGCCGCCGGAGACGTTCAACCGGTCCGAGCCCGCGCCCGACCGCTCGGAGCTGGTGCGGGACTTCGTCGAGCGGGGCGGAGGTGTGCTGATGATCGGCGGCTATCTGACCTTCAGCGGTATCGACGCCCGTGCGCGCTGGGGGCGTACGCCGCTGGCCGCCGCGTTGCCGGTGACGATGCTCGACCGCGACGACCGGGTGGAGCTGCCGGCCGGGGCCGTTCCCGAGGTGGTGGGCCGACACCCGGTGGTCGCCGGACTCGACCGGACCTGGCCGGCCCTCCTCGGCCTCAACGAGGTGGCCGTACGACCGGGGGCCGCGCTGCTCGCCGAGTGCGCCGGACATCCGCTGCTGGCCGTCGGCGCCCACGGCAGGGGCCGCTCGGCCGCGTTCACCTCCGATGTCGCCCCGCACTGGGCCCCACCCCCGTTCCTGGCCTGGAACGGCTACCCCGACCTGTGGGACCACCTCGTCCACTGGCTCGCGGGGGAGGAACTGTGACGGCCACCGAGGCCGCCGCCGACGCTCCCGTGTCCGCCGGCACCCCCCACATCTCCGCCGCCCCCGGCGACTTCGCGCCGCTCGTGTTGATGCCCGGGGATCCGCGGCGGGCCCGGCGGATCGCCGAGACCGTGTTCGACGACGTGCGGCTGGTCACCGAGGTGCGCGGCATTCTCGGGTACACCGGCACGTACCGGGGCGTGCCGATGTCGGTGCTCGCCTCCGGCATGGGCATCCCGTCGGTGTCGATCTACGCGACGGAGCTGTTCCGGCACTACGGGGTCCGTCGGATCGTCCGGGTCGGCACGGCGGGCGCGCTGCCCGCCTCGGTCGCCCTCCGGGACGTCGTCATCGCCTCCGCCGCGCACACCGACTCCAGCGTCAGCCGTCTCCTGGTGGACGGGGTGACCCTGTCCCTCGCCGCGTCCTACCGGCCGCTGCGCGCGGCCGTCGACGCCGCGGACTCCTCCGAGGCGGAAGGACCGGGCGCACTGGCCAGCCCTCGGCGCCCGGCCGTGCACATCGGGCCGGTGTTCTCCAGCGACCACTTCTACCTCGACCGTCCCGCCGTCCTCGACGGCCTCGAACGCCGGGGCACCCTCGCCGTCGAGATGGAGGCGGCCGGGCTGTACGCCGTGGCCGCGGCGGAGGGCGGCGAGGCGCTCGCCGTGCTGACCGTGTCGGACCACGTCCGCACCGGTGAGGCCCTGTCCGCCACGGACCGGGAAACCGGGTTCGACCGGGCGGTCCGCATCGCCGCGGCCGCACTGTCGGCCGACGGCTGAAATTCCCCTGGAAGAAATCAAACAGAAACCGTGCGGCGTAGCCAAAACGTTTTGCACTTCCTACTGTCACTGTCAGCGAGGACAGAAGACAGAAGCCAGAAGAGAAGACAGAAGACCGGGAAAGCAGGGAAAATGATCAGGAGGTCGACGACGATGAGAAGTTACGGACCGGGAGCCGCCGTCGCGGTGGCGGGAATGCTCGTGCTGAGCGCGTGCGGAGGATCGGGCTCCGACGATTCGGGTGCGGCCTCCTCCGGAAAGCCCCGGATCAAATTGGTGGTCAATGGCGGACTCGGCGACAAGTCGTTCTTCGACTCCGCCTACGAGGGCCTGAAGCGGGCCGAGAGCAAGCTCGGCTACGAGCTGAAGGTGGTGGAGCTCGGCTCGGACCGCACCAAGTGGGAGCCGGGATTCGAGGACGCGGCGGCGGCCGACGACTACGACATCCTCGCGGCCGGCACCTTCGACGTCACCGACTACATCGGTGAACTCGCCCCGCAGTACCCGGACAAGAAGTTCTGGGTGTTCGACTCCGCTGTCGACTACACCGGCAAGAACGGCTGTTCCAACAAGTGCGAGAACGTCTACTCGGTGACGTTCAAGCAGAACGAGGGCGGATATCTGGCCGGATTCCTCGCCGAGAAGCTGGTCGCCGAGAAAGCCCTCAAGGGCGCCGAATCCCTGAACAAGGTCGGCGTCGTCGGAGGCGTGAAGATCCCCGTCATCGAGGACTTCATCGTCGGATTCAAGGCCGGATTCAAGGCCGCCGGCGGGAAGAACTCCGACGTCCTCACCCAGTACGTCGGCGGCGACAAGCCCTTCGGTGACCCGGCGAAGGGCAAGGAGATCTCCACCGCGATGTACGGGCAGGGCGCCGCCCTCGTCTGGCCGGTCGCCGGGCTCTCCGGACTCGGCACCTTCGAGTCGGCCGCGAGCGCGGGCCGCTACACCTTCGGTGTCGACTCCGACCAGTACCAGACCCTCACCGACAACGCCCAGAAGAACACCGTCGTCACCTCGATCCTCAAGAACGTCGGCAACGCCCTCTACCAGGCCGCCGAGGACGACAAGAAGGACGCCGTGAAGTACGGCGCCGTGCAGAGCGTCGGTCTCGCCGAGGACGCGGTCGGCTACGTCGACGACGCCCACTTCCAGGAGATCGTGCCGGAGAAGATCCGCACCGAACTCCAGGAGGCCGCCGACCGCGTGAAGTCCGGTTCCCTCACGGTCCCCAGCGCTTTCTGACCCCCGCACCCACCCCGAACGGCCTTGAGATGAACGAGTCATGGGACCCGGCCGGGCCCGCCGTCGCCACCCGCGCGGTCACCAAGACCTACGCCAACGGCGTCCGCGCGGTCCGGGGCGTCGACCTCGACGTACCGGCCGGTGAGATCCGCGCGGTCGTCGGCGAGAACGGCGCGGGCAAGTCCACGCTGATGAAGCTGTTCTACGGCCTGGAGCAGCCCACCTCCGGCGAGATCCTGATCGGCGGCCGGCCCCGCGTGCTGCGCGGTCCGGCAGCCGCGATCGCGCTCGGCGTGGGCATGGTCCACCAGAACCTGATGCTGGTGCCGTCCTTCACCGTCGCCCAGAACGTCGTCCTCGGCGTCGAGCCGGGCCGGCGGGGCCTGGTCGACGCCGGGGCGGCCGTCGAGGCCACCGCCCGGCTCGCCGAGGACGCCGGTCTCGCCGTCGACCCGCTGGCCCGTATCGACGAGGTCTCGGTCGGCATGCGCCAGCGCGCCGAGATCCTCAAGGCTCTCCACCGCCGAGCCCGGACCCTGATCCTGGACGAGCCCACCGCCGTGCTCACCCCCCAGGAGACGGAGGACCTCTTCGCCGCCGTGCGACGCCTGCGCGACGGCGGGATGACCGTGCTGTTCATCTCCCACAAGCTGCGCGAGGTGCGGGAGATCAGCGACCGGGTGAGCGTGATGCGGGCCGGCGCCCTCGTCGGGACCGTCGCCACCGCGGACACCTCCGAGCGCGAACTCGCCGCGATGATGGTCGGCCGCGAGATGTCCCTCGATGTGGACCGGGCCCCGGCCCGGCGCGCCGGGACCACGCTGCGGGTGCGGGACCTGGGATACGCCGCCCCGACCGGTCAGTCCCTGCACGGCCTCGACTTCGACGTCGCCGCCGGCGAGATCGTCGGCGTGGCCGGCATCGAGGGCAACGGGCAGACCGAACTCGCCGAGATCCTCGCCGGTTTGCGCCGACCGAGCACGGGGACCGTACGGGTCGGCGACACCGACACCGCCGGGCTGGACGTCGCGGGACACCGCCGGGCCGGCATCGGATACGTCCCCGAGGACCGCCTCCACGACGGGGCCGCGCTGGACGAGTCCATCGCCGACAACCTCGTCGTCGACCGGCACGACCGCCCGCCCCTCGCCCGCCGGGGCGTCCTCAGCCCGGCCGCCGTACGCGCCCACGCCGAACGCCTGGTCGCGGACTACGCGATCCGTACCCCCGACCCGTCCGTCCCCGTACGCGCGCTGTCGGGCGGCAACCTGCAGAAGGTCGTGGTCGCCCGCGAACTCTCCGCCGGGCCACGGCTGTTGATCGCGGCCCAGGTCACCCGGGGCGTGGACATCGGCGCGATGCGCTTCATGTACGAGCGTCTCGTCGCCGCCCGCGACGAGGGCGCCGCGGTCCTCCTCATCTCCGCCGACCTCACCGAACTCCTCGCCCTCTCCGATCGGTTGCTCGTCCTGAAGGACGGCCGGCTCGTCGGCCGCTTCGACGACACGACGGGCCTCACGGAAAGGCAGGTCGGCCTCTACATGCTCGGCGTCGAACACCACGCACCGGAACGGCTGAAAGCCGGGCCGGCCGACGAATCCGGCTCAGGCGACTCCGGCTCCGGCTTTGGCTCCGGCTCCGGCGACTCCGACTCCGGCGACTCGGGAAAGGCGGCGGCCTCGTGACCGGCACCCTCATCGAGAGCGAGGACCGCCGGGAGTACCGGGCCACCCGGCGCCGCGGCCTCGCCGTCGACCTCAGCATGACCCTGGCGACCATTCTGGCCGCCCTCGTCATCGGCTTCCTCGTGATGCTCGCGACCGGCAAGGACCCGGTCGCCGCCTACGAGGCCCTGCTCACCGGCCCGTTGGAGCGTTCCTTCCGCGTCGGCCGCTGGCTGGAGGACGCCACCACGCTCACCCTGCTGGGTCTGTCGGTGGCCATTCCCTTCCGGGCCCGCCAGATCAGTCTGGGCGCCGAGAGTCAGCTGTACGCGGGCGCGCTGGCGGCGGCCATGGTCGCGATCCTCCTGCCGCTGCCGCCCGTCGCCGCGGTGATCGTCCCGCTGGTCGCCGCGGCGGTGGCCGGGGCCGGCATGGGCTTCGTACCCGGCTCGATGAAGGCACGGCTCGGCGCCAACGAGATCGTCGCGACGCTGATGCTCAACGCCATCGTCGTCCGCGTCTACGACTACCTGGTGAACGGCCCGTTGAAGGAGCCCGGCAGCAGTGCCGTCCACTCGGAGCGCATCCAGCCCGACTCCGCGCTCACCCCGCTCACCGAATGGCTCGGCGTCCCCTTCGGCCGCGCCAACGTCGGCTTCCTCCTGATGCTCCTCACCGCCGTCGCCCTGTGGCTGCTCGTCACCCGTACCCCGCTCGGCTACCGCATCCGCATGACCGGGTCCAATCCGCACTTCGCCGAGTACGGCGGTATCCGCGTGCCCCGCGCCATCGAGTGGAGCTTCGTGATCGGCGGGGCCGTCGCGGGCCTGGCCGGAGCGCATCTCGTGCAGGGCGTGTACGGGCGCCTCGAACCCGGGCTCGCCGGGAGCCTCGCCTTCGAGGGGATCGTGGTGGCGCTGCTCGCCCGGAACAACCCGCTGGTCGTCGTGGTCGCCGGCCTCTTCTACTCCTACCTGCGTGCCGGGGGAGACATCATGGAACAGCAGACGGACGTGGGCACGGAGATCGTGGTCGTGATCCAGGCGGTCATCGTCCTCCTGGTCACCGCCCAGGCCCTCCCGAACCTCCTCAAACGCCGCCTCGCCCGCCGACCGGCGACAGCCCCGCACGGCGAGGGGGCCGCCCGATGAGTTCCGTCGTGGACGTCGTCCTCAGCAGTGCCTTCCTCGCTGCCGTGCTGCGCGTGGCGACCCCCTATCTGCTCGCCGCCATGGGCGGACTCGTCGCCGAACGCGCCGGCATCAGCAACATCGCCCTGGAGGGCCAGATGCTGAGCGCCGCCTGTACGGGCGCGCTGGTCGCCGGCTACAGCGGCTCGGTCGCGGCCGGCGCCCTCGCGGGCGTGACGGTGGCCGTCCTCCTCGGTCTCCTCCTCGCCGCGCTGCGGCTCGAACTGGGCGCCGACGCGATCATCGCGGGCATCGGCCTCAACCTGCTCGCCTCCGGCGGCACCGCCTACGCCGTCTTCACCCTCCTCGGCGACAAGGGCGGCACCTCGGGCCTGAAGAGCGGCACCCTGCCCACGGTCCCCCTGCCCGGCATCGAGGACATCCCGGTGGTGGGTGACGTACTGAGCGGCCAGAACATGCTGACCTGGCTGGCCTTCCTCGCGGCGCCCTTCGTCGCCTGGCTCTTCTACCGCACCCGCTTCGGCTTCCACCTCCGCGCGGTCGGCGAGATGCCGGACGCCGCCGCCTCCGTCGGCATCGCGGTACGGCGCGTGCAGTACGCCGGCCTTGCCCTCAGCGGCGCGCTGGCCGGCCTCGCCGGGGTGTTCCTCAGCATGGGGTATGTCTCCTTCTTCGTCCGGGACATGACCGCCGGCCGCGGCTTCATCGCCCTCGCCGCGGTCTTCCTCGGCGGCCTGCGCCCCTGGGGCGTCTTCCTCGCCGCCCTCGGCTTCGGCGCGGCCGAGGCCCTGGCGGTCCAGCTCGGCACCCTCGACGTCCCTCCGCAACTGGTGTCGACCATCCCGTACGCCATGACCCTGGTCGCACTGGCGGCGTACGCATGGCGAAGGAAGCGCCGGGGCGTGGGGCAGGTGGCCCCGGCATCCCTCTGACCGGCCCGCTTCCGGGCGGGGCGAGCCTGGAAAGCACGGGGCGCAGCCCCTGCTTTCCAGGGGCGCGGGGAACTGCGCGACCAGCCCCCACCGGACCCGCACCCCGCGACGCAACACATCGGACCCTCACCCTCCCGGAAGGAACACCCATGCCCAGACACAGACGGCTCGTCGGCAGGCGCAGACGCGCCGCCCTCGCCGCCCTCACCACCTCCGCCCTCCTCGGCGGCCTGGCCCTCACGGGCGGTCTCGCCGCCGACGCCGCACCCGAAGCGGACGCCACGCCGAAGAAGACCCAGAACGGCATCACCCTCCTCGACACCCTCACCGTCCCCGCCGGAACCACCGAGCTCGGCATGCCCTTCGGCGGCCTGTCCGGCATCGACTACGACCCGAAGTCCCGGACGTACGCCGCCCTCAGCGACGACCGCTCCGAGAACGGCAAGGCCCGCTTCTACTCCCTCCAACTCCCCCTGCAAGGAGAGAAGTTCGCCACCGACAAGCCCACCCTCGACGCCCTGACCGTCCTGAACGACACCACCGGCGAACCCTTCGCCGCCAAGGCCGTCGACCCGGAGGCGATCCGCTGGAACCCCGGCGGCAAGGGCCTGCTGTGGACCAGCGAGGGCGCCTCCGCCTCCGGACAGCCGGCCTTCGTCCGCGAGACGTCCGGGTCCGGCGCGTACGTACGCGAACTGCCGCTGCCGAAGGCGTACGCCCCCGTCCGCTCGGAGTCGGGCACCCTCACCGCGGGTGTCCGCAACAACCAGGCCCTGGAAGGGCTGACGCTCTCCCCGGACGGCCGAAAGGCCGTCACGATCACCGAGAACGCGCTCGTCCAGGACGGCCCGGCGGCCGGACTGACCGCGAAGAGCCCCTCCCGCCTGCTGGTCATGGACCGCCGCACCGGCAGCGCCGAGGCCGAACACGTCTACGAGGTCGACCCGATCTCCGCCGCCCCCACCGCCCCGCTGCCGGCCCCCGTCGGCACGTACTCGGCCGACCGGGGTGTCTCCGAGATCCTCGCGATCAACAAGACCGACTACCTCACCGTCGAACGCTCCTTCGCCTCCGGCGTGGGCTTCGCGATCTGCCTGTACTGGACGACCACCCGCGGCGCGACGGACGTACGCGGCGAGCGGAAGCTGTCCGGCACGGAGCGGCCCATGCCGAAGAAGCTGCTCTACGACTTCACCCTCTCCGGCACGGACGCCGACAACGTCGAGGGCATCACCTGGGGCCCGACCCTCCCCGACGGCTCCCGCACCCTCGTCCTCGTCGCCGACGACAACTTCGGCTTCAACGGCAGCGTCACCAAGTTCCATCTGCTGTCGGTCCGCCCCGGCGCCCTGACCGACGGCGTCCCCGCCCCCCCGAAGCAGCCGGACACCGTCGACGTCCAACTGCTCTCCTTCAACGACTTCCACGGCAACCTCGAGCCGCCCACGGGCCGCGACGCCACCCTCGGCTCCAAGCTGGACCCGAAGTCCACCCAGGTCGGCGGCTCCGAGTACCTGGCGACCCGGCTCGCACAACTCCGTGAGGGCACCGACGCCTCCCTGACCGTCGCCGCCGGCGACCTCATCGGCGCCAGCCCCTTCCTCTCCGGCCTCTTCCACGACGAACCGACCGTCGAGGCCATGGAGAAACTCCACCTGGACGTCACCGGCGTCGGCAACCACGAGTTCGACGAGGGCACCGAGGAACTGCTGCGCATCCAGCACGGCGGCTGCCACCCCGAGGACGGCTGCTACCTCGACGGCGAGCCGTACGACGGCTCCGCCTTCCCCTGGCTCGCGGCCAACGTCCTCGACCGCACCACCGGCGAGCCGCTCCTCGCGCCCACCTGGGTCAAGAAGGTCGACGGCGTCAGGGTCGGCTTCATCGGCATGACCCTGGAGGGCACCCCGGCGGTCACCGGCCAGTCCGGCATCACGTCGGTCCGCTTCGCCGACGAGGTCGAGACCGCCGACGCCGCAGCCCGCGCGCTGCGCCGGCAGGGCGTCGAGGCGATCGTGGTCCTGCTCCACGAGGGCGGCGTCCAGGCCGGCTCGTACGGGCAGTGCGACGGCATATCCGGTCCGATCGTCGACATCGCCGAGCACCTGGACCCGGCCATCGACGCCGTCGTCACCGGCCACACCCACCAGCCCTACATCTGCACCCTGCCCGACCCGGCAGGCCACCCCCGCACGGTCACCTCGGCCTCCTCCTTCGGCCGGGTCGTCACCGAGACGCGCCTGCCCGTGGACCGCCGCACCGGCGACGTCGTACGGGACCGGGTCGCCGCCATGAACCACCTCGTCACCCGCACGGCCGCCAAGGACATCGACCAGACCGCCGTGATCGACAAGTGGAAGGCCCTCTCGGCGCCCCTGGCCAACAAGGTCGTCGGCAGCGTCACCGCCGACATCACCCGCTCCGAGACCCGCGACGCCGAGTCGGACCTCGCCAACCTCGTCGCCGACGCCCAACTGGCGGCGACATCGGCATCGGAACGGGGCGGCGCGCAGATCGCGTTGATGAACCCCGGCGGCGTACGGGCCGACCTCGTCCACGCCTCCTCGACGGGCGGCGAGGCACCCGGCGAGATCACCTACGCCGAGGCCTTCGCCGTGCAGCCCTTCGCCGGGTCCCTGGTGTCGGTGGACCTCACCGGAGCACAGATCGAGAAGATCCTGGAGGAACAGTTCAACAACTCCGGCACCCGCGCGCCGACCCTGATGCTGGGCGTCTCCAAGGGCCTGACCTACTCCTTCTCCCGCAGCGCCCCCGTCGGCGACCGCATCGACCCGTCGTCGATCGAACTCGACGGCGAAACCCTGGACCCGGACGCCACCTACCGGGTGACCGCCAACACCTTCCTCGCGGCGGGCGGCGACGGCTTCACGACCTTCGCCGAGGGCACGAACACGGTCGGCGGCGGCGACGACATCACCGCCCTGACGGACTACCTCACGACCGAAAGCCCGGTGGCACCACCGGGGACGGATCGGGTGACCGAACTGCCCTGACGGCAGCGGCGGTTGACCAACGGATAGGCCGTGGCCGGGGAAGGACGCCCGTGGGCGTTCTCTCCCCGGCCACGGCCGTGGTGGGCTACGGCAGTCGAGGACGCGCTGCCTCCGCGCCGATCGGCGGGCGGGGGCTCGCCGGGGGCAGCCCCAGGAGGCGGGCGCGGGCGGCGGCCGTGAGCAGGGCCGGATGGAGGAGGCCCGCCGGTGAGCCGACGAGGTGGTAGACGCGGTCCAGGGCGCGTTGGGCCCGGAGGTCGCCGTGTACGGCGAGTCGGTCCACCTCGCCGGACCAGCGGCCGAAGAGAGCGTCCAGTGCGTCGAGGGGCCTTGGGATGCCCGGGGTTTTGGGGGCGCCCGCCGTGTCCGGGGCGGCCTGCGAGGCTTTGCCCAGGTGGCGGCGGTCCTCGCCGGTCGCGATGGCCCAGGGGAGGTCGGCGGCGCGGTGCAGGCGTCGCATCAGCCGTCGTTCCCATCCCGGGCGGGGGCGCGTGGCCAGGGCCTCCCGCAGGAGCAGCGCCTGGGTCGCGGCGACGGTGATGCCCTGGCCGTACACCGGGTTGAAGGCGCACAGCGCGTCGCCGAGGACCAGCAGACCGTCCGGCCAGTGCGGCAGGCGGTCGTAGCGGCGGCGTACGTTGTGGGTGCGGCGGTGGACGGTGATGTCGCCGACCGGCCGTGCCGCGCGGGTGAAGTCGGCCAGCGCCGGATCCCGCAGCCGGCCGAGGAACGCGTCGAAGCCCGCCGGGTCGCGCGGCGGCCGCGACTCCCCGGCACCCACGGCCGCCACCATCCAGCGACCCTCTTCGACGGGCAGCGCCACCCCACCGGCCGGCGCCCCCGGCACCGGCAGCATCACGATGCCCGCGACGCGGCCGAGTCGGTCCGGCGGCGCGGCGTAGACCCGGCCCGCGTACCCGAACCCGGCGTCGACGACGCTGGTTTCCGCCCGCTCGATCCCCAGCCGGCCCAGCCACTCGGGCAGTCGGGAACTCCGTCCGGAGGCATCGACGACGAGTCCGGCGCGGAGGGACGGGCCGTCGAAGCACTCGACGAGCCACCCTCCGTCGGCGTCGGCGTCGGCGTCGGCGTCGGCGTCGGCGTCGGCGTCGGCGTCGGCGTCGGCGGCGGTGGCAGCAGTCCCTGTACGGCTCAAGCCCCGCACCCGGACACCACCGCGCACCTCCACCCCGGGCAGCTCCACCACCCGCCGCCGGACCGTGTGCTCCACCAACGGGCGTGTCGCCGAGACCAGTTCGAACGCGGGCGTGCCGAAGGGAGCCCAGCCCCGTTCGCCCAGCCACGCCAGGTCACCCGTGTCCAGCGGCACTCCTCCCGCCGCGATCAGCTCCGCGCGCAGCCCAGGAAGAAGCCCCTCGATCGCGTGCAGCCCGCTGTACAGCAGTACATGCGGCTGACGGCCTTGCGGGACACCACCACGCGGCTCGGGTGTCGCCCAGGCACTCACGGGGTCCTGTTCGAGGAGCGTGACGCAGCGGCCCGTGGTCGCGATGACCGCCGCCGACAGCAGCCCGGCCATGCCCGCCCCGATGACGACGACCTGCTCGTCGCTTCCCACGGCTACACCAGCCGGAAGAGCAGCCGCCGCAGCAGGCCGAGCCACGGCAACGGCACGAGACGCCACAGCGGGGCGGCGGTGGACAGCGGTACGCGGCCGCGGAGCACGGCCCCGTGGTCGAGCGAAGGGGCGTGCGGGAAATAGCCGGGCTTGCAGGAGATGATGTCCTTGAATCCCTTGCGGTGGTAATAGCGGAGCTGCGGATCCCGGGGAAGGCCGTGCCGTCTTTCCCGCATGTACACCTCGGCCGGCACCTCGGGGTTGGCGCGTTTCCATGTCCGGAGGCCGGGCATCGGGGAACCCAGGTATATCTCACGCCACCCGTGCTTGAGCGCATAGGGCCAGAAGAATTCGAAAATGGCCGTCACCGCGTCCCCGTCGACACTGCTGAGACTGATTCCGAACAGCGATCCGCCGGATGGCGCGGCGGTCCTCTCCACGCGCGCGCAGTCGGCCCAGGTGGCCGCCGACGCCAATTCCGCCCTCGTGATCGGCTTCATGAAGAGCGAGGCCAGCGCCGCACCGGTCGACGGATCGAAAGCCCCGATGCTCAGCTCCGGATATGCCTGAATGCGTGCGTTCAATTCCGCCCGCCCGGCCGCCTGGTCACCGTCCCACTTTTCCCACTCCAACGCGATGAGTGCGTCAACGTCATTCGACCGTAGGAAGCGGACCACGGACATGCTTGTTTCTCCCGGACAACGAACGGACGTGTCCCTGTAATCATTACTACCGACCGTTTGTTCGGGGAAGTGTTCCGCTGTTTTGTACGTGATTTGGACATCTGTCGTTCGTCTGTGTGCCGGGTGCCCACCCTCGGCCCTCACGGCCGGGAGCGGGCGGCGGCGTCACAAAATGCCTGAGTGCGCCCTGGGTCTTCGCTGTACGTTGGGGCGTCCATCACAGACACCCACCACGAGGCAACCCCACTGTGTTCCTGACGATCAGTACCACCGGCACCCCAGAGCGCCCCGCGACCGATCTCGGTTTCCTGCTGCACAAGCATCCCGAGAAATCGCAGGCGTTCTCCACCTCCTACGGCAAGGCGCACGTCCTCTATCCCGAGGCGGACGTCGAGCGGTGCACGGCCGCGCTGCTGCTGGAGGTGGACGCGGTGGCACTGGTCCGCCGGGGCAAGGGCAAGGGCCGCGGCGGCGCTCCCGACGCGGCGCTCGCCCAGTACGTCAACGACCGCCCCTACGCGGCCTCCTCCCTGCTCGCGGTCGCGCTGAACGACGTCTTCTCCAGCGCCGTGCGCGGCCAGTGCAAGGCCCGCCCCGACCTCCCGGCACAGGTCCGCCCGCTGCGCGTCGAGATACCGGCGCTGCCCGCCCGCGGCGGCCCGGACCTCGTCGTCAAGCTCTTCGCGCCGCTCGGCTGGACCGTCACCGCCGAGGCGGTGCCGCTGGACACCCAGTTCCCCGAGTGGGGCGCCTCGCGCTATGTACGGCTCGTCCTCGAGTCGGAGTCGCTGACCCTCGCCGAGGCGCTGCGTCACCTCTACGTCCTGCTGCCGGTCCTCGACGACGCCAAGCACTACTGGGTGTCGTCCGACGAGGTCGACAAGCTGCTGCGGGCGGGCGAGGGCTGGCTCCCGGCCCACCCGGAGCACAAGCTGATCACCAGCCGCTATCTGTCCCGCCGCTGGTCGCTGACCCGGCAGGCCATGGAGCGCCTGGAACTCGTACGGCTGGCCGAGGCCGACGACAGCGAGGTCGAGGACATCGACAACGCCGTCGAGGAGCCCGCGGACGACGAGACCGAGGAGAAGCCGACGCCGCTCGTCGTGCAGCGCCGGGACGCGATCATCGCCGCGCTCAAGGACTCCGGGGCCGCCCGCGTCCTCGACCTCGGCTGCGGCCAGGGCCAGTTGGTGCAGGCGCTGCTCAAGGACGTCCGCTTCACCGAGATCGTCGGGACGGACGTGTCGATGCGCGCGCTCACCATCGCCTCCCGCCGCCTCAAGCTCGACCGCATGGGCGAGCGCCAGGCCTCGCGCGTCCGGCTCTTCCAGAGCTCCCTCGCCTACACCGACAAGCGCCTCAAGGGTTACGACGCCGCCGTGCTCTCCGAGGTCGTCGAACACCTCGACCTGCCTCGGCTGCCGGCCCTGGAGTACGCGGTGTTCGGCTCGGCCCGCCCCCGCACCGTCCTCGTGACCACCCCGAACGTCGAGTACAACGTCCGCTGGGAGTCCCTCCCCGCCGGGCACGCCCGGCACGGCGACCACCGCTTCGAGTGGACCCGTGAGGAGTTCCGCACCTGGGCGACCACGGTCGCCGAACGGCACGGCTACGACGTCGAGTTCGTCCCCATCGGCCCCGACGACCCGGAGGTCGGCCCGCCCACCCAGATGGGCGTGTTCACGATGAGGACCACGGACGACGAGAACAAGAGCAGCGACAAGGCCGAGAAGGAGGCGAAGGCGGCATGACCGAGACCCAGCTGAAGCAGGGGCGCACCCTGCCCGTCACCGACCTCTCCCTCGTGGTGCTGATCGGCGCCTCCGGCTCGGGCAAGTCCACGTTCGCCCGGCGCCACTTCAAGCCCACCGAGATCATCTCGTCCGACTTCTGCCGGGGCCTCGTCTCGGACGACGAGAACGACCAGAGCGCGACGAAGGACGCCTTCGACGTCCTCCACTACATCGCCGGCAAGCGCCTCGCGGCCGGCCGCCGCACCGTCGTCGACGCGACCAGCGTGCAGCAGGAGTCCCGCAGGCAGCTGATCGAACTGGCCCGCGCCCACGACGTGTTGCCGATCGCCATCGTGCTCGACGTACCGGAGGAGGTGTGCGCCGCGCGCAACGCGACCCGCACCGACCGCGCCGACATGCCGCGCCGCGTCATCCAGCGCCACACCCGCGAACTCCGCCGTTCCCTCAGGCACCTGGAACGCGAGGGCTTCCGCAAGGTGCACGTCCTGCGGGGCGTCGAGGAGGTCGACCACGCCACGATCGTCACCGAGAAGCGCTTCAACGACCTCACTCACCTCACCGGCCCGTTCGACATCGTCGGCGACATCCACGGCTGCGCGAACGAACTGGAGGCGCTGCTCGGGAAGCTGGGCTACGTCGACGGCGTCCACCCGCAGGGCCGTACGGCCGTCTTCGTCGGCGACCTCGTCGACCGGGGCCCGGACAGCCCGGGCGTGCTGCGCCGCGTGATGTCGATGGTCGGCTCAGGCAACGCGCTCTGTGTGCCGGGCAACCACGAGAACAAGTACGGCCGCCACCTCAAGGGCCGCAACGTCCAGCACACCCACGGCCTCGCCGAGACCATCGAGCAGATGGAGGGCGAGAGCGAGGAGTTCAAGCAGGAGGTCCGGCGGTTCATCGACGGGCTCGTCAGCCACTACGTCCTCGACGGCGGGAAGCTGGTCGTCTGTCACGCCGGTCTGCCGGAGAAGTACCACGGCCGCACCTCCGGCCGGGTCCGTAGCCACGCCCTGTACGGCGACACCACCGGCGAGACCGACGAGTTCGGCCTGCCCGTGCGCTACCCGTGGGCGGAGGACTACCGGGGCCGCGCGGCCGTGGTCTACGGCCACACCCCGGTGCCCACCGCCACCTGGCTGAACAACACCATCTGCCTCGACACGGGCGCCGTCTTCGGCGGCAAGCTGACCGCGCTGCGCTGGCCGGAGCGCGAACTCGTCGACGTACCGGCCGAGAAGGTCTGGTACGAGCCGGCCAGGCCGCTGGCCACCGAGGCGCCCGGAGGCCACGAGGGCCGGCCGCTGGACCTGGCGGACGTGCACGGCCGTCGGGTCGTCGAGACCCGGCACGCGGGCCGGGTGTCGGTCCGCGAGGAGAACGCGGCCGCCGCCCTGGAGGTGATGAGCCGTTTCGCGGTCGACCCGCGGCTGCTGCCGTACCTGCCGCCGACCATGGCCCCCACCGCGACCTCGCACATCGAGGGCTACCTGGAGCACCCGGCGGAGGCCTTCGCGCAGTACAAGGAGGACGGTGTCGCGCGGGTCGTGTGCGAGGAGAAGCACATGGGGTCGCGGGCGGTCGTCCTGGTCTGCCGTGACGCGGACGCGGCCCGCGCCCGCTTCGGCGTCGAAGGGCCCACCGGTTCCCTCTACACCCGTACCGGCCGCCCGTTCTTCGACGACGAGGCGCGCACCGAGCTGGTCCTCGCCCGGATCCGCGAGGCCGTCACGGCGGCCGGGCTCTGGGAGGAACTCGACACCGACTGGCTGCTGCTGGACGCCGAGCTGATGCCCTGGTCGCTGAAGGCGTCCGGGCTGCTGCGCACCCAGTACGCGGCCGTGGGCGCCGCCTCCGCCGCCGTGTTCCCGGGCGCGCTGACCGCACTGGAGAGCGCGGCGGCACGCGGTGTCGACGTGGGCGACCTGCTGGGCAGGCAGCGTGAGCGGGCCGCCGACGCGGCCGCGTTCACGGAGGCCTACCGGCGCTACTGCTGGCCCACCGAGGGCCTGGACGGCGTCCGGCTCGCCCCCTTCCAGATCCTCGCCGTCCAGGGCCGCAGCCTCGCCGCGCTCCCGCACGACGAGCAGTTGGCCCTCCTGGACCGGCTCGTCGAGTACGACGTCAGCGGCCTGCTGCAGACCACCCGGCGCCTCTTCGTCGACACCGGGGACGAGGCCTCGGTGCGCGCGGGCATCGACTGGTGGCTGGAGATGACCGGCCGGGGCGGCGAGGGCATGGTCGTCAAGCCCGTCGGGGCGGTCGTCCGCAGCACCCAGGGGCGGCTGGTCCAGCCGGGCATCAAGTGCCGGGGCCGGGAGTACCTGCGGATCATCTACGGCCCGGAGTACACCCGTCCGGAGAACCTCGCCCGGCTGCGCGGCCGGTTCCTCAACCACAAGCGGTCCCTCGCCCTGCGTGAGTACGCCCTGGGTCTGGAGGCGCTGGACCGGCTCGCCGAGGGGGAGCCGCTGTGGCGGGTGCACGAGGCGGTGTTCGGGGTACTGGCCCTGGAGTCGGAGCCCGTCGACCCCCGACTGTGAGCCCGACGCCCGCCGCGGCCGACCCCAGGGCCTGTCCGACAATTCCCGTCTGCCTCGCGACGGCAATTGTCGGACAGGCCCTCGCCCGCGGCGGGCGGACCCGTGCCCGTGACGTGACATTGCGGCTGATAATGTCGCGAGCAGGCGTGGCCGTGTTCCGCGTTCGAGAGGTTCCGGCGGTGCTCGGGGGGACAGCGATCGCAGGCGACCGCTGCCACCCGAGTCGGTCCCATCGGTCCCAGTCGAAGGTATGTGGGGTTTCCCATGCGTCGCACCACCGCACGGTCCGGACGAGAGCTGTCGGCACTCGACGCCGCGTACGACGAGTGCCGCCGCCTGGTCCGCACGACCCGGCCCACCGAATACGCCCTGATGCAGCTGATGCCGCCGACGGTGCGCCCCGCGTGCTGGGCCCTGTACGCCGCCCTCGCCTCCGCCGACGACCTCCTCGACTCCACCGAGGGCACCCCGCAGGAGCGGAGCCGGCGGCTCCAGGAGTGGCGGACCGCGCTGGAGGCGGACCTGGCCGCCGGGACCAGCGACGACCCGGTACGACACGCGCTGACCGACGCGGTCTGGCACTGGGGGCTCGACCTCGGAGACCTGCTGGGCTCCCTGGACGCCGTCCAGGGCGACGAGGCCCGCGAGGGCGTCGCGACCTGGCAGGAGTGGCGGGAGCGTGCCCACGCCCAGAACGTCAGCTGGCCCGAACAGCTGATGCGCATGCTGGTCCGCTCCGGACTGCCCGTCCCCGTGCGGCTCCGCGACCTGCCGGGCTTCACCCGGTTCGTGGACGGTCTGTTCCTCGCCGACATGCTCCGTGACCTCCCCGAGGACCTCGACGGCGGACACGTGTGGTTTCCCACCGAGGTCCTCGACCGCTTCGGCGTCACCCCGGCCGAGTTGGTCTCCCGCGCCTGGACCCCCGCCGTCCGGCGGCTGGTCGCCCACCTCGTCGACCAGGCCCGGCAGTGGCTGGAGAGCTCCCGCCGGGCGCTGCGGAACACGCTGCCGCTGGGCCCCGCCATCGTGCTCGACACCGCGGTCGAACTCTTCGGCGCGGAGCTGGACGCGATCGCGCGCTCCGGCTCGGCCGTGCTGCACCGCCCGGTACGCGTTCCCCGGCACACCCAGTGGCGGATCGTCGGCCCGGCCCGGGCCCGGGCCGCCCTGGTGTGGCGGCTGACGCTGCCGCCCGGCAGGGACGACGCCCCGGCGCGGCCGGCCGGCGGCGCGTCACCGCGCGGCGGCACCGGGGACGACTCGGCACCGGGCCTGCTCGCCGGCCCCGAACGGCCCGTCACACGCATCGCCGAGCCGCCGCTGCCGCCGCGCCCGCACCGCGACGGAGCCCGCCCACCGGCCATAGCCGAAGAGCTCCTGCCCCAGCACGTGGCGATCGTCATGGACGGCAACGGACGCTGGGCCACCGGGCTCGGTCTGCCCCGCGACGAGGGGCACCGCGCCGGAGCGGTCGCCCTGCGCGACGTCGTCCAGGGCGCGCTGGAGATCGGCCTCGCCCATCTGACGGTCTATGCCTTCTCCACCGAGAACTGGAAGCGGTCGCCCGACGAGGTCTCCAAGCTCTTCGCGATCATGCGCGCCGAACTCCTCGACGGCGAACTGCTCGACCACGACGTACGCCTGCGCTGGGTGGGGTCCCCCGACGGGCTCCCGGAGGACGTGGTGGAAGTCCTCCGCGCCCAGGAGCACGCCACGCGCCACCGCACCGGCCTCACCCTCAACGTCTGCGTCAACTACGGCGGCCGTGCCGAACTCACCCAGGCCGGCGCGTCGTTGGCCCGCGCCGCACTCGCCGGTGACATCGATCCCGCCCGGATCTCCGAGCAGCTCTTCGCCGCCCACCTGCCCCATCACGCCCTGCCCGACGTGGACCTCCTCTGGCGCACCAGCGGCGAGATCCGCACCTCCAACTTCCTCCCCTGGCACGCCCACTACGCCGAACTCCACTTCACCGACCAGCCCTGGCCCGACGTGGACCGCCGCGACCTGTGGGAGGCGATCACCGCCTACACCCACCGCAAACGCCGCAAGGGCGCGGCGCCTGCTCCGCCGGAGGGCGCCGAGTAGGAACTCGGGGCCGCGGGTGGGTTGTCGGGTGCGGGTGCGTGGGGCGTCTCGCGCAGTTCCCCGCGCCCCTGAAAAAGCGGGGCTGCGCCCCTGCTTTTTCGCCCCGAAATGGCCGTAGGCCTTTCAGGGGCGCGGGGAACTGCGCGACCAGCCCCCACCGGGCGGACGCCTGGGGGGCGAAGGGGCGCAGCCCCTGGGACGGGGACGGGTAGGGGCGGCGGGGGCGAAACCCCGTCAGCCCACCAACCGCAACCGAACCCCCGCCACCCCCACCCGCACCGTCTGCCCCCACGTCAACTCCAGCGCATCCCCCTCCATCCCGTCCCCGAACACGATCAACCGATCCGACTCCACCGTCAGCCGCAGCCGGCCCCCCGCCCCCAACTGCCCCGCCACCAGAGACGTCCCGGTCGCCGGAGACGGCCACGCCTCCCGCACGAACCACAGCAGACGACCTTCCGCAGGCCCCGGAAGGGGCAACGCACTCGCCCGCTCCTGCCAGACGGACCGAATCCACCCACTCGCCCCGGTCCCCGTCCCCACGAGCACCCCGGACGAGGCCTGGGGCTCGACGACACCCCTGTCGCCGTCGAGCCCCAGCCGGTACCGGGCGGTCTGGTGCCCCGCCGCGCCGAGATAGATCTCGTTGAGCGCCACCAGCCGCTGCGTGTCGTCCGCGACGGCCTCGACCATCGTCAACTCGTCCACCGAGCAGTCGCTCCGGAGCGAGGCGGCCAGCAACTTCCCCGCGTGCGAAGGCAGATGCCGTACCAGCACCCCCGGATTGCGCCGGGGATCGGGGTTGATCCCCACCACCGGCTGCCCCGCGAGGTACTTCGCCGCGTTGGCCACCAGCCCGTCCTGCCCGACCACGACGACCACGTCCTCGGGGGCGAACAGGAACCGGTCCAAGTCACCCCGCTCCACCTTGGCCTGACGCCAGGCCAGCGGCACGGAGGCGGTGACCTCGGCCAGCGCCCCGCGCTCCCGCCGGTGCCGCTCGGCCACGTCCTCGATGTCCCGCCCCCGAGAGCGCAGGAAGAAGGCGGCCTGCCCGTGCGTACCGTGCCGGGCCACCAACTCCTCGTACTCGGTGGTGCGATGGACCAGCACCACCCGCGGCGCGAGACTCACGCCGAGCCCTCGCCGCCGCTACCTGATCCGCCGCCGCTGCCCGCCCCGCCGCCGAGCCTGGCCAGCAGTCCGGTCAGTACGTCCGGCGACACCGTCACGCTCTCGATCCGCGGCAGGTTCTCCGCGAGCCGGGCCCCGGTCAGCGCGTGCAGCGTCGCCGCGTCCACCTCGGCGTGCACCCGCAGCCACGCCGCCTGCGCCTCGGCCCGCGCCGCCCCCACCTCCCGCGCGGCCCGCGCCTCCGCCTCGGCCAGCTTCACCTGCCGCACCGCCTCGGCCTCCGCCAGCTTCACACTCCGCGCCGCCTCCGCACCCGCCTTCACCGCGTCCGCCGCGGCCTTCTCCTCCGCCTCCCGCCGCGCGTTGGTGCCCCGCTGTTCGACCAACTGCTCCTCGCGGCGGGCGAGTTCGATCTGGCTGGCCAGCTCGTTCTCGGCGATGGCCCGCTCCCGCTCGACGGCCACGGCCCGGCGCTCGTACGTCGCCCGGTCGGCCTCTTGCTGGATCTGTTCCCGCGCCGGTGTGCGCAGCGCCCGCTCCACCTCGGGCTCGGGCCGCAGCGCCACCACGCGGACGGCCACGATCTCGATCCCGGTGGCCGGCAGCCGTGGCTCGGCCGCCAGCCCGTCCGCCACCCGCTCCCGGACCGCCGCGACCCCGTCGACGAGGGCCGAGGCCAGCGTCGTACGGGCCAGGACGTCCAGCGCGTGCTGCTGGGCCGTCTCGGTCAGCAGGGTCGACAACTGCTCCAGGGGAGCACCGCGCCAGACCCCCGTGTCGGGGTCGATGGAGAAGTCGAGCCGGGCGGCGGCGGTCGCCGGGTCGCTCACCCGGTACGTCACCGTCGCCTGCACCGCCACGTCTTGGAAGTCGGACGTACGGGCGTGGAAGGTCATCGCAAGCTCCCGGTCGTCCACCGGGATCTCGGAGAGCGCGGCGCTCAGCGACCGGTACCAGAAGCTCAGCCCCGGGCCGTCGTGCGCGAGCCGCCCGGAGCGGTGGTGACGGATGTGCGCGGTGGGCGCCCCGCGCAGATGCCGCCAGCCGAGCCGTCTGGTGATGTCGGCCATGGATGATCCCCCTCCTGCGGTTAATGTCACTTAGACGATAATGGCGAGACCTACTTATCGTCAAGAGGACGCAATAGAAGCGGCGAAAGGACTTCGATTCGGCCGACCGGTGGGTGAACACGCGCCCGAATGGTCAGGATGAGGGCATGGGATTCCATGTCGACTCCGAGGCCGGGCGTCTGCGCCGCGTCATCCTGCACCGGCCGGATCTTGAGCTCAAAAGGCTCACCCCCAGCAACAAGACCGCGCTGCTCTTCGACGACGTGCTGTGGGTGCGCCGGGCGCGCGCCGAGCACGACGGATTCGCCGACGTGCTGCGTGACCGAGGCGTCGCCGTCCACCTCTTCGGCGACCTCCTCACCGATGTCATGCGGATTCCCGAGGCCCGGCAACTCGTCCTCGACCGCGTCTTCGACGAGAAGGAGTACGGCCCGCTCGCCACGGACCACCTCAGGGCCGCCTTCGAGTCGCTGCCCGTGCGCGAGCTGGTCGAGGCGCTGATCGGCGGCATGACCAAACGCGAGTTCCTCGACGCGCACATGGAGCCGGCCTCCGTCCGCTTCCACGTCATGGAACTGGACGAATTCCTCCTCGACCCGCTCCCCAACCACCTCTTCACCCGCGACACCTCCGCCTGGATCTACGACGGGGTCTCCATCAACGCCATGCGCTGGCCGGCCCGTCAGCGCGAGACCGTCCACTTCGAGGCGATCTACCGGCACCATCCGCTGTTCCGCGCCGAGACGTTCCATACCTGGTCGGAGGGTCAGGCCGACTACCCGTCCACCATCGAGGGCGGCGACGTCCTCGTCATCGGCAACGGGGCCGTCCTCATCGGCATGAGCGAGCGCACCACCCCGCAGGCCGTCGAGATGCTCGCGCACAAGCTCTTCGCCGCCGGTTCCGCGCAGACCATCGTGGCCCTCGACATGCCCAAGCGCCGGGCCTTCATGCACCTTGACACCGTCATGACCATGGTCGACGGCGACACCTTCACCCAGTACGCCGGCCTCGGCATGCTCCGCTCGTACACCATCGAACCGGGCGTCGGCGAGAAGGAGCTCAAGGTCACCGACCACCCGCCGGAGCACATGCACCGCGCGATCGCCGCCGCGCTCGGTCTCGACGCGATCCGGGTGCTCACCGCCACCCAGGACGTCCACGCCGCCGAACGCGAGCAGTGGGACGACGGCTGCAACGTCCTCGCCGTCGAGCCCGGCGTCGTCGTCGCCTACGAGCGCAACGCCACCACCAACACGCATCTGCGCAAGCAGGGCATCGAGGTGATCGAGATCCCGGGCAGCGAGCTGGGGCGGGGGAGGGGCGGGCCACGCTGCATGAGCTGCCCGGTCGAGAGATCGGCGGTGTAGGGATCCGCGCGTCCCCGTATCCCCGCTGGATCCAGCCGGGAGGGCGCCAGGAGGGGGCTGTATAGAAATGTGGAACATCGTATAGACTTCCAGTCTTCCTATCGCTGTCCCCTGTCCCGTCGACCCAGGAGCGCCCCATGGCGACCGTTCCCCACGCCCTCGCCGGGCGCCACTTCCTCAAGGAGCTGGACTTCACCGCGGAGGAGTTCCGCGGGCTGATCGAGCTGGCCGTGGAGCTGAAGGCGGCCAAGAAGGCCGGGAGGGAGACCCAGCACCTGCGGGGGAAGAACATCGCGCTCGTCTTCGAGAAGACCTCGACGCGCACCCGCTGCGCGTTCGAGGTCGCCGCGGCCGACCAGGGCGCCCGTACCGTGTACCTGGACCCCACCGGCTCCCAGATGGGCCACAAGGAGTCCGTCAAGGACACCGCACGAGTGCTCGGCCGGATGTTCGACGCGATCGAGTATCGGGGCGACAGTCAGGCGAACGTCGAAGAGCTGGCGGCGTACGCCGGAGTGCCGGTCTACAACGGCCTCACCGACGACTGGCACCCCACCCAGATGCTGGCCGACGTGATGACCATGACCGAGCACAGCGACAAGCCGCTGGACGAGATGGTCTTCGCCTACCTCGGCGACGCCCGCTTCAACATGGGCAACTCGTACCTGGTGACCGGGGCCCTGCTCGGGATGGACGTGAGGATCGTCGCCCCGCAGGCCTACTGGCCGACCGAGGAGATCGTCATCCACGCCCGCAAGCTCGCCGAGATCAGCGGCGCGCGGATCACCCTCACCGAGCACATCCACGACGGGGTCGAGGGCGCCGACTTCGTCGCCACCGACGTGTGGGTCTCCATGGGTGAGCCCAAGGAGGTCTGGGACGAGCGGATCGGGGCGCTCTCCCCGTACGCCGTGACCATGGACGTGCTGCGGGCCACCGGCAACGCGGACGTCAAATTCCTGCACTGCCTGCCGGCCTTCCACGACCTCGGCACCAAGGTGGGGCGCGAGATCCACGAGCTGCACGGACTGGACTCGCTGGAGGTCACGGACGAGGTGTTCGAGTCGTCGCACTCCGTCGTCTTCGACGAGGCGGAGAACCGGCTGCACACGATCAAGGCGATCCTGGTGGCGACCCTGGCCTGAGGCCGACGCCCGGCGACGCCGGGCCGGGGACCACGGGTGGCGGTGCTGTGGCGGTACCGGCGACTATGCGTGGCGGTGCTGTGCTGGTGCCGACGACTACGCGTGGCGGCGCTGTGCTGGTGCCGACGACTACGCGTGGCGGCGCTGCGGCGGCACCGTCGGCAACCGGAACCACACCGCCTTGCCGGAGTCCGTGGGGCGGTGGCCGCAGGCGGAGCTGAGGGCCCGGATCAGCAGCAGACCGCGGCCGTGCTCCTGCCAGGGATCGGGGTCGAGGTGTCCCGGGGTGGTGAGGTCGCCCGGGGGAGCGGGGTCGGGGTCGTGGACCTCCACCTTGCAGCCGCTCGGCACCAGCTCGACGACCAGCTCTATCGGGCCCTCCCCGGCGGCGTGCTCGATCGCGTTCGCGACCAGTTCCGCGGTGAGCAGCTCCGCCGTGTCGCAGTCCGCCCCGTGCTCCAGCTCGGTCAGCGCCGTCCGCACCAGCGCGCGGGCCACGGGCACGGCCGCGGCGGTGTGCGGCAGCGCGATGCGCCAGGAGGCGGGGGCGGAGGGTTCTTGCAAGGTGGCTGATCCGTTCATGGAGCAGGTCATGGCTCGTCCTGCTTTCAACGTGACGAATGGTACGGCGCGGACCGGCGAAGCCGCTCGGCGGGCGCCGCGGGGGACCGTCGGCCCCGTTGACGGCGGTCTACCCACGCCAACGTCCGGCCGCGCCCGACCGAGCCCGCCGTTACCGGCTTGTCGAACGTCCGTGACCGAGTCACGGAGCCCCGTCGGCCCCTTCCCGCAGCGGCCCGATCGACCTATCGCGCACTCGTGACGACAGTCAGATAACGGTGATAACTTCGTGAGGTGGGGAAGGAGCCGCGGCACCGCGGCAGCCCCCGAGGAGGCCTCCCGTATGAGTCCCTTCACCGGCTCCGCCGCCCGCACCTCCGACTGGCGGCATCTGCGGTGCGAGATCACCGACGGCGTCGCCACCGTCACCCTCGCCCGCCCCGAGAAGCTGAACGCCCTCACCTTCGGCGCCTACGCCGACCTGCGCGACCTGCTCGCAGAGCTCTCCCGGGAGAGGTCCGTACGGGCCCTGGTGCTGGCCGGCGCCGGCCGCGGCTTCTGCTCCGGCGGCGACGTCGACGAGATCATCGGCGTCACCCTCGCCATGGACACCGCCCAGCTGCTCGACTTCAACCGGATGACCGGACAGGTCGTACGGGCCGTCCGCGAGTGCCCCTTCCCCGTGATCGCCGCGGTGCACGGCGTGGCGGCAGGCGCCGGCGCGGTCCTGGCCCTGGCCGCCGACTTCAGGGTGGCCGATCCCACCGCCCGCTTCTCCTTCCTCTTCACCCGCGTGGGGCTCTCCGGCGGGGACATGGGCGCCGCCTACCTCCTGCCCCGCGTCGTCGGCCTCGGCCACGCCACCCGCCTCCTCATGCTCGGCGACCCCGTCCGCGCCGCCGAGGCCGAACGCATCGGCCTCATCAGCCAGCTCACCGACGAGGGCAGCGGCGACGAGGCCGCGCACACCCTGGCCCGCCGCCTGGCCGAGGGCCCGGCCCTGGCCCAGGCCCAGACGAAGGCCCTGCTGACGGCCGAGCTGGACATGCCCCTGTCGGCCGCCGTGGAACTCGACGCGTCGACCCAGGCCCTCCTGATGACCGGCGAGGACTACAAGGAATTCCACACGGCATTCACCGAAAAACGCCCCCCGAAATGGCAGGGCCACTGATGCCGCCCTCAACGGTCATACCGACCTCAGGTGCAGCCACCCCAGGGGCGCGGGGAACCGCGCGACCAGCCACGACGCACCCGCAGCCGCCAGAGCACCTCAACCACCCCACCCGAATAGCGATCATCGGCGGCGGCCCAGCCGGCCTCTACGCCGCCGCCCTCCTCAAACGCCTCGACCCCACCCGCGACATCACCGTCTGGGAACGCAACCCCCCGAACGACACCTTCGGCTTCGGCGTAGTCCTCTCCGACGAAACCCTCGGCGGCATAGAACACGCCGACCCAGCCGTCTACGAGGCCCTACAAGCCCACTTCACCCGCTGGGACGACATCGACATCGTCCACCGAGGCACCCGCCACACCTCCGGAGGACACGGCTTCGCCGCCCTGGGCCGCCGCACCCTCCTCCAGATCCTGCACGCCCGCTGCCGCGCCCTCGGCGTGGACCTCCGCTTCGGCACCGAGGCCCCCTACCCGTCCTGGCTCTGCGAGACGTACGACCTGGTCATCGCGGCGGACGGCGTGCACAGCGCGACGCGCGAGGCGTACGCGGAGGTGTTCCGGCCGACCGTCGAGACGCACCGCTGCCGTCACATCTGGCTCGCCGCCGACTTCGCCTTCGAGGCGTTCCGTTTCGAGATCGCCGAGACCGAGCACGGCGTGGCACAACTCCACGGCTACCCATATGCGCCGGACGCGTCCACCGTCATCGTGGAGATGCGCGAGGAGGTGTGGCGGGCCGCCGGGCTGGACCGGGCGGACGAGCGGGAGTCGGTCGAGCGGTGCGCGAAACTCTTCGCGGACGCGCTCGGCGGACGGCCCCTACGCTCCAACAACTCCACCTGGACGACGTTCCGCACGGTCGTCAACGAGCGCTGGTCGCACGGCAACCTGGTCCTGCTCGGCGACGCCGCGCACACCGCGCACTTCTCCATCGGCTCCGGTACGAAGCTGGCCGTCGAGGACGCGCTCGCGCTGGTCGCGTGTCTGGAGGAACAGCCAGACCAGGAACGGGCGTTGAGGGCGTACGAGGAGGAGCGGCGCCCGGTGGTCGCCTCCACCCAGCGCGCGGCGCGGGCCAGCCTGGAGTGGTTCGAGAACATCGGGCTCCATCTCGACCAGCCCTCCCGGCAGTTCGCCTTCAACCTCCTCACCCGCAGCCGCCGCGTCACCCACGACAACCTCCGCCTGCGCGACGCGCGCTTCACCGGCGCGGTGGAGCGGGAGTTCGGCTGCCCGCCCGGCACACCCCCGATGTTCACCCCCTTCCGGCTGCGCGGGCTGACCCTGCGCAACCGGGTCGTCGTCTCCCCGATGGACATGTACTCGGCGACCGACGGTGTCCCCGGCGACTTCCACCTCGTCCATCTGGGCGCCCGGGCCCTCGGCGGTGCCGGGCTCGTGATGACCGAGATGGTGTGCGTCAGCCCCGAGGGGCGGATCACCCCGGGCTGCGCCGGGCTCTGGAACACCCGGCAGGCCGAAGCCTGGCGGCGCACCGTTTCCTTCGTGCACGAGCAGGCACCGGGCACGGCCGTCGGCGTGCAGCTCGGGCACTCCGGCCGCAAGGGCTCGACCAAGCTGATGTGGGAGGGCATCGACGAGCCCCTGGACACCGGCAACTGGCCCCTGGCGGCGGCCTCCCCGCTCCCGTACAGGCCGGGCAGCCAGACGCCGCGCGCGCTCTCCCGCGCCCAACTCACCGACATCCGGGAGCAGTTCACGTCGGCCGCGCTCAGAGCGGCCCGCAGCGGTTTCGACCTCCTCGAACTTCACTGCGCGCACGGCTACTTGCTCTCCGGCTTCCTCTCGCCGCTGACGAACCGCCGCACCGACCGCTACGGCGGCTCCCTCGACCACCGGCTCCGCTTCCCGCTCGAAGTCTTCGACGCCGTACGGGCGGTGTGGCCGGAGGAGCGGCCCATGACCGTCCGTATCTCCGCGACCGACTGGGCGGACGGAGGCACCACCGCCGAGGACGCCGTCGAGATCGCCCGCGCGTTCGCCGCGCACGGCGCCGACGCGATCGACGTCTCGACGGGGCAGGTCGTCGCCGACGAGCGGCCCGAGTACGGCCGCTCGTACCAGACCCCGTACGCGGACCGCATCCGACACGAGGTGGGGGTGCCGGTGATCGCCGTCGGCGCCATCTCCTCCTGGGACGACGTCAACTCCCTGATCCTGGCCGGCCGCACCGACCTCTGCGCCCTGGCCCGCCCGCACATCTACGACCCCCACTGGACGCTCCACGCGGCCGCCGAACAGGGCTACGAGGGACCGGGCGCGCCCTGGCCCGCCCCCTACCGTGCCGGCAGCCGCCGCCCCAACACGGGCCGCACCGACGCCCCCAAGCCCCGGCTCACCCTGTCCTAGGCCGGGGGTCGGGAGAGGTCCACCATGCCCGCCGTCAGGGTCGCGCCGTCCGCCGGGTCGACCAGGATGAACGCGCCGGTGCGCCGGACCGCCGTGTAGTCGTCCAGGGCCAACGGCTCGGCCGTGCGCAGGACGATCCGACCGAGGTCGTTCGTGGTGAGCTCGGTCAGCTCGGTCAGTTCGGAGTGTCCGCCGAGGTCCTTGACGACGGCCTTGACGGTGCGGGTGGTGTGCCGGAGCAGTACACGGTCCCCCACCCGCAGGGGCCGCTCTGCCAGGTGGCAGACGGCGGCGTGGACGTCCTGCGTGAGCGTCGGCGCGTCGGGCCCGGCCCTCGTGATCATGTCCCCGCGCGACACGTCCCGCTGGTCCGCCAGCCGCACACTGATCGACTGCGGCGCGTACGCGGCCTCCGCCGCCTCGCCCAGGACGTCGATGCCCGTGATCTCGGAGGTCTCGCCGAACGGATGGACGGTCACCCGGTCACCGACCCGCAGAGTTCCGGACACCAACTGCCCAGCGTAGTACCGGACTTCGCCGTGCCGGATCACGTACTGCACGGGGAAGCGGACCGGGGCGTCCGTCGCTTCCACCCCCACCGGCACGGTCTCCAGGAACTCCAGGAGTGCCGGACCGTCGTACCAGTCCATCCGCCCGGAGCGGTCGACGACGTTGTCACCGACGAGCGCCGAGACGGGGGTCGACGTGAAACCGGACAACCCCAGTGCGTCGGCGTGCCGGGTGAAGTCCTCGACTATCCGCCGGAACTCCCGCTCCTCGTACCCGACGAGGTCCATCTTGTTGACGGCCAGCACGACGTGCGGCACCCGCAGCAACGCCGCCACGGCGGCGTGCCGCAGCGTCTGCTCGACGACCCCGTTGCGCGCGTCGACGAGGACGATCGCCAGCTCGGCGGTGGAGGCGCCGGTGACCATGTTGCGGGTGTACTGCACGTGGCCGGGGGTGTCGGCGAGGATGAACCGGCGGCGGGCGGTGGCGAAGTAGCGGTAGGCCACATCGATGGTGATGCCCTGTTCCCGCTCGGCGCGCAGGCCGTCGGTGAGCAGCGCGAGATCCGGGCCTTCCAGCCCACGACCGGCCGATACCCGTTCCACGGCCTCCAGTTGGTCGGTGCGGATCGACTTGGAGTCGTGCAGCAGCCGTCCGACCAGGGTGGACTTGCCGTCGTCGACCGACCCGGCCGTCGCGAAGCGCAGAGTGTCGATGGTGAGCGTGCTCATGGCTAGAAGTACCCCTCGCGCTTACGGTCTTCCATCGCGGCCTCGGACATCTTGTCGTCGGCGCGGGTCGCACCCCGCTCGGTGAGCCGGGAGGCGGCGATCTCGGCGATGACCTGGTCGAGCGTCACCGCGTCCGAATCCACGGCACCTGTGCACGACATGTCGCCGACCGTCCGGTACCGCACCCGCCGTTTCTCCACGGTCTCGTTCGCGCGCGGCCCGCCCCACTCGCCGGCGGTCAGCCACATCCCGGCCCGCTGGAACACCTCGCGCTCGTGGGCGAAGTAGATC